>JBBREK010000195.1:0-7966 GCA_038203025.1 Planctomycetota bacterium
GGCCGACATTGGCAACGCCATGGGCATCACCGGCACGGAAGTCTCCAAGGAAGCGGCGAAGATTGTCCAGGCCGACGACAACTTCGCCTCCATCGCCGCCGCCGTCGAAGAAGGGCGGCGGGTCTATGACCATCTGATCAAGGCTCTGGCCTTCATCCTGCCGACCAATCTCGGGTTGGCCCTGATCCTGGCCGGCGGAATGTTCTTCTTCCCGACCGTGGAGGTGGATGGACTCGGACGTGAACTGCTGCTGCCGATGTCGCCGACCCAGATCCTGTGGGTCAACCTGATCGCCAGCGTGGCCCTCTCGATCCCGATCGCCTTCGAGGTGCTGGACCGTGGAGCGATGAACCGGAAACCGCGCCGGCGCGATGCGCCGATCTTTTCAACTTTTGTCGGCATTCGGACAGTTTCAGTCGCGATCGTCATGGCAGTGGCCGCATGCCTGCTCTTCCTGTGGGAATACTATCGCTCAATCGGCACGATCAGCGGCAGCCTCATCGCCGCGACCCATGCAGCGGCTCTGGCCGAGGCTCAGTCCATCGCCGTCACCTCCGTGATCCTGTTCCAAGTATTCTACCTGCTGCACTGCCGATCGCTCACCAACGGCTTGGGAGCATTGGGGTGGTTCAGCAATCCCGTCATCTGGCTGGGCATCGGCCTGCTGCTGGTGCTGCAGTGCGGCTTCATCTACCTGCCGTTCATGCAGACGCTCTTCGGGACGACTGCGCTGGATGGTCAGGCCTGGTTGCGCGTAACGCTCGCTGCTGCTGTCATCTTGCCAGCGATCAGTCTGGAGAAGTGGATCTGGCGACGGATACGCAAGGTATGACTGGCCAAGATGTGGTGCCTACCGAATGGACGCTGGAGCGGGATTATCCGCCATCTACCGAACTCCTCACCGTATCGCAGGCGTGGAACCAGGGCAACGGCAGCCCGCTTCTCGTCGCTTCGAAGGGCGCGCCTGAGGCACTCGCCGGTCTATGCGGCTTGTCGTCGGAACGACGCGAGGCCTTCGCCAAGCAGGTCTTCATCACTAACTGGTCGTGGTCGCGCAGTCTTTGTGGCATCCTGCGAACGCCGAACACAGCCCAGTGGCGGGTAGTGGCGGGTGGTCCTTGGGACCATCGGATTCTTCGCCCTGGCGCTCTGCCTGACTGTGGTCAGCAACCTGGCAATTCCTGGGGGGTTGGGCCATCCATACTCTCGTTGCCGTAGTCCATCGACGACGCACCCAGCGTCAACGCCAATGGAACACGCCGCCGCATGCCGCTTGAGCAGGGATCCATGTCTCCCGGAAATACAGCGTGATGTCGGACAAGGACTCAGCAGTTCCAAGCGGTGGCCCCACCTAGCTCAACCAGCTATGCTGGTTCTGCTTTTGTACCGACCGTCTATCGTAGCCAACCACTCAGCAGGCATATGTCTACCACTCCGGAATCCGCTCTCAGCCAGCTCAACTACCACCACCTCGGGTATTTCTGGGCAATGGCCCGGGCTGGCAGCGTTGCCGAGGCTGCGAAACGCCTGCACATCGGCCAGGCCACCGTCAGCGGCCAGATCAAGGTGCTGGAACGGACCTTGGGCAAAAAGCTGCTGCAACGCCGCGGCAACCGCCTGGAGATGACCGCCGCCGGCAAGTCGGTCTTCCGCTATGCCAACGAGATATTCTCCATCGGCAACGATCTGCTGGAGCATATCAGCGGCGTATCCACCACCCGGGCGACGCCGTTCCATGTCGGGGTGGCGGACGCGGTGCCCAAACTCATCGCCGAGCGCCTCCTGGCACCGGTCCTGCGTCTGCCGGCCCCTGTGCGCCTGGTGTGCGTGGAGGATCGCCCAGAGCGGCTCATGGCCGGATTGGCGGCGCACGAACTTGACCTCATCCTCACCGACCACCAGATCCCTCCTGGCGGTGGAGCCCGCGCCTACCACCATCTTCTGGGCGAGTGCGGGGTCACCTGGTGCGCAACCCCGTCGCTGGCGGCCAAGCATCGCCGCCGCTTCCCACGCGGACTGCAGGACGCGCCGATGCTCATGCCGATCGAGGGCGCCACCCTGCGGCGCTCGCTGGAACAGTGGTTCCGCCAGCACCGCATCGTTCCACGCATCGTCGGCGAGTTCGCCGACAGTGCACTGCTCAAGTCCTTCGGCCATCATGGGCACGGCATCTTCCCGGTGCCGAGCGCGATCGAGGACGAGGTGCTGACGCAGTACCGCTGTGTCGTCGTGGGGAGGACGGAGCAGGTGAGGGAACGCTACTACGCCATCTCGGTGGAGCGCCGCCTGACCCACCCGGCGATGGTGGCCATAGCCGCCAGCGCCCGCGGCACCATGCCGGACTGACTGGGAAAACATGATTTAGTTGAATCGGAACGCGGCGGATTCGATAATATCGTAACGCTATCCGATACATTCGTCTTGGCCTGGGCGCTCAGAACTACGATGGCGTCCTCGATACGGCGGTGAGTCCGCCCCAACGAGGATGAGTCCATGGACTTTCGGGCGATCGCTCACCGTCTCCTACTTCCCGCCGATATTGCAGAGGTGCTGGCGGCAGCACCGGCCGCAGAGGTGCCTACCACCCGGCAGGAACTGATCGATCTGGCCCTGGGCGGTCCGGACCGCCAGCGTCATGAGGTGGCGTTTACGGTGCCAGGACAGGAGCGGGTGGTAGAAGCCGACGTGGTCCGCTCACGCAACGGGGTGACGGTCAATTACCGCGACCCCTACATGCGTCGCCGCGATCCCGACTGCATGGTGGTGGCGGACAACAGGCCCACCGACCAGACCCGCTTCGAGGACCGCTTCTCCTATCCCTTCGCGGACCTGCGACTGCACATCCTCGCCTGGCTGGCGACCCAGCCGCTGGTGGTCCTACCCTTCTGGGCCGGCAGTCGCGAATTGGGCTACAGCAGCCTGCTCATCGCCCCCAGGGACGCAGCCTTCTTCGCCGCCAGCCTGGCCGATCTCCAGGGCATGATTCCAGCCCCGGACATCCCCGACGGGTTTGCACCCAAGGCCCTGGTCTTCCTCGCTCCGACCTTCCGCCACACCCACTGCGATGGCCGTCAGGTGGTGGTACACCATCGTCAGGACGCTCGCCACGAGGTGTTCTCGCTCAACCTGTACCCCGGACCGAGCGCCAAAAAAGGCATCTACGGGGTGCTTTTGAACATTGGCGAACAGGAGGGCTGGCTGACCGCGCACGGTTCGACCGTCCAGGTGGTGACGCCCTATGACAACACGCTGACCATCATGCACGAAGGTGCGAGTGGCGGCGGCAAGAGCGAAATGCTGGAATACGCCCACCGCGAGCCCGATGGGCGCATGCTCCTGGGCGAGAACGTGGCGACCGGCGAGCGACGGCACATCAACCTGCCGCAGGGCTGCCAGTTGCGGCCAGTCACCGATGACATGGCCCTCTGCCACCCCTCGCTGCAGAACGGCAGCCGTAAGCTGGTGATCAAAGATGCCGAGGAGGCCTGGTTCGTGCGGGTCAACCACATCGAGCACTACGGCACCGATCACCAACTCGAGCAGCTCACCATCCATCCGCCCGAACCGCTGATCTTCCTCAGCATACGCGGCCAGCCCGACGCCACGACCCTGATCTGGGAGCACACCGAGGACGCCCCCGGCAAGCGCTGCCCGAACCCCCGCGTGATCCTACCTCGGCGCATCGTGCCCGACATCGTCAACGGTGCGGTCGAAGTTGATGTGCGCAGCTTCGGTGTGCGCTGCCCGCCCTGCACCAACCAGCACCCGTCCTACGGCATCATCGGCCTCATGCAGGTGCTGCCGCCGGCGCTCGCATGGCTCTGGCGCCTGGTCGCACCCCGCGGCCACGCTAACCCGAGCATCATCGCCAGCGAGGGCATGGCTAGCGAAGGCGTCGGCTCCTACTGGCCGTTCGCTACCGGTCGGCGGGTTGACCAGGCCAACCTCCTGCTGCGCCAGATCCTCGGGACGCCACAGACCCGCTTCGTTCTCCTGCCGAACCAGCATATCGGAGCCTGGCGCATGGACTTCATGCCCCAGTGGCTTGCCCGCGAGTACCTGGCCCGGCGCGGTGGGGTCCGTTTTCGTCCAGAGCAGCTGACGCCGGCCCGCTGTCCCCTGCTGGGCTGGTCGCTGGTCTCGATGCAGATCGAAGGCGTGCCCATCCCGCGCTGGTTCCTACAGGTCGATACGCAACCCGAAGTTGGCGAGGCCGCCTACGCTGCCGGAGCGCAGCTCCTGGCAGATTTTTTTGATCGGACCATCCGGCCCTATCTCGACAGCCCGGATCTCGATCCGCTCGGCCAGCAGATCATCGAATGCTGCCTCGCCCATGGGTCCATCCACGACTACGAATGTCTGATTGCACGCGGATAAATCGCACCCCCCGTTTCCCCCAACCCTGGAGGACTCCAATGCGCCCCATGTTCCAATCCAACGAAACCGGCTACATCCTGCAGCGCCGCGGCAAGGTCAGGGATGTCTACAGCCTCAACGCCAACGTGCTGATGATCATCGCTTGCGATCGGATCTCGGCCTTCGACCGGGTCCTGCCGACGCCGATCCCCGGCAAGGGCCGGGTGCTGACCGAGATGTCGAACTTCTGGTTCGTCAAGACCTCCCACATCATCCCCAACCACATCCTCGATACTGATCCCTCGTGGATGGACTGGTACTGCGATGACGAGTGGTACTACGATGACATGAAGGGCCGAGTCGTCTTGGTGCGCAAGGCAGAACCGCTTCCCATAGAAGCCATTGTTCGTGGCCATATCACGGGTTCGGCGTGGAAGGAATACCGGAAATCCGGAACGGTATGTGGTCAGCCGGTGAAGCAGGGAATGCTCGAATCCGAGGCGTTCCCCGAGGCGCTCTTCACTCCATCGACCAAGGCTCCTGATGGCGAACATGATCAGAACATCAGCTTCGATGAGACGGCCCGCATTCTCGGTCTGCCCTTGGCAGAGAAGGTGCGCAATGCGAGCTTGGCCTTGTACGACTTCGCCGCCAGGCATGCCCTGCAAAACGGCGTCATCCTTGCCGACACCAAGTTTGAATTTGGCATGATCAATGGCGACCTTGTACTTATCGATGAGGCCCTGACGCCGGACTCTTCTCGCTTCTGGCCTGTCGATACCTTCAAACCCGGTCATTCGCAGCCCAGCTTTGACAAGCAATATGTCCGAGACTATCTATCTGGAATCAACTGGAATGGCGACGGGCCGGCTCCGGAACTTCCCAGCGAAGTCGTGTGCCGCACGTCAGAAAAATACCAAGAGGCTCTCCAGCGCTTGACCGGCAAGCCCTGCTCGCTGGCAGCTGCCGTCTGATCGCGGCCATACTCAATCAACACAAAGGTGATTGCCCATGTATGATCCCAAGAATCCACGAGTCCTGATTGTTATGGGGTCGGACAGCGACCTGCCCGTGATGGCGCATTGCCAGAGATCACTCGATCAATTCCAGATTCCCTACGATATCGCCGTCTGCTCGGCGCATCGGTCTCCTGACGACTGCGCCAGCCTTGCCAAAGGAGCGTACGCTAACGGGATTCGCGTCATCATCGCGGCTGCTGGCGGCGCCGCTCATTTGGCCGGCGTCATCGCGGCCCATACGGTTCTGCCCGTGATTGCTGTGCCGATAGCATCCACACCGCTGGCCGGTTTTGACAGCCTTCTCTCCATGGTACAGATGCCACCTGGAATCCCCGTGGCCACAGTTGCGGTTGGCGAGTTCGGGGCTACCAATGCCGCCATTCTTGCAGTCCAGATGCTCGCTATTGCCGACCCCGAGGCGATGAAACGCCTGATCCAGCACAAGACTGACATGATCGCAAAGGTCCAAGAGAAGAACCGGACTCTCGCTGCGAGAATGGCATCAGGTTCAGAGCCTCAAAAGGCGGGAACAACCCGATGACTATGGACTCGCACATGGAACATGACCCGATGGCGGTATTACTCAGCAACAACAGCCGCTGGGTGGGTGAAGTTACCTCGCGTGACCCGGCTTTCTTCTCCCGGCTTGTAGAACAGCAGAAGCCCGCCTATATGTGGATCGGATGCTGCGACAGTCGTGTTCCGGCCAATGAAATTCTCGGCTTGCTGCCTGGAGAGGTCTTCGTTCATCGTAACATCGGCAATGTCGTTCTGTCATCCGACCTCAACTGCATGTCGGCCGTGCAGTATGCCATCGAAGTTCTGGGCATTCGTCACATCATCCTAACTGGGCACTATGGCTGCGGAGCTGTCATCGCCTCAATGGGGGTTGTCAATCAGCGCCTTGTCGAATCGTGGATAATGCCAATCAAGCGAGTCCAGGACAAACATCCTTGGCTATCTGAAATCACGGGCAGTCGCCAGCGCGACGCGCTCTGCGAATTGAACGTCATCGCGCAAGTTGGCAACCTAGGGGAAAGCGACGTTCTCAAGCAGGCATGGAAGGATGGTTGCGATGTTGAAATTCACGGGCTGATATACGACATCGCTGATGGGTGCCTGCGCGAGATGCCAATCCGCATCAACCGGCAAACGGATCTGTCGGCAGCAATTGCCAGCGCTGAATACGCCGTTCGCACTCAGACCGGACGACTGATTGTCACTGAACCACCGCCTGAATCTTGAATCATAGATTCAGGAATCTTAGTTCGCCATTCTTTCCCCGTAGGTTTTCAGCGCCTGTTGGCCGCGCAGCGCACGCATGCGGTGCCAGCGGTGTAGTCGAATGTCACCTCGCGCACACCGGTGATGGCCTTGACGGCATCGCGGACAACGGCTGCTTTATCTGGGCAATCGAGACCAGCGACTGCCAGCGTGTAGGTGGTCTCGTCTGTCGTCGGGACGGGTGGAATGGGCTACTTTTAGCAGAACAGCATGGTTCAGTGGACGAATGCCAGCGCTACCATGCCGGTGGCGATAACCAGCAGAGCGCTGATGACGCTGGCGCGGTCGGTGAACCAGGAGAGTCGTCCGCCCTTGGTGACCCGCGATAGGCCGGCAACCACGGCAAGTCCGATACCGACCAGCGTGACTGCGAGACCAATGGAGAAGCAGAGGACGGCGACCACGCCGATTGCCACCTGGCCGATAGACAGCGCCAGGAGCATCACCGTGATCGAGGCCGGGCAGGGAATCATCCCGCCAGCGGCGCCAAAGGCGATCACCTGGCCGGTGCTGGGCCGCACTCCCTCCTTGGCGTATGCTGGCATGGCCTCGGCATGGGCGCGAGCGTGGGCGTCATCGTCCAGGTGGTCATGCTCGCCATGCCCTTCAGGCTCACGCATGGCAAAGACGTGTCGCTCCTCTGTCCCAGATGCGCCGAGCACCGCCGTCGCCGTAAACTCATGGGGTTCGCCCGGCACCGAGGTGCTGTGGAAGAGGCCCACCTGGCCGGCAACGGGGAGGAAGTCCAGAACCTCCGTGGTGCCACCGGCGCGGTCGATGCGCACCTGCACGGTCAAGCCCACCGGTGGGACCGCGCAAACGAAGCGCATCCGCTCGCCCTCAGGGGTGTCAATGATGGAGACGTCCCCCGTGGCCATGGTCGATGGGATAGCCACTGGTTCAGGCGCGAGGTGGTGATGGCGATGCGGACGTGGCCACCGCTGCCAGAGCAACCATAGGCCGATGCCGATCACGACCACGCCACTGCCGACCTGGAGCCAGTGCGTGGCCTGATCGGTGAACGCCTCCTTGCCCAGGTAGAGTGCCGCCACGGCCAAGGCGATGACGACGAGACTATGCGTCGTCGCTGCCGACAGGCCCAGCAGAACAGCGTCGCGCTTGGTGCCCTTGGTCCCAATCAGGTAGGCAGCCATGAGGGTCTTTGAGTGTCCGGGTTCCAGGGCATGCAGCGCCCCGAGGCCGACGGCGACCGGCAGATAGACGAGGGAGAGTAGATCCGCCACGGGTCACCTCAGGTAGCTGTTGATGATGTCGATGACCTGCTCAGCCGCCTCGCTCTGCTCCTG
>JBBREK010000196.1:0-7959 GCA_038203025.1 Planctomycetota bacterium
CGCCGAGTGGTGGTGGGCGGATATACTGGGCGAAGCCCATCCGCCCACGGTTTCGGAGCCGTGCGACGAAACCGAGCCGCGACAAAGCCCGCGGGGGCAGGCCCGCAGGGCCGCGGGGGCAGAGCCCCTGAGCTGTTACAACCCAATAAGGTCCGCAATCGTTGGTCCAACCGCGAACCGCGAACCGCGAACCGCAAACCCACTGCGGCACTTAGACTCATAGGTCACCCTCGAATATCTCGGCCAGGCGCTCCTTCAGCGCCGCCCGGCCCTTGCACAGGCGCACCTCGACGGCCTGGCGATTGATGCCCAGACGGGTGGCTATCTGCACGTGATCAAGACCCTCCTCGATACGCAGCCGGATGGCCTCGCGCTGACTCGGTGGCAACTCACCCAAGGCCTTACGTACTGCGGCGATGCGCTCGGCTGAGAGCACCCCGTCGCAGGGACCACGCCCGTCATCTCCGCTGGCGGCAGGCTCGGGCAGTTCGCCGGTGGTACGTACCACGGCACGGTCGCAGCGGCGCAGCCAGTCCATCGAGGCATTGCGGGCGATCTGGTAGATCCAGCCACGGGCTGCGGCCTGGTGCTGCAGGGTGTGCAGGCGGCGCAAGACGCGCAGCGAGACCTCCTGCCAGACATCGTCGATCGCCGCCTGGTCGCGCAGGTAGAAGCCGATAACCCGGCGGACGCCGCCCTCCTCGCGGCCGAGCAGGTCGGTCACCGCTTCCGAGCTGGCAAATACCGTGGGTGCGACGGCTTCCATCGAAGCGGAAGACGTCCGCGGACGCTCTTTCCTTACCTGCTCATCGGGCGCATCCATACGGATCCTACTTGAGCAACTCGCCGAGATCGATGACGTCGTGGATCGAGGCCTGGGCGCGCAGCACATTGGTGACGTTCTTCCGCACCTGGTCGCGCCGCTCGCGTTCGAGGGCGGCCTGCAAGGTGGCGCTGACCTCGGCGAAGGACTGGGTCCTACCCTCCTCGCGCTCCAGCACCAACACCATGGCGGCAGTCCCGCCGGTCCAGAACGGGGCGGACGGCTCGTTGACCGGCATGACCAGGGCCCGCTCCTCGATCTCCTTGCCGAAGGTTGACGGCTCGACCCAGCCGAGCAGTCCGCCATCGGCGGCCTGCGGTCCCTGGCTGATGTCCTTGGCGCGAGCCGAGAACGCCGCCGGCCGTTCCGACGGCTCCAGCTTGAGCAGGTCGGCGTGCAGGCGGTTCAACGCATCGACGCACTGCTCACGCGTGCGCACCGCGTGCCAGCGGGTGAGCAGCTCGCCGGCACGCTGCGTCAAGGCCACCGCTGTCTTGCCCAGGCCCGCTCGTCCGGCGTTCTTGGCAACCTCGCCGGCGACGGCCGCGAGGATGGTCTCCTGGCCGGCGCTGTCGGCAGCGAGGAAGGCATCAAGCTGGGCGGCGGCGTCCTGCGCGATCACCGCATCCTCGCTCTGCTGAGCCTCGCGCAGCAGTCCGGCCAGCGACTTGACCAGATCGCGCCGCTCATCGTCGGCGGTCGGACGCAGGGCGATGAGCAGGGTGCGGGCGCGCGGCGGCCGGGCGAAATCGGCCAGACGGCGGTCGTAGGCGGCCCGCAGCTCGATCGGCGAGATCGAGGCGGCGCGACTCTCGAACCAGCCGAGCACGGCGTCGACCTTGGCCTCGCGGTCGCGCACCCGCCGCAGCGTCGAGATGTCACGCAAGGCGAGGCCACGGCTGCGCGCCTCGGCGATGACGTCGGAGGACAGGCGGTCGCGATCGATCGCCACCTGCAGCTCCTCGGCCTTCTGTACCAGCAGCTCCTCATCGGTAAGCTCTTCGAGGGTGTCGCGGTAGAACCGCAGCAGGCCCTCGCGGGTATCCGGCAGGACTTTGCCAGCACGACGGAACAGCTCGATGCGGATGCCGTTGCGGTTGCGGATGTCGCCGATCGTCACGACATGGTCGTTGACGAAGCGCACCGCCCGGTCGACCACTGCACCATCGCCGCCCTCGGCAGCGGTAGCTGCAGCTGCAGCAGTCGCAGCAGCAAGCAAGGTGCACAGCGCCAGCAGGCACGACAGGAACGGCAACCGACATCTCATGGCGTGCAGGCTAGGACAGCTGCCGAAAAAGCACGCGCCGCCGGCTGGGGGCCGGCGGCGCGCTGTTCGGTTCCGCTGGGCAGACCCCAGATCACTTGCTCAGGTAGATCTCGACCCGGCGGTTGGCGGCGCGGTCATCCTTCTTGCCGGTGGCAACGGCCGGCGAGTACTGGCCGCGGAACGAACCGCGCAGACGCTGCGGGCTGAGACCGGCGGCCTGCAGAGCGCGCACCACGGCGGCCGAGCGGGCGGCCGACAGACCCCAGTTGTCGGTGAACAACTCGACGGTGCGCGGACGGCTGACCGGCGCGTCGTCGGTGTGGCCTTCGACCACGACCATCTGGGTGGCGTGGTCGCCATCGTTAAGCTTGAGCGCCAGCTTCTCGATCGACCTCTTGCCGTCCTTGCTCAGCGTCGCCGAGCCCTTCTCGAAGGCGAAGTCCTCGCCCAGGGCGATGCGGCCGTTGCCAGTCGAGGTGAAGCCTTCGAGCCCTTCGATGCCGATGGTGCCGGCGGCTTCGCCGACGGTCGGACCCTGATTCTTGTCGATCTCCTCCTGGGCCATGGCCAGACGCTGGCGGAGTTCGTTGTTCTCGGCCTGCAGAGCAGCGGCGGAACGGTTGCCTTCGGCGCCGCGCTCCTGCTCGGCGACCGACTTCTGACCGCGCGGCACACAGCCGGCGGTGCCGACGGCGACGGCCGCGACGAGGGAGAGGATTGCCAGATTGCGCACGAAGGACATGGGGTCTCCGCGAAGGGATGAAAGGTCGGAAGAAGAGGCTAGCCGGCAGGGAGGGCGGCAGCAAGGGCCGGAAAAGGCGAGACCCCGGCCGCTTGGCCGGGGTCAGTGGGGGATGCAACCAGGGTCAGGTCACTTGTCCGGCCAGACCTGGGCCTCAAGCACCTTCATCTTGGTGGCGCCGTCGGCGGAAGATACTTCCTTCTCGACCACGGTGTACTCCATGTTGCCCTTCTCCGATGTAGCCTTCATGGCGCCATTGGCGTCCTCGGTCAGCGTCTTGACGACGAACGAGGGGATGCGCTCTTCCTGGGTCAGCTTGCCGAGGTAGGCGCTGTAGCGCCACTGGGCCTGCGGGTCCTTGGCCTTGATGTCGCGGTACTCGCCGGTGTTGCCGGCCTTGGCCCACTTCTTCTGGTCGGGTTCGACGTTGAATCCAGCGATGCCGCCGGCCATGCCACTCCAGAGCGAGTCGTCGGCACCGCGCAGGACATTGCCCGACGCATCCTTCTCGCCCGGTCGGGCGACATTGGCGACGACGTAGTAGGGCGTGATGAAGAAGATGCCGATGGCAAAGGCCAGGGCCAGGCAGGCCATCCAGTACCATGGCACCTCGACATCGACTTCCATGGCGCGCCGGCTGGAGCGCACGCTGCGTCGGCCGCTTTCGGCGCTGGGCAGCATGCCGCCGGGGCCGACCTGCTGCGGGCCGGTCTCGATCGGGGCGGTGGTGGCACCGACCGCGGTCTCTTCGACCGAGGTCATCACGGCGGTGTTCGAATCGGTGAACGACAGGCCCTGGGCGGCGGTGGTCGGCCTGGTCTGGCCGAGGTCGGAGGTCTTGCTGTCCTCCAGGCTGACCACTTCGAGGTCCTCGCCGAAGGTGATCTGCTGCGAGTCTTTGGCCGGGTTGGCCATGTTGGACTGCACGATCGTCTCCGAGGAGTCGTCGACCACCTTGCCGAGGTCGATCTGCAGATTGTCGCTCTCGCCGGTCAGGACGATGGTGCCTTCCTCGTCCTCGCGGTTGGCGAGGCGTTGGACGTCATCCTCGTCGACCAGCAGCTTACCGCCCTGGCGCTGCGCCCGGACGCCGCCGCTGTTGATGTGCTGCTGCAGGGTGGCGTCATCGCAACCGAGGATGTCCTTGGCCTGCTTGGCTTCGATCATGCCCATGGGCGGGGTCTCCGTGGAGCGCAGATAGTGCGCGGACCAGCACGGTAGATCGGGGGCGCTGGCGGACCAAGGGGGTGGACGAGTGGGGTGGAGGGGCGGGTCATACACCAGCGCCGCCTACGGCGGCGCGATTCGCGGTTCGCGGTTCGCTGTTCGCGGTTCCGCAAGACAGGTGGCGCGCCACGTTGCAGGGCCCGAGCAAACTGGTCCAATCCCCATCCCCTCGCCGGTGTGGGCGAAACCCGAAACCCGACCCCCCCATGCAACGCCTTATCTACCATCTGCTCGGCCGGCTCGCCGCTGATACTGCCTGCCGGGTCGGCGTGGCGCTTGGCCTGCTGGCCTGGCGGCTGGGGGTGCGACGGCAGGTGGTGCGGACGCAACTGAGCGCCTGCCTCGGCCTGCGCGGCACGGCGCGCCGGCTCGTCACCCGGCAGTGCTACGCCAGCATCGGCGCGCAATTCCTGCAGGTGTGGGCGATCGGCGGGCCGGACGGTCCCGAACGTCACGTCGAGCTGATCAATCCGGCCTGGGCCCGCCTGGTCATGCGGCGCCACCCGGCGGCCATCTTCCTTACCGCCCATCTCGGCGACTGGGAGATGGCGGCGCACGCCATGACCCACTTCGCCAGCGACTTCCTGGTCTATGCCAAGGCGCAACACAACCCGGTCATGGACGGGATACTCAATGTCCGCCGGGCCGCCGTCGGCCTGCGCGTCGTGCTGGTGCAGCCGAAGGATCGCAGCGGCGCCATCCGCTCACTGAAGGCCCTGCGCCGCGGCGCCTGTCTGGGCATGATGGCGGATCAGCGGCCCTCTGGCGGGACCGGCGGGATCTTCCTCAATCGCCCGGCCTGGTGCTTCGACGGGCCGGCGTTCTTCGCCAGCAAGGTCGGGGTGCCGATCATCCCCGGATTCGCCCTGCGCCGCCGCGCCGGCGTCAGCCGGGTGTTCGTCGGCCGACCGTTCTCCAGCAGCGGCGACCACGGCGCCGACGTGCAGCGCTGCATGGACGAGATGACCCGCATGATCACCGCCCATCCGGGGCAGTACTTCTGGCACCACCGGCGCTTCGCCGGCCCGCAGCCAGAGCCGCACCAGTTCGGCTTAGCCCGCGGCTGAAGCCCGCCACGCCGCCAGCGCCTCGCGTCGCGTCGTCTCGTACCACGGGTCAAGCTGCGCGCGGTGCACCAGCTCGGCGGTCAGCAGCCCCTCGCCCTGGCTGGCAAGGCGCCGGCCGCGGGCATCCCAGGCGGCGCTGTCGAGCCAGCGGTCGGATGCGGCGGTGTTGGCCAGCAGCAACGGCATGGCCAGCTCGGCGGCGCGGGCTGCGTGCAGGGCGGGCAGCACCTCGGCCCTGGTCCCTGGATCGACGTCGACACCGGCCTGGTGGCTGATCACCACGGCGGCGTCGGCCCCGGCAGCAGCAGCGGCATGCCACCACGCGGCCTGGCGGATCTCATAGCAGATGCCGACCGCCACCTGCCAGGTGCCGATACGCACCACTAGGCTGCGCGCCGGGCCGGCGGCGAACCATGGCAGATCAGCCGGGGCGAGAACCCGCTTGGCCAGGCGCTGAGTCGGCACCGCGCCGCCGACCGCCGCCTGGTTAAGGAAGCCGCCGCGCCCGTCCGGGGTGGTGGTGCCCAGCACCACCACCAGGCCGTGGCGGGCGGCCTCGAAGAACAGCACCTCTTCGCTTTCAGCCAGGCTGCAGTCGGCCCCGGCAAGCACGCCGGTGGCGGCCGGATAACCGCACAGGCTGCACTCGGGCGTGGCCAGCAGCTGCACCTTGCGGCGCGCGGCCTGCTCGATGCCGGCCATGATGGCCGCCTGATTGGAGCGTACATCCGCCGTCGGGGCGAAAGCGAGGGCGGCGGTGCGCAGTGGGTCCATGCCCGCGAGCATGCGCAGTTGCCCGCCTGGGGAAACAGCCACGCTGCCGAGCCTCATGTCCACCGACCACACCCGCTACGATTCGCCGCTCTGTTCCCGCTACGCCAGCAAGGCGATGCAGTCCCTATGGGGCGATCAGCGCAAATTCAGCACCTGGCGGCGATTGTGGGTCGAACTGGCGCGCGCCGAGATGCAGCTGGGCCTGCCGGTCAGCGAGCTGCAGGTCGCCGAACTCGCGGCACACACCGACGACATCGACTGGGACCTGGCCCTGCGCGAGGAGAAGAAGCGCCGCCACGACGTCATGGCGCACGTCCACACCTATGGCACCGCCTGTCCGATCGCCGCCCCGATCATCCATCTCGGCGCCACCAGCTGCTACGTCACCGACAACACCGACCTGATCCTCATGCGCGAGGGCCTCGACATGCTGGCGCGGGCCTGCGCCCGCGTCATCGACCGCCTGGCTGGCTTCGCCCACCTCAACCGCGCCCTGCCCACCCTTGGCTACACCCACTTCCAGTCGGCCCAGCTGACCACGGTCGGTAAGCGCGCCTGCCTGTGGATCCAGGACCTGCTCATCGACCTGCGCAACCTCGAACGCGCCCGCGACGATCTGCGCTTCCGTGGGGTCAAAGGCACCACCGGTACGCAGGCCAGCTTCCTGGCGCTGTTCCACGGCGATCACGCCAAGGTCGAAGAGCTCGACCGCAGGGTCACCGCCGCCTTCCACTTCCCCTCGGCGTTCGTCGTCACTGGCCAGACCTACAGCCGCAAGGTCGACACCCAGGTCGTCCTCGCCCTCTCCAACTTCGGCGCCACCGCCCACCGCATCGGCACCGACCTGCGCCTGCTCGCCCATCTCAAGGAGGTCGAAGAGCCCTTCGAGGCCGATCAGATCGGCTCATCGGCGATGGCCTACAAGCGCAACCCGATGCGCGCCGAACGCGCGTGCTCGCTTGGGCGCCACCTCATCACCCTGGCCCAGGACGCGCTCAACACGCACGCCGTGCAGTGGATGGAGCGCACCCTCGACGACAGCGCGGTGCGCCGCATCGCCATCCCCGAGGCCTTCCTCGCCGCCGACGCCGTGTTCAGCATCCTGCAGAACATGGCCGAGGGCTTGGTCGTGCATCCTGGCGTGGTCCGCCGCCACATCGACGCCGAGCTGCCGTTCATGGCCACCGAGAACGTGATCATGGCGATGGTCGAGCTGGGCGGCAACCGCCAAGAAGTGCACGAGAAGATCCGCGTGCTCTCGCACCAGGCCGCCGCCGTGGTCAAGGAGGAGGGCAAAGACAACGACCTGATCGCGCGCATCCGCCACGATCACTTCTTCGCCCCGATCCACGCCGAGCTCGACGAGCTGCTTGACCCCGCGACCTTCCTCGGCCGCGCCCCCGAGCAGGTCGACCGCTTCCTCGCCGAAGAGGTCAAGCCGGCGATCGCGCGCTACGCCGAGCACCTCGGCGGCGCCTCCCAGCTGCACGTGTGAGACCCGCGCCGCTGGCGCTGCTGCTGCTGCTGCTGCTGTTGCTCGCCGCCTGCACCCCCCGCGTCACCGTGGTCGACGCGACCACTGGCGCCCCGCTCGCCGCCCAGACGCGCGAACTGGCCAGTGGCAACCTGCTGATCGAGGCCGAGGGCTACGAAACCTGGAGCGGCCCACCGCGCCCCCGCGTCGGCCTGCACCCGCTGTGGATCCGCCGTTTCAGCGACGAACGCATTGCCCCCAGCCGCCTGCCCCCGCCCCCCTGCCCAGGCTGTCCCGACCAGCGCAGCCGCTAGCCCACCGCGCCTTGACAGCCACCGATTCTGTAAAAGCTTCCCGCCCGCAACGCCGACGCATTCCCTGGTAGCTCAGTGGTAGAGCAGTTGACTGTTAATCAATTGGTCGGAGGTTCGAATCCTCCCCGGGGAGCCATAGCAAAGCCTGCTCGAAAGAGCAGGCTTTTTGCTTAACAGACGAGCCCCACCGGAGAGCGCGCAGATCCCGCGGATTCTGCCGATGTTCCCGCCCTCCGCTGATCTCCTGTTCGCGTCTGACCGACCGCCGACC
>JBBREK010000197.1:0-7940 GCA_038203025.1 Planctomycetota bacterium
CAGGTGGCACAGGCGCTGGGGAATATCGATCTCAATGTCCATGACGTGGGATTCCAGGGGATGAGCCTGTATTATACCAAGCCATAGTAAGAATCGTACTTAAACGTTTTCCACAATCATCTATTGATGTAACTCGTGCGGTGCAAGACTTACAACAGTACCAGCGAGTTTTTCCACATCACAAGCTGTTATTCTGAGTCGTTTTACGGGAGATCCCAGGAGTAGGCGGCATGACGCGCTGCGCCGGTTGACCCTCGACCACGGCCGCCGGGCAGACATGATGCCAGCGATGGATCCGTCCTCACCTTCTGCTGTCAGCACCATCCCGGAGGACAGTCACGCGCTGCCGCCGGGCCTGCAGCCGTCGTTCCCTGACGGCACGCAGGTGACAGCCGGATTGGTGGTCAACGGGCAACTCGGTCGTGGCGCCACCGGCGAAGTGCTGTCGGTGCGCGACCTGTCGCTCGACCGCGAGGTGGCGATGAAGGTGCTGCGCGGCGCCGGCGGCCCGACCATCGCCCGCTTCATGCGCGCCTCGACCATCCCAACGTGCCGCCGGTGTACGCGCTGGAGTTTCTGCCCGACGGCGGGCTGATCTTCACCATGCGCAAGCTGTCCGGCCTGACCCTGGGCGAGGCCCTGCGCCGCGACCAGGCTGGCGACGCGCAGCCGGCCATCGCCACGGTCAACGCCGTTGTCACCCTGGCCTTGCGCGTCTGCGACGCGCTGTCGCGGGCGCACCACCTGGGGATCGTCCATCGCGACCTCAAGCCGGACAACATCATGCTCGGCGCTGACGGCGAGGTGGCGCTGGTCGACTGGGGCGAATGCCGACTGCTCAGCGAACCGGACACTGGTCCCGCCGGCAGCACCGTCGGCACACCGGCCTACATGAGCCCAGAGCAGGCGCGCGGCGAACCGGCCGACCAGCGCAGCGACGTCTACGGCGTCGCCGCGACTTTCTGGCATGTGCTGACCCGGCAGTATCCCACCTGGGACACCGACCCGGAGCGGTTCTGGGAGCGCAAGCGGCACGGCGAGCTGGACCCGCTGACGCCGGCTGCGACCAGACGCGTGCCGTGTCGGCTGTTGGCCATACTCCAGCGGGCCTTGACGGCTGATCCCACCGGCCGCTATCCGAGCGTGCGCGCCCTGGCAGACGACCTCGAACGCTTCCAGGGCGGACAAGCGGTCGAGGCCTACGCCGAATCTGCCCTCGAGCGGGCCGGCCGCTGGCTGACGCGTCAGCGCGGACCGCTGCTGGCAGCGGCCATCATCCTGTCGGTGGCTGGCGCAGCGGCTTGGCTGCTGTGGCGCGAACACCAACGCCAGATCGGCGAGTGGGGTGAACCCATCCTGGTCGAGGATTTCGCCGACGATGGCTGGCGCTCGCGCTGGACCGCAGCCCCAGCGGATGCGTTCAAGGCCCATCTCGACGGCGTGATGACGGTCAACGACTCGTTCTCGTTCCTTCTGCTGAACCGTCCGCTAAGCGGGGCGGTGGCGATCGAATACGATGGCTGGTATGCCCCTGAGGCCCGGCCTGGCGATCTGTCGGTGGTCTGGCACGAGGACCCGGACCTGCTGCAACACCCCCACTCCTTGTTGTCGGACAAGGACAAGCCGGCTGGATACTGGCTGCAGGCCGGATCCTATGCCAACAACTTCTGTTCGCTGTTCCGCTGGCCCGACAAGGTCCGCCTCGACAAGTCGCCGCTGCGCCTGAATCCGGCGGAGCATCATCACTTCCGGGCCGAGTTGGATGGTCGCCACCTGCGCCTGTGGGTCGATGGCGCGCTGACCCTCGAGCACGAAGCGATGCTGCCGATCTCGACCGGTCACATCGGCCTGTACGGGTTCTTTCCGGGGAAGATCTTCAGCCAGGTACGGGTGTATCAAAAGCACCTGCCCGAGGTCGCGCCGATCACCCTGGGGGCGGATACGCTGCTCGACCGCCGGATGTACACCGCCGCGGCGGAGGAGTACGCCAAGGTGGTCGCGTCGCATGCCGGTCATCCCTTGGCGACTGAGGCTCGCTACCGGCAGGGCCTGGCGATCTGGCTCGACGGCCGACGGGACGAGGCGGAGACGGTGTGGCGCGGCCTGCCGCCAGGCGAGCAGGCCGACCAAGCTGCCGCCCACCATCTCGATCGGGTGTTCGCGGACGGACGGATCGCTGCCGCCTGCAGCGGTTTGGTCGCGCTCTACCACCGGACCCCAACGGTCGACGGGCAGTTGCGCCAGCAGTGGGCCGCGTGGGCGCAGACGGCCATCCGCGCGGACTGGAGTCAGACCCGCCCAGACGATACGACATCCATTGTCGAGGCATGCTTGCGGGCCTTTCCCAAGGCGGGCGGGACCGCAGAGGAGTGCGCCCAGCTGCTCAATGCCCTTGGCAGGCACGCCGAAACTGCCCTGGCGTTCCCTGATGAGCTGACTCCGACAACCTTTGCCCTGATGCGCCTGGGACGGACGCGCGAGGCACAGGCGCGGTTCGGCCACACGCCGTGGCTCAAGTTCATGATCGAGCGTGATCTCGGCGACCTGCCGGCCCTCCTTGATGATCCCGCAACAACTCTGGCGATGCGCACGGAGATTCTGATCGACACGGGCCGAGCCGAGGCCGCCCTCGACCTGGGTCCGCCCGGCGCGCTGGCGCTGCTGGCCCTTGGCCGGCCCGACGAGGCCCTGGCGGACCCGGCAATCAGCCACGACGGCAGGCTCAACGGACTGTGGCAGCTGGGGCGCATCGGGGAGGCGCTTCAACTCGCCGAGCATCGGGACCCCAACCGGCTGGAGCAGCTACGCCTGCTCGCCGGCATCGCTCCCAACGAACGGGCGGGACTCGCAAGCGGCCCCCGACTCGGCTGGGAGATGGTCGCAGCCGCGAGCGATGGCGATGCCGAGCGCCTGGGCCGTCTCGGTCAGAAGCTGCAGCAGGTGTGGCCGGACTGGGAGCGTTGGATTCCCCGTCTGGTGGTGGAACCGGTCATCGCCGCCCACCGAGGCGACAAGACCATGCTGCGGCAGCGCCTGACAGAGGCCTGGCCCGCCGTGCGCGAGGTGCGCGAGGTGCGCGGCCAGCGGCCTTGGCACCTGGCCGGCTACGTGCTCGGCGGACTCGATGCCGAGGCGGTGCGGCACATGCCCTGCGCCAGCGAGGCGGACCTGTGGCTGGCGGTCGGCGATGCCCTGCGCGCCGAACTGGCCGGCGAACCGTCCGCTGCGCTGTGGCGGCGCTACCTCGACCTGCCGCCACATCTGCGTGCCCCGCGCGGCCTGCCTGACCCGGGCCTCGAACGCCTGGCCCAGTGGCTCAGCGACCCGCCCGCTCCCGCTCCCGCTCACTGATGCGCTGCAGCATGCGGCGCTCGCCGGGGCTGAGTGCAGGTAGGCCGTGTTCGGACACCTTGGCCAGCAAGCGGTCGAGCTCGGCCTGTTCGGCTGCCGACACCCGCTCGGCCCGCACGGCGGCGGCAGCGGCGCGGCGCTTGCGCCAGCCGTCGAGCAGCGGCCGGCCGGCCCCCCACTCCTCGACCCCCTCGGGATCGTAGCCCTGGGCGACGGCGCGACTCTCGCTGACCACGGCGAAAGCGAGCATCGCCGCCAGGCCGAAGAGGAAGAGATCCCGGTGCAGTACTGCCCAAATCGCCAGGCCGACCAGGCTCAGCCAGGCCAGGTTGATCGTCCAGCGCACCGCCTTGGCCCGCCCAACCAGCGGCCACAGCAGCGAGCGGGCGATGCGGCCGCCATCCATCGGGTAACAGGGCAGCAGGTTGAACAGCAGCAGCATGCCGTTGATTCCGGCGACGAAGGCGATCACGCCGCCGATCGTGCCGTCGACCCAGCCGGCGTGCAGCAAAGCCATGCCGGCGCCCCACAGGATGAGATTGACCAGCGGTCCGCCCGCCGCGACCAGCAGGTGGGCAAGGGCGCGGGCCGGCACCACGCTCCAGGCGATGCCGCCGAAGGCCCACAGGATGATGTCGCGACTGTCGCCGCCCACCGCCCTCGCGGTCAGGCTGTGGCCGAACTCGTGCAGCAGCACCGACAATGGCACCGCCAACAGTACCACCACCCACCAGTACCACGGCGCGCCGAGACCGGCGAACTGGGCGACCTGGAAGGCGGTGTAGAGCAGCAGCGTCCAGTGCAGCCGCACGTCGATGCCGAGGATGCGGCCGATCGGCAGCGACCAGGACCAGAAACCCGCCGTCGGGTCGCGGTGGACTTCAGGCACGGGCCGCCTCGTAGCGCGCCCGGCCCGAGCGGCCGGCCGTCAGCCAGGCGCGGACGGCGGGCTCGTCGCCCGCTTCCAACGCCGACGCCAGGGCAGTCAGGTCCGCACCGGCGGCACGCACTTCGGCCGCGACCTCGGCCCGGTTGGCCAACAGGATGCCCGCCCACAGCTCGGCACTGCCGCCAGCGACGCGGGTGACGTCGCGGAAGCCGCCAGCGCACAGTGGCGCGGCCTCGGCGGTGAGCCGACGAGCGGCGGCATTGGCGAGCACATGCGGCAGGTGGCTGGCGACGACGACGGCGGCGTCGTGCGCTTCGGGCGTCAGGCGCACGAGGCGGCAGCCGAGAGTGTTCCACAGCCGCTCGACCAGGGCGACTGCGGCCGGCGGATTGGCCGGCAGCGGGGTGATGATGCAGGTGGACCCGCGGTAGAGCAGCGCATCGGCGTGCTGTAGGCCTTGGCAGTGGCTGCCGCACATGGGATGCGATCCGACGAAACCAGGCAAGTCGGCAAGCTCGCGACAGACCGGGCCCTTGACCGACCCGACATCACTGACCACCGGCACGACGGAGGCAACGAGCCGCACGTTGGCGGCGAGGTGCTCGACCGGCGTGCACACGACGGCGAGGTCGGCGCGCACCGCGGCGAGGTCGACGACCGCTTCGCCCCAGCCGCGCCGGGCTGCCTCGGCGACCGGTTCGGGACGACGATGGTGCAGCAGCACGCGCCAGCCGGCGGCAGTCGCGGCGGCCGCCAGGCTGCCCCCCATCAGGCCGATTCCGGAGACGAGCAGGGTGCCGGTCATGGTTGCGCAGGGTCTGCCGCACGCTGTGGCAGGCAAGGGCGTTTGACGTGGCGGACGATCCCCTAGGGTACCCCTCCACCCCGCACCGGAGCACCCATGGCCCGCCAGAAGTTCATCGCCGGCAACTGGAAACTGAACCTCACCATCAGCGAGGGCACCGCCCTCGTCGCCGCCATGGCCAAGGGCCTGGCCGAGAAGCCGACCGCTGCCGAGGTCGCCGTCTGCCCGGTGGCGCTGGCCGTGTCCGCCGTCGCCCAGGCCGCCAAGGGCTCGCCGATCGGGGTCGGCGCGCAGAACACCCACTGGGAGGACAAGGGTGCCTTCACCGGCGAACTCAGCCCGGTGCTGATCAAGGACGCCGGGGCAAAATACGTCATCCTCGGCCACTCCGAGCGCCGCCAGTACTTCGGCGAGACCGACGAGACGGTAAACAAGCGCCTCGGCGCGGCGCTGAAGCACGGCCTGGTGCCGATCGTGTGCATCGGCGAAACCCTCGCCGAGCGCCAGGGTGGCAAGCTGGAGACGGTGCTGAAGACGCAGCTCACCGGCGCCCTGGCCGGCTTTACCGCCGACCAGCTCAAGACCCTGGTCATCGCCTATGAGCCGGTGTGGGCCATCGGCACCGGCGTCACCGCCACCACCGCCCAGGCCCAAGAGACCCACGCCTACGTCCGCAGCATCCTGCGCGGCGTGGTCGGCGGCCTGGCAGACAGCGTGCGCATCCAGTACGGCGGCTCGGTCAAGGCCGACAACGCCAAGGAGATCCTGTCGCAGCCGGATGTGGACGGCGCCCTGGTTGGGGGGGCTTCACTCAAGACCCCCGACTTCCTGGCCATCATCGCCGGGGCTTGAATTCGGAGCGCGGGCAGTCCGCCCGCCAGTCCCCCCAGGCGGCCAGCCTGGGGGTTTTCGTTGATTGCTACGTGCGGTCAGAGTGGGGCGGGCCGCCCCACCTGACGGGCGGACGGGCCGCCCGCGCTCCCAGGCTGGCCTTTGCCGGAACGGGCGCTATCTTTCTGCCCCTTCACCCTGGGTCTTCCATGGACATTGCAGTCTACCTCATCTCGATCCTCATGTGGATCCTCTGCCCGGCCGTCATCGGCCTGATCCTGCTGCAGGGCGCCGCAGGCGACATCAGCAGCGCCTTCGGCGGCGGCGGACAGCTCGACGCCTCGCTCGGCGTCGGCGCGCACCGCAAGATGGCGCAGGTCACCGGCGTGCTCGCAGTGCTGTTCTTCGTCATGGTCCTGATCATGGCCTACCCGCACCGCAACTCGTTCCAGAACCTGCCAAAGAACGCTGCGCCGGCCCCGACTCCGGCCACTATACCGCAGCCCGTCTCGGTCGAGCTGGTCAAGCCCGAGGCAGCCAAGCCGGTTGCACCGGAAGGGGCCAAGCCCGAGGCAGCCCAGCCGGCTCCTGAGGCCAAGCCCGAAGCCGCCCAGCCGGCTCCTGAGGCCAAGCCCGAAGTGCCTGTGATGACCACACCGACCCTGGTCCCCAACACCACCCCGACGGTGGTTCCGGCAGATCCGGCAGATCCGGCAGATCCGGCCAAGCCCTAGGTCCGCCTTCGTCATTCAGACGCCATGATCGCCCTTTCAGCCGCCGCGCTGGAAGGGCGATGTCGTCTTCAAAGGTTCCACAACGGCACTAACGTCGGGCGCGGAATTCGCCGATGTTGCGTGATCTGGAGACAAGTCTGCTCGTAAGGCTCTTGCGGGAGCTTGCCGACCCACCATGTTCCAGCAGCGCCGGTCAGAACCGCGCAGGAACCCTGATGCCCGCCCAGCTCTACCAGGTCGACCCCGTCGCCGTACGCAACGAGATCGGTCGTGACCGTCTGCTCGCCATGTGGCTGCAGATGTTGACCATCCGCCGTTTCGAGGAACGTGCCGAACTGGCCTATAAGGCCAGGCACATCGCCGGCTTCCTCCATCTCTACATCGGCCAGGAGGCGGTCGCCACCGGCTGGTTCGACCACCTCGAACCAGGCAAGGACGCCACCGTCACCAGCTACCGCTGTCACGCTCAGGCCATCCTCGCCGGCATCGGCATCGACGAACTGATGGCCGAGCTGTTCGGCAAGGCCACCGGCAACGTCAAGGGCAAGGGCGGCTCGATGCACTTCTTTTCCAAGGAGAAGGCCATGCTCGGCGGCCACGGCATCGTCGGCGGACAG
This sequence comes from Planctomycetota bacterium, assembly GCA_038203025.1. Lineage (GTDB taxonomy): Bacteria > Planctomycetota > UBA11346 > UBA11346 > UBA11346 > UBA11346. Next base: position 7,228 of record JBBREK010000197.1, read on the forward strand.
ATCCCGGTCGGCACCGGGGCCGCCTTCAGCGCCAAGTACCGCAAGACCGGTGGCGTGTCGGTGACCTTCCTCGGTGACGGCGCCAGCCCGCAGGGCACCTTCCACGAATCGCTCAACATGGCCTCGCTGTGGGGTCTGCCGGCGATCTACATCATTGAGAACAACCAGTACGGCATGGGCACCGCGGCCTGCCGCTCCAACGCCGTCGAGAGCCTGGCCGAAGCCAAGGCGGTCGGCTACGGCATGCGCTCGTTCACCTTCGACGGGCTCGATCTTTTCGCCTCGTGGAAGTGCGCCCAGGAGGCGATCGCCTACGTGCGCAGCGAGTCGAAGCCGGTGCTGGTCGAGGCCAAGACCTACCGCTATCGCGGCCACTCCGTCTCCGACGCCGGCCTCTACCGCAGCAAGGAGGAGGTCGAGAGCTACAAGGAACTGGACCCGATCGGCCGCGTCCAGGCCGCCCTGCAGGAGGCCAAGTGGCTGTCCGAAGCCGAGGCCGAGGCGATCGAGGAAGAAGTGCGCGAACGCGTCGCCGCCTGCGTCACCTTTGCCGAGCAAAGCCCCGAGCCGCCATTGTCCGAGCTCGGCCGCCACGTCTACGCCGACCAGGGTGAGCGATGAGCGGCGCCGCTCTCGCCCCGCGCCCGGCCTCGCGCGCGATCGACCTGAAGACCGAGCCCTCGAACGGGTTCAAGCAGATCGCCATCGGCGAC
>JBBREK010000198.1:0-7898 GCA_038203025.1 Planctomycetota bacterium
CCCCATCTCCGCGACCCTTACCTCCGCCCTCGACGACGGCGACCTCGTCACCGCCGACGGCGATGATCTCGCCGCCGCGCTCGACGCCTCGGTCGAACGCCGCGCCGCGCTGGCGCGCGCCGGCATCCGCGTCGACGAGAGTCCCTATCTCCACTTCCTCCGCCGCTTCGCCGGCGAGACGGTCAGCCCTGCTTCGGCAGGGTTCGCCGCCAGCGCCTGATGACATGCAGTCCGCCCCTCACGTCAGCGTCCTGCTGCACGAGACGGTCGGGCTACTCGCTCCGGCACCGGGCAAGCGGTTCCTCGACTGCACGCTCGGCGCCGGCGGTCATGCCGCGGCCCTCCTCGCTGCCGGCGCGGCCGTCACCGGCATAGACCGGGACCCGCGCGCCCGGGACCTCGCGCGGGAGCGCCTCGCCGGCCACGCCGACCGGCTGCAGGTGCTGGACCAGACGTTCGCCGACGCGGCCGAGGGACTGGCCGCGTCCGGCGGGACCTTCGACGGCGTTCTTGCCGACCTGGGAGTCAGCAGCATGCAGATCGATGACGCCGGTCGCGGCTTCTCCCTGCGCGACGACGGTCGTGCCGACATGCGCATGGGTGACGGTTGCGCCGAGGACGCTATCGCCCTGATCGACCGCCTGGGCGAATCCGACCTCGCTGACATCATCTACCGCTACGGTGAGGAGCGGCTCAGCCGACGCATCGCCAGCGCGCTGAAGCGCGCCCGCGCCAAGGGCATCGAGAGCGCCGCCGGGTTGGCCGAGGCGATCCGCGGCTGCGTCCCCGGCCACCAGCCGCGCCACCCGGCGTTACGCACCTTCCAAGCCCTGCGCATCGCGGTAAACGACGAACTCGGCGAGCTGGACCGTCTGCTCGCCGTCCTGCCACGGCTGACCGCGGCCAACGGCTGCGCCGTGGTCATCGCCTTCCACTCGCTTGAGGACCGCCAGGTCAAGCTCGCCTTCAAGGCGCAGCGTCTGCGTGGCCGCTGGAGCGAGATCGCCCGCCGACCAGTCACCGCCGGCGACGACGAGATCGTCGCCAACCCCCGTGCGCACAGCGCCAAACTGCGCTGGGCCAGGAGAGCCGCATGATCGCTTCCAACCACGTCCGCTTCCACCTCGCCCTGGCTCTGGTCTGGATCGGACTGGGAGTGTGGATCGCCATCGCCATGGCGGTGGCCAGCGGCGAACGCACCGCCATCGACCGCAAGCGCGGCCTCGATCACAAGGAGCGTCGTGAACTCGCGGCGCAGCAGGAACGCCTGCGCACCGAGATCGACTGGCTGGCCTCGGCGCCGTCGCTTGATGAAGCAGTCAGCCGTCTCGGTCTGCCCCTGCAGCCACCAGCGAAGGTCGCCACCAGATGAGCAGCGGCCCGGGTCCTCCTCCACGGATCTGGCGGGCGGCGCTGCTGCTGATCGTCTTCGTCAGCCTGTTCGCGCTGGTCGGCTTCCGGCTGCATACCCTGCAGATCGAGCAGGGCAGCACGCTGCGCGCCATGGGCGAACGCCAGCGGGTGCGCACGTGGACCCTGCCGGCCAACCGCGGAGCGATCTATGACGGCAGCGGCGCGCCGATCGCGGTCAGCCGCTCGGGCTGGACCCTGGCAGCGGATCCCGGATTCATGGACGACCGGCTACGCGCCACCGTCGAGCTGGCCCGCATCATCCCCAGCGTCGACCGCGACGAGTTGCGCACCCAGTTCGAATGCGGCAAGAACGGCCGCGTCATCGCCAAGGGCCTGAGCGACGACCAGGCCACCGCCGTACGGGCGCTAAAGCTGGGCGGGCTAAGCCTGACCCGCGAGTCGCTGCGCTCGTGGCCGGGCGGGCCGGTCGCCAGCCATGTCGTCGGCTTCGTCAACACCGATGGCAAGGGCGGCGGCGGCATCGAGCAGACCCTCGACGCCCGCCTCGCCGGCGTCGACGGCAAGGAGACGCTGCAGGTCGACGCCCTGGGCAAGCCGGTGATGGACGCCAGCGGTGAGACCCAACCGCCGGTGCACGGCGCCAACGTCCAGCTGACCATCGAGATCCCGCTGCAACACGAGCTTGAGGCCGCCCTGGCCGAGGCCGGCGAGAAGCACGCGCCCAAGGGCGCCGCCGGACTGGTGGTGCGCGTTGCCACCGGCGAGATCGTGGCCATGGCCAGCTGGCCGCCCTTTGATCCCCGCGACCGCGCTACCTTCGATCCCGAGGCGCTGAACAACCGCGCGGTGCAGTTCGTCTATGAGCCCGGTTCGACCTTCAAGCCGCTGATCGCCGGCGCCGCCGAGGCCGAGGGCCTGACCCGCTTCGACGAGTCGATCTTCTGCGAGCATGGCCGGTGGACCTACCGGGTGGGCAGGTCGGCGCGCACCATCACCGACCACTCGGTGGGCAGCGGCGGCCACGGCAACCTCACCGTCACCGAGGGCATCGCGCTGTCGGACAACATCCTCATGGCCAAACTCGGCCTGCGACTGGGGCCCGAGAAGCTGTACGATTGGGTGGTCAAGCTGCACTTCGGCCACAAGACCGGAATCTGCCTGCCCGGCGAGGGCGCAGGCATCGTCAACCCGAGAGGCCGCTGGAACCAACTCGGCGCCTGCATGTCGGTGCCGATGGGCCACGAGGTGGCGGTGACGCCGCTGCAGCTGATTCTGGCGCACGCTGCCATCGCCAACCGTGGCACCTGGCTGCCGCCGCAGGTGGTCAAGCGCGTCTGGCAAGAGGGGTCGGCCGGCACCAAGGACCTGCCGCTGCCGCCGGATGATCGCGAGGCTAGCCGGGTCTATGAAGACGGCGATGCGGCGCAGATCGAACAGGCCATGACCCACACCATGACCGAGGGTACCGGCCGCAAGGCCGACCTCGACGGTTACATCGCCGCCGGCAAGACCGGCACGACGATGAAGCTGGTCGATGGCCGCTACTCCGACCAGGAGCACGTCGGCTCATTCGTGTGCTGGGCCCCGGCCCAGCCCAATGCCCCGGTGTCCGACAAGCTGATCTGCCTGATCACCATCGATGACCCGTCGAAGAATGGCCACTACGGTTCAGAGGTCGCGGCCCCCTACGTCCAGCGCGTGCTGCAGTTCGCCCTTGAACGGGCGCGCGTGCCGAAGGTCGACAAGCCGGAAGCACCGAAGAAGGGGCGGAAGTGATCGGCACGGCGTTGGATGAGGTCGTTTTAGAGCAGACGTCCGATAGGCCAGTCGTCCGGCCGATCGGACATCTGCGCATCGTGCGCGACAGCCGCGTCGTGGCGCAAGACGACATCTACGTCGCGCAGGCCGACGGCGCGGAGCGCCAGAACCACATTGCCGAAGCCCTCGCACGCGGTGCCGGTCTGGTCATCCGCGAGAACGACCAGACGCTTTCCAGCGACCAGACGTTCGCCTCTCCCCATGTCCGCTGGTGCTTCGCACGCGCCTCGTGTGCCGCTCACAAGTTGCCGGGTTCGACCCCAGTCCTGGCTGTCACCGGGACCAAGGGCAAGAGCACGGTGGTGCACTTTGCACAAGCGGCGCTCGGCCTCGGCGCGGCGCGCATCGGTACGATCGGCTGGCATGACGGCACGGTCGAGCGGGCGAATGCGCAGACCACGCCGCCGCCAGATGAGTTGCACCGCTTCCTCGCCGGACTACCTGCTTCCTGCCCGGGCGTGGCGATGGAGGCCAGTTCGCATGGTCTCGACCAGCACCGTCTGGCCGGACTGCGGCTGCACGGTCTGGCGGTGACCAACATCGGCCGCGACCACCTCGACTACCACGGGACCACCGCCGCCTACGTCCACGCCAAGCTGCGCGCCACCCGTCTGCTTGCCCTTGGTGGACTGTGCGTGGTAAACGTCGACGACGAGCACGCCCACCGCTTCGCCCACGCCGCCCGCTGCGCCGGAGCGCGGGTCGTCGCCCTGGGCATCGGCCGTGGGACGCATCACCGTCCGCCGGGCTGCGCCGCCGCCACCGTCTTCCGCCAGGGTGCCGGCTGGCTGCTCGATGCACCCGGGGCCGAGGTCGAGTTGCCAGTCCGCCTTCCTGGAGGATTCAACGCCTGGAACGCTGCGGCTGCCGTGCTGCTGGCTGAAGCGGCGGGCGTCCCGCTGGCCTTGGCGGCGCAGCGCCTGGCCGATGCCCCGCCGGTGCCTGGCCGTCTGGAACTGCTCGCCCGGCAGCCACTGACCTACGTCGACTACGCCCACACCCCAGAGAGCATCACCGCCGCCATCGGCGCCCTGCGCGAGGCGCAGCCGGGCCGCCGTCTGGCGGTGGTCTTTGGCTGCGGCGGCGATCGCGATGCGGGCAAGCGCGCACCGATGGGCACAGCCGCTGCGGCCGCCGACGTCGTCGTGGTGACCGACGACAACCCGCGCAGCGAAGATCCCGACCACATCACGGCCCAGATCCTCACCGGTGTCGGAGCAGGCGTCCCGGCGTCAGTCGAGCACCAGCGCGGTGCCGCCATCCTGCTGGCCCGCGAGCAGGCTGGCCCAGAAGGCGTCGTCCTGGTCGCCGGCAAGGGCCACGAGACCGAGCAGAAGTTCCGTGACCGCACCATCGTCTGGGACGATCGCGCCTTCGTGCGCGCTTTGAACGATCGGACGCTGGGTCAATGACCATGCAAGGCACCGCCACCGTCAACCTGTCCCGTCCGGCGCAGTTCCGTCTGCGCGCCGACGATGCCGAACGCCTGACCGGCGGCCGCTGGCTCGGCCAGTCGCGCGAGGTGACCGTGCGTGGCGCCGCCATCGACAGCCGACGGGTCGGGCCTGGCTGCCTGTTCGCCTGCCTGCACGGCGATCGCGTCGATGGCCACGACTTCGCCGACGCCGCGGTCGGCTCCGGCGCGGCCCTGATCCTGGCCAACCGCCCGGTACGGGTGCCGGCCCCGGTGCTGGTGGTACACGACGTTGCCGCCGCCCTCGCTGCCCTGGCCGGCGAGTTCCGCCGGCGTGTCCACGGCTGCATCTGGATCGGCGTAGCCGGTGCCAACGGCAAGACCACGACCAAGGAACTGATCGCCGCCGCCCTGCGCGCCACCTGCAGTAATCCGGTGCTGGTCACCGCCGGCAACTTCAACAACCACCTCGGCGTCCCACTGACCATCCTCAGCATGCCCGAGCGCGCCCGCTTCGCCGTCGTCGAACTGGGCAGCAACCATCCTGGCGAGCTCGCCGAGCTGGCAGCCCTGGTCCGTCCGGACCTCGGCTGCGTCGTGTCAATCGGCCCCGAGCACCTGGAAGGCTTCGCTGACCTGGCCGGCGTCGCCCGCGAGGAGTGCAGCCTGTTCTCGGCCCTGCCCGCCGACGGCCGCGCCTTCCTTGGCACGCATGGGCTGGACAGCGAGTGCGCTGCGCTGGGAACCGATCCGGCCGCCGTGTTCACCATCGCCAGCGCAGCCGCCGGCACCCGGTCGCTGTCGCGCTGCGGCCTGCCCGACGGCGAACTCCAGCTTGGCCTGCTCGGCGCGCACAACCGCGCCAACGCCTGGCTGGCTTTGCAGGTGGTCCTCGCCGCCGGCGTCGACGAGACCTTCGCCCGCCAGGGCCTGGCGGCAGTGCGCGCGACGGCAGGCCGGCTGCGGCCGCTGACCGTCGGCGGCCATCTGGTGATCGACGACTGCTACAACGCCAATCCCGCCAGTATGCGCGCCGGTCTGGCAGTGCTCGCCGCCCAGCCGGGTCGGCGGCTGGCCGTGCTCGGCCACATGGGTGAACTGGGCGACGCCAGCGCAGACGGTCACATCCAGGTCGGCCAGGCCGCAGCGCGCAGCGGAGCGGCGCTGATCGCGGTCGGCGCCCAGGCCCGGCCGATCCTTGAGGGCTACCGTGCCGCTGGCGGCGGCGATGGCAGGCTGACCGTGGATCGCGCTGCCGCGGCCGGAGCCGCGGTCGCCTGGATGAAGGCCGGGGCCGCCGCGGCCGTGTTGGTCAAGGGCAGCCGCTCGGCCCATCTCGAAGACACGCTGACGGCGATATGCACGGCGTTCGGCAGCCAGTTCCCTGGCGGGGTGCACTGATGGGCAGGGATTTCGCGACCGGCGGGCTGCGGCTTGTCGGTAACATCGATCCGACGAGCTGGAGCTCGTCGGCCTCAGGAGAGGGCTGATGTTCCCCTGGCTGGCTTCGATCTTTCCGGGCCTGTCGGTCCTCGGCGGGGTCACGCCGCGCATCCTCGCAGCGGCGACCATCGCCTTCCTCGCCATGCTGGTGGTGATGCCGCCACTGATCCGCTGGCTGCGGCGCAAGAAGTTCGGCGAGAGCGGCGCCAAGGGCGACGGCGCAACGGTGGTCGACGCCATGCGCGAGGGCAAGAAGGGCACCCCGACCATGGGTGGCCTGGGCCTAGTCGGCTGCATCGTCGTGGCCACCCTGCTGTGCTGCGATCTCGGCGAGGCGCGCCCGTGGCTGCTGCTTGCCGGATTGATCGGCTTCGCCGTCCTCGGCTTCCTCGACGACCGCGTCAAGGTGTTCAAGAATGCCCAGGGCATCAGCAGTACGACCAAGCTGTGCTGGCAGATCGCCCTGGCCCTGGCCTGCGGCTACGGCCTGTGGCTGGTCGGCCAGCACGACGCGAAGACCCTGCTAGAGGGCAACTCGCCGGCCGGCTTCCCCTATGGCTTCTACAAGAAGGACCTGGCCAACATCGACTACACCGTTCGCCTGGCCATCGACCAACTGACCTTCCCGCTGGTCCCGGTCGAGTACGCCATCGCGTTGGGCTGGATGCTGGTGCCGTGGGTCGCCTTCGTCACCATCTCGTGCGCCAACGGCGTAAACTTCACTGACGGCATGGATGGCCTCGCTGGCGGCACGGTGTTCATCGCCGCCATCGCCTTCGTGGTCATCGCCTACCTGGTCTCGCGCGTCGACACCGCCGACCACCTGCAGGCGCTCTACGTTTCAGGCGGTCAGGAGATCGCGGTGTTCTGCGCCGCCATCGCCGGTGCCTGCCTGGGCTTCCTGTGGTACAATGCCGCCCCTTCCGAGGTGTTCATGGGCGATACCGGATCGCAGGCCATGGGCGCCTCGCTCGGCCTGGTCGCGGTCGCCACCAAGCAGGAGTTCCTCCTCCTGCTGGTCGGCGCCATCTTCGTCGCCGAAGCCGGCTCGGTGCTGATCCAGAAGCTGGTGTTCAAAGCGACCAAACGCCGACCGGCTGGCGGTTATCGCGTGTTCCGCTGCGCACCGCTGCACCACCACTTCCAGTACATGGGCTGGCCGGAAGGTCGGATCGTGGTTCGCTTCTGGATCATCGCCGCGGTCTGCGCCCTGCTTGCCCTCGCCACCCTCAGGCTCCGCTGACATGGAATCCTCGACCCGCCTGCGCGTCGCCCTGGTCGTGATCGTCGCCGCCCTATGCGGCTTCGGCCTGGTGATGATCGCCTCTACCACCGTCATCGGGACGGCCGGCGGCCGCGTCGATGGCACTGTCACCTACGCCTTCCTCATGCGCCAGGGACTGGCCATGGTTGGCGGATTGCTGCTCGCCCTGCTGGTGAGTAAAATCGGGGTCCGCCGCATGCGCGACTGGCGCATGGTCGGCCTGGTATTCAGCAGCGCAGTACTCTCGCTGCTGGCGGTGCTGGCGATCGGGCGGTCGATCAACGGGGCGCGCCGCTGGATCGATCTGGGGCCAGTCAACCTGCAGCCGGCCGAGATCGCCAAGTTCGCCCTGGTCATCGCCGTCGCCTGGCTGCTCGGCCGCGCCGCCGAGCGGGTGCGCACCTTCAAGCACGGCCTGGTGCTGCCGGTCACCGGCTTCCTCGTACTCGCCGTGCTCGTCTACCTGACCAAAGACCTCGGTTCGGTGGTGGTGATGGGTGTGGTGCTGCTGGCGATGATGGTCATGGCCGGTGCTCCGTGGGGGCAGTTGTGCGCGATGGGCGCCGCGGCGCTGCCGCTGATCGC
>JBBREK010000199.1:0-7810 GCA_038203025.1 Planctomycetota bacterium
GCCGATCGCCCCGCCGATCAGCCAGGGCGTCATGCCCTTCACGTCGGGGTCACCGCCATGCCAGAACTGGGCCCACATGATCGACAGCGTGACGAGCAGGATCGCCGTCAGGCCCAGCGTCTTCATCACCGCTCCGTCAACGGTCATGCGTCCGACAGCGGCAGAGTCACTGTCACGCGTGCCTACGGCCCAGCGGTCGGCGTTGAGGGCGGGATTGCTCATCGGATGGCTCCTGATGCGGCGGTAAGCTAATCGCCCGGCGGGGGATGCCATCGACGACCGTATCTGGTTGCCAGGACAGGTCCGTCCGTGGGCCGCGTCTTGGCAGGCATGAACCGCCTACTTGCCCTGCCCTTCACCTGCCTGCTGCTTGCCGTGGCAGTTCGTGCCAGCGAACCTGCCACCTACGCCCCGATGATCGAGGCGGTCTCCCCCTCGGTGGTGACCATCTACACCACCAAGGCCATGCCGCAGCGGCGTATGATCGCGCCGTTCCAGGAGGACGACCCGATGTGGCACCAATTCTTTGGCGGCCCGGGCCAGCGTCAGATGCCGGAAGGGCGGGCGCCGCATGAGAACGCGCTGGGCTCCGGCGTGGTCATGACTGCGGACGGCGTGCTACTGACCAACAATCACGTCATTGACGGGGCAGACTCCATCGAGGTGCAGCTGGAAGGCAGTCACGAGCGCATCAAGGCGACGCTGGTTGGCGCTGATCCCAAGACCGACCTGGCAGTGTTGCGGGTCGAGGCCAAGGGCCTGCACCCCATCGCCTTCGCCGACAGCGACAAGGTTCGGGTCGGCGATCTCGCCTTCGCCATCGGCAACCCCTTTGGCGTCGGCCAGACGGTCAGCATGGGCATCGTCAGCGCCATCGGTCGCGGCGCGGTCGGCATCGTTGACTACGAAGACTTCATCCAGACCGATGCCTCGATCAATCCTGGCAACAGCGGTGGCGCCCTGGTCGACAGCGTGGGCCGCCTGATCGGTATCAACACCGCGATCTATTCGCGCAGCGGCGGCAATATCGGCATCGGCTTCGCCGTGCCCGCCAACCTGGCCAGGCGCATCTCCGACCAGTTGATCGGCGGCGGTAAGGTGGTGCGCGGCTACCTCGGCGTGCAGATTGGCCAGTTGACGCCCGAACTGGCGCGCAAGTTCAAGGTCGAGGCCGGCAAGGGGGCCCTGGTCGGCGAGGTGCTCGACGGTGGCCCGGCCGCCAAGGCCGGAGTTAAGGCCGGCGACGTCATCCAGCGCGTCGACGACACTGAGGTCAGCGACCCGCGCCAACTGCGCATGCTCGTTGCCGGGATCAAGCCAGGCAGCGAGATCCGCCTGGGGGTCAACCGCGACGGCCATGCCGAGCAGCTGCGCCTGACGGTGGGCGAACTGCCGGGCGAGAGCACCACCGTCGCCGGGGATGCCAGCAGCGACGAGAACGGCCGCATCGGCGTCATCCTCCAGGACCTATCGCAGCAGGCCCGTCAGCAGGCTTCGGTTCCGGCGAAGATCCAGGGGGCGCTGATCACCCAGGTCGAGGACGGGTCGCGCGCCGAGCGTGCCGGTCTACGCTCTGGCATGGTCATCACCGAGGTCGAACGCCGCCTGGTAGCCGACGCCAGTGCTGCGGTCCAGCAGCTGCGCCTGGCCAAGGGCGAGGTGCTGCTGCGGGTGTGGGTTGACGGCTCGAACCGCTGGGTGGTGGTCGCAGAGTAGTCTTCAAACTAGAAATTGCAGTTCGCGGTTCGCAGTTCGCGGTTCGCGGTTGTAACGACACGTGTTGTGTGTGTTGAGGGTGTTCACCAAACGGGTGATCACGTGTACACCCAATATGGTCCGTAATCGATGGTACAACCGCGAACCACGAACCGCGAACCCACTGCCGTTACAAGGTTCAACCGGGGATCATGTCGCCACGCCGACGCCACAGCAGCATCAGTGCAGCGGGCAGCAATGCGACGGCTGTGCCCCAGGCCAAAACGCCGCCCATGCCCAGACGCGGTTCAAGCAATGCGCAGGCCTGCATGCCGACGGCGGCGCTGAAGCCCTGCGAGACTTTCCACACGGTGAAGGTCTGGGCTTCGCGCCCCTCCTCTCCTAGCCGTGCGACGACATAGGAGAGGGGGGCGAAGCCGGCTCCGGTCGCCAGGCCGGCCAGGGTTATGGCGATGGCTGCCTGGGTTATCCCGGTGGCGGCGCCCAGCAGCAGCATCGCCGCCATGGTCGTCCCCCAGCAGATCAGGATGGTGCCGAGCGGATCGAGCCGGCGCTGCAGCCGCTGCGAGAGCAGGGTGCCGACGAAGGCGGCGACAGCGCCGGTGGTCAGCAGTCCGCCAACCATCCCGTCCGGCAGGCCGAGGTCGCGCGCCAGGATCAGGGCAGTGAAGGCGGCCGCGCCGCACATGCTGAAGGAGAAGCCGAGTTCGAGCAGCAGGAAGGTCCGCAGCCTGCCCCGCCGCAACGGGGCGATCAGGGCGACGAGCAGGGAGCCGAAGCCGCCCTGCCTGGGGATCTCCTCCCTGGGATGCAGTAGCAGCGCCACGGCCCCAAGAGCGAGCAGTGCTGCCGCCACTCCCAGGGTCGTGGCATAGCCGAGGACCGCCGCCGCGATCGTGGCGGCCACCGGCACGACGCAGGTGACACCTGCGCAGACGCTGCGGTACAGTGCGTTGGCCTTGGCCTGGTGCTCGCGTCCGACCTGCTGGGTGAGGGTGTTGAGCGAGATGAACACGGCGCTGATGGTGGCGCCGAACACGGGCATGGCGAGGGCGAGCAGGGGGCGACCACCAGCAGCGATCGCGGCGAGCGTCGCTGCCGCGGCGGCTAGCGCGGCGATGCCGACGGCCCGGACCCCCCAGGCGCCGGCAGCGAGGCCGATGATCACTGTGCCGACCAGGGTGCCGGCGAAGCGCAAGGATCGCAGCTGGGCCCAACCGTCCGGGTCGAGGCCGAGCTCGGCGGTCGCCCACAGCGGTCCGAGGACGTCCCAGGCGACATTGCCCAGGGTCAGGCTGGCGGCGGCTGCGGCGATCAGACTGAGGCGGCGTCTGGCGCCGGCATCCGGGGGCATCCCGGCATGCTGGCGTCCAATCGCCCCGGTCCAGACGGTTCACCCCGGCGGCACCGCGGAGAAGTCGATGTTGACGAAGGCGTGGCCTGCGCCGCCACCAGGCGCCAGGGTGCCCGCGTCGACGGTATCGGCGGCGACCATCTGCAGTTCTTGGACCAGCCGGTAGGGCAGTTCGGCATCGGCGCGCACCTCCAGCACCGCCTTGGCGACCGTCCGGCCATCACGCTGACTCTTCTCCGCGCGTTCCCAGATGCGGTCGAGTCGCTGACGTACCGGCGTCCAGCCGCTGGCCAGGTCGACCCAGCCCTCGCCGCCGCCGAAGGAGAAGGCCGGATGCTCGCCTGCGCGGATGTTCAGCACCACACGGTCGGGCGTCGCTTGGGGCTTCTGCGCTGTGCGTCCAGGTGGCACCGTCACCTGCTCGGGCCTCTGGTCGGTGGTCAGCCGGCCGCACAGGATGAAGAAGAGGAGGATGAGGAAGACGCAGTCGATCAGCGGCACCAGATCGATGCCGGGGGACTCGGCGGACACGGGGCGACGGCGCATGGCAGGGCCTCCGAGGAGGGGAACGCGTCATCCTGATGCCGGTTCAACTTGCGGGTTGGCGCACCCTCGCACACTGCCGCCCGCATGAGCACCATCCTCGCCATGGACCTCGAAGGCGTCCTCGTCCCCGAGATCTGGATCGGCGTGGCCGAGAAGACCGGCATTGCCGAGCTGCGTCGCACCACTCGCGATGAGCCGGACTACGACAAGCTGATGCAGGGCCGGCTGGCCATTCTCGACCGCGAGGACATCCGCATCGACACCATTCATCAGGTCATCGGATCGCTTGATCCGCTGCCCGGTGCGGCGGAGTTCCTCGCCTGGGCGCGTGAGCGGACCCAGGTGATCATCCTCTCGGACACCTTCGCCCAGTTCGCCCAGCCGTTGATGCGCAAGCTGGGCTGGCCGACGCTGTTCTGCCACAGCCTCGACATCGAGCCCTCCGGGCGCATCGCCGGCTATCGCCTGCGCATGCCCGACCAGAAGCGGCACAGCGTCGCCGCGTTCAAGGGCATCGCCTTCCGCGTCTGCGCGGTTGGCGACTCCTACAACGACACCTCGATGCTTGGGACGGCCGACCAGGGCATCCTCTTCCGCCCGAGCCCGACGGTGGTCCGCGACTTCCCGCAATACCCGGTGGTCCAGGACCACCAGGCCTTGCGCACCCGGGTCGAGGCCTTCCTGACCGCTGGGTGACGGGCTCACCGGCTTCCCCCGCGCATCCGACCGGCATGCTGGCGTCCGTGCGCCTGCTGCCGCTGTTGTTGCTCCTGCTGACCATCCCGCTTCCGGCGGTAGAGGTCGCACTGCGCGCGCCGCTGACCACCCTGTACGAGGAGTCGATCGAGCCCGGGGCGCTACGTGCCGTCGTCGAGTTGACCGTACCGTCTGACGCCCCGGCTGATCTCGGCGTCGGCGTCTACACCGCCGATCGTGATGGCGGTTGGTGGCAAAGCCCGCTGGCGGCCGGATTGACGCCCGGTCCGCACCGCTTCACCGTCGCCATCGGATCGCAGAGCGCCTTGGCCGCCGAGCCGCCGCCGGCCTTGTGGTCGCCGCTGCGACGCAGTGCGCGTCTGGGCGTCTACCTGTGGTCCGCCATGGCGAGCGACGTGCGCATCCAGGTCCGACTTGCCACCGAGACCGTGTCGGAGGCCGCCCCTGCCGCCCGCCTGGAGGCGATCGAGCCCGGTCCATCCCAGCTGGCGGTTGGCGAACGCTATGTCGTCACCGTGCGGCCCGAGCCGGTGCCGACGGATGCCTGGGACGAGTCGCCGGCCGTGCGCCTGCACATCGACGAGCCCGACGGTGGCAGCCGCGAGGTCGCCGGCTTCCTGCGCGAGCCGATGACGTCGGTGGATCGCGGGGACCGCGAGGACATGCGGCCGAGCGGACGCATGCATCTGGCCTGCCGGTTCCGGCCGCGGCAGCCGGGTCTCCACCGGTTGACCCTGCATGCCACCTGGCCGGACGGGGCCAGCGCCAGCGTTGCCCTGCCGCCGGTCGAGGTGACCGGAGCACCGGCCAGCGGCATCGTCCGTGTCGATCCTGGTGACCCGCGATTCTTCAGCATCGACGGCGCGATGTGGTGGCCGATCGGCATCAATATCAACAGCACCTACGACCGGCGCAGCGAGCAGGTGAACGGCACACGCCTGACCCCGGCCCGCGGCTCGTTGACCTACGCTGCCATCCTCGACCGCTTCTCCCTCGCCGGTGGCGACGCCGCCGAGGTCTGGCTGAGCAGTTGGAACCTCGCCCCGATCTGGCGGGAGGACTGGCCAGGCTACCACGGCCTGCATGGCGTCAGCCTGGCCAACGCCGAACGGCTCGACGCGGTGCTCGACCACGCCTGGAGCCGCGGCATCCGCCTACTGCTGGTGCTCAACAACCATGGCCAGGCCAGCCCCAAGGCTGACCGCGAGTGGAAGGATAATCCGCTCAACGCGCTCAATGGCGGACCCTGCCGCGAGGCGGCGGAGGTGTTCACCAATCCCGCTGCGCTCGCCTTCCAGGAGCGCGTGCGCCGCTATCTCGTCGCGCGCTACGCCGATCATCCCGCGGTGTGGGGGTGGAAGATGTGGAGCGAGATCAACCTCACCGCCGGCCGCGGCGAGGCGCTGGTGCGCTGGCACGAGCAGGCTGCCGAGCGTTTCCACATTCTCGACCCCAGCGGGCGGCCGGTGACGACGCACTGGTCCGGCGACTACCGTCGGGTCGATCCAGCGATTGCTGTGCTGCCGGGGATCGACTGCGTCTGCCTCGACGCCTATCGGCGCGCTAGCGCCGACCGTGATCCATCGCCGTTGGCCGACATCCTGGCGGGCAGCCTTTACGATCCGTCGCGCGGCCTCGGCCGTCTGGGCAAGCCGATCGTGGTCACCGAGTACGGCGCCGGCAGCGGTGCCAGCCCGGAAGATTTCCGCACTGTCGATCATCTCATCGGCGGTTGGATCGGCCTGGTCGCCGGCCATGCGGCGTCCCCGATGCTGTGGTGGTGGGAGTGGGTCGATCAGGGTGATCGCTGGCAGCCGTACGGCGCGCTGCGTCGCTTCGTCACCGGTGAGGACCTGCGCGGCGCCGAGGCGCGCAGCCTGGCGCTCGTCGCCGAGTCTCCGTCCGAGCGTCTGTGGTGCCGTGCGTGGATCCGCTCCGGCAAGGCGCTCGGCTACGTGCTCGCCTCGTCGTGGGGTGCGCGTGGCGGCGAACCGCCGCTGATCACGGATGCGCGCATCCGTCTCAGCGACGCCGGTGCGGCGGGGACGATCACCGTGGAGTGGTGGGACGCGGATGCCGGGACGGTCGTCGGCCGCGACGTGGCGCAGCATCCGGGCGGGGCGCTCGACCTGCATCCGCCGCCGTTCCGTGGGCATCTGGGGTGGAAGGCGATGCGGGGGAGGTGAGTTGGAAACGCTGGTTAAAATGCAGGAGAAATGCATTGCCACATGCGTGCGGACCGCGCACGGTCCCAAAAAAAATCACCCTCGCCTTGCGGCGAGGGTGATTCAACAAGAGAGGCCGTCGTTGCTGACGGCCGGGGCCGCTAGAGCGGTCTCTTGAAGCCTACTTCTTCTTTGCCTTCTTGGCGGGCTTCTTGGCGGCCTTCTTGGCGGGCTTCTTGGCGACCTTCTTGGCGGGCTTCTTGGCGGGCATGTGACCTCCTTGGGTCAAGGCTTGGTTTCGACGGCGGTCGCTGGGCTCAGCAACCTTGGGCGCATGTATAATCGCACCTTGTGCATTCTGCAAATATTTTTCCTGCCCGCGCGTCATCAGCGTGCTCAGGAGCGTGGCACGCTGCCCGTTGCAGCTGAGCATCGTCATGAGCATGATAGCAACGATGAGCAGTGAACTTTCATCCCGCCGCATCGTGCGCGCACCCAACCCGAAGCTGGCCGTCGGACAGATCGGAGGCCACATAAAGATGGGTTTCCCCCATCCGAAAGGCAAGCGTACTGGCGCGACCATGGCGCTGGTCAGCGCGCTGCCGCTGGCGCCGGGCAGCGACTTCCTGGTGCTGTCGTTCATGGACCGCAGCGATCCGCACGAGACCTTCGACTACAAGCCGGGCAGCGGCGACAACGCCGTCGTCATCGTGCCGGCGCTGGGGGTCGGCATTTCGATCATCAACGGCGTCTGCCCCGGCGACTGGAAAGGGGCGAAGGTGATGTTTGGTGACGAGATGCACGAGCCGCTCGACCTCGACATCGATCCGACTGCGCTCGACCTGGCGGCCAGCGACGCCTGGGTCGATCAGGTCGACGAGATCGGCTGCGACTGCACCAAGCTCGGCGGCTACCCGCTGTGGACCAACGAACCCCTCGACATCGACCGGGTGATGGGCGCGCCGCATCGTTTCCATCACCGCATCGCTGGCGACCTCATCGACCTGAAGCTCGGCGATGGCGGCGTGATCTACGTCTTTGTCGACGAGGCCAGTGGCGGCGGCGCGCTGTGCTGGCAGCAGGCGAGCTAGACGAAAAGTCGGAAGGAGGAAGGCTGAAGAATCGCTGCGCGCTGCGCGCGCCCTGTCCTGCGCATGCGGTCACTTCTTCAGCCTTTGCCGCTTGAGACACACGGTACGTGGTGCTATTCGTAGTCATGCCCAGACGCTGGATCGTTGATGCGCAGCGCGGCATAGCCCTGGCCGAGCCGGCCGGCGTCATGGGTATCCTCAACGCGACCCCGGATTCGTTC
>JBBREK010000200.1:0-7768 GCA_038203025.1 Planctomycetota bacterium
ATCCAGCCCCGGTCGCCGCCTGCCTCGGCGACGCGGCGATCATCCAAGTGTCAGCGCCGCGCTTTCCCGTGCAGCTGGCCGAGGGTCGGGCCGGGGATGTGCGCAACCTAGCGGAACGCGTTGCTGAATGCGTGCTGCGCGAGGTCGGACGCGACGACGTCGGGGACATCCTCGTCTTCCTGCCCGGTGCCGGTGAGATCCGCGGCTGCGCCGCCGCTCTCGGGCATCGCGACGACCTAGCCATCCTGCCGCTGCACGGCGGCCTACCGGCCGACGAGCAGGACGCAGCCCTGGCTGCCAATCCACGCCGCAAGGTGGTGCTGGCGACCAATGTCGCCGAGACCTCGCTGACCATCCCGGGCGTACGCACGGTGATTGACGCCGGTCTGCAGCGGGTCAACCGCTTCGACCCCCTACGCGGCCTCGATGAGCTGTCCCTGGAGGCCTGTTCACGCGCCGCCGCCGACCAGCGTGCCGGCCGTGCCGGCCGCACCGCGCCCGGCCGCTGCATACGCCTGTGGTCGCCGCTGACCCAGGCGCGCATGGCAGCAGCCACCGAGCCGGAGATCCAGCGCGCCGACCTGGCGCCGTTCCTGCTCGCGCTCAAGCAGCTGCACGGCGCCGACGCCCGCACCTTCCCCTGGTTCCAGGCCCCAGACACCGCCCGCCTGGAGGCCGGCGAACGGCTGCTGGCGCTGCTCGGAGCAAGCGCGGACATGTGGCAACCGTTGACGGCGCTCGGAAAGCGCCTGGCGCGCCTGCCGGCGCATCCACGGGTGGGTAGATTGATGCTTGCTGCGGTCGACAGCGGGGCGCCGCAACTCGGGGCACGGCTGGCTGCCATGCTGTCGGGCCGCGACCTGCGCCGGCCGCCACGCCGCGACGATCCGCCCGCCGATCCCGGTGCCTCCGACCTCCTCGACCGGCTTGATCTGCTGGATCGCGCGCCGCGCGATTTCTCGGTCGATCAGGGCGCCGTGTTCGAGGCGCGCCGCGCGGTGGGCGATTTCCTACGGCTGGTTGGAGTCCGGCCGAGTGAGGCCAGCCTGCCCGGACACGAACAACTCGCCCGCCTATGCCTGAGTGCCTGGCCCGACCGCCTGTGCGTGCGCGCCGCGCCGGACGCCAACCGCGCTGCGATGCTCGGCGGCATCGGCGTGGAACTCGACAACAGCGCCCTGTGCGCCCGCCGAGGCCAGCCGCGCGAGCCGTGGTTTCTTGCGCTCGGCGTCCAGGGCATCAGCGCACCAGGGCGGGCCGCGGTCGGGGTGCGCATCGCCTGCGCTGTCGACGAGGCCGATCTGGAGGCGGTCCACCCGGGACGACTGCAGCGGCGCGACCGCCTGAGCTGGGACGCGGCCCGCGGCAAGGTCGAGAGCTCTGCCGGTTTCTGGTGGGACGATCTGCTGCTCAAGGCCAACCCCGGCGCCCAGGCCGATCCCACCGCCGTCGCCGCCTTCCTCGCCGAACGGCTGGTGCCCGAGGCCGAGGCGGTGATCCGCGCCGATGCCGAAGCCGCGCGCCTGCTCGATCGGGCCCGCTGGCTGGCAGCCGCCGCCCCGGACCTGGCCCCGGACCTGCCCGACCTGGCGCAGCTGGTGCGCGACGCCTGCGATGGCCGCCGCAGTCGCAGTGAGGTCGAACAGCAGCCGTGGAAGGACTGGCTGCTCGGCCACCTCGGGCGTGATGGTGCCGCCGCGCTCGACAACAACGCCCCCGATCGCCTCGCCGTGCCCAGCGGCTCGCACATCCGCCTCGACTACGGCGAGCCCGGCAAGCCGCCGATCCTCGCCGTCCGGCTGCAGGAGCTGTTCGGCCTCGACACGACGCCGACCATCGCCGGTGGCCGCGTGCGCGTGCTGCTGCACCTCCTCGGCCCGAACTACCGCCCAGAGCAGGTCACCGACGACCTCGCCGGCTTCTGGCAGCGCACCTATCCGCAGGTACGCAAGGATCTGCGTGGCCGCTATCCCAAGCATAGCTGGCCGGACGATCCGCTGACCGCCCCGGCAGTGGCGAAGGGCAGACCACGTAACCCGGGTTAAGCCTCCGTGGCGAATCTGCTCTATAATTTTGTCAGCGGTAATGCCCAGCCGCCCGCCGGTTGTGCTCACGGATCACCGCCTCAATGGCTGGCAGATCGCGCTGCTTCAGTGCCGCCAGCATCAGGCGGTGGTCGGCTTCGGCCTTGATGCGGTCGGGGGCGGCAGCGTCGCGGTAGCGCAGCCGATAGAGGCGCTCCCATTCGGTGCTGACGCTGGCGAGATGCTCGCCGATGCGCGGCATGTGGGCGCAGGCGACGAAGCGGGCGTGGAAGCGCGAATTGGCTTCCTCCCAGCGGCCGGCCGCGGCACGCTCGACGGCCTCGGCGGCCTGGACGAGTTCAACTAGATCCGCGTCGGCGACGCGGGAGATGGCATGCCGCGCAGCTGCCAGCTCCAGACATTCCAGCAGGGTGATGAGTTCGATCGCCGCCTCGGGGTCGAAGCCGGTGACTACCGGCCCGACATGCGGCTGCGACGACACCAGCCGTTCGGCCTCCAGCTGACGCAGAGCCTCGCGCACCGGGATGATCGAGACGCCGAAGCGGCGTGCGACCTCGTCGATGACCACGCGCTCGCCTGGCCGCAGGCGACCTGACAGGATGCCGTCGCGCAGGGCCGCCAGGACCATGGCCTGCTTGGTGGGGAAAGTCCCGGCTGGTGGGCGCAACTGCTCCATGGGTGGGAGTTTAGTCATCGCTGCTTGATTTCATATATCATATATGATATATGATGCCAGCACCCAAGGACAGCCCACCATGGCGATCAAGCGCATCGGTATCATCCTCAACGGCGTCACCGGCCGCATGGGGACCAACCAGCACCTCCACCGTTCGATCGTCGCGATCATGAAGCAGGGCGGGGTGAAGATCTCCGACGATCTCACCCTGATGCCCGATCCGATCCTGACCGGACGCAGCGCCAACAAGCTGCAGGCCCTGTCGGACCGCTTCAGCGCCGAGGCCGGCGCCAAGCTGCCGATCTCGACCGACATCGATGCCTGCCTGGCCGATGCGAAATACGAGATCTTCTTCGACGCCAGCGGCACCCTGCAGCGCGCCGGCTTCATCGAGAAGGCGGTCAAGGCGAAGAAGGCGATCTACTGCGAGAAGCCGACCGCCGTCACCACCGCCGAGGCCATCCGGCTGGCGGAGGTGTGCGAGAAGGGCGGGGTGAAGAACGGTGTGGTCCAGGACAAGCTGTGGCTGCCCGGTCTGCGCAAGTTCCAGATGCTAAAGGATCAGGGATTCTTCGGGAAGATCCTCTCGGTGCGCGGCGAGTTCGGCTATTGGGTCTTCGAGGGTACCGGCTTCGACCTGCCGGCCCAGCGCCCGAGCTGGAACTACCGCAAGGAGGATGGCGGCGGCATGATCATCGACATGCACTGCCACTGGCGCTACGTCATCGACAACTTGTTCGGCAACGTCAAGTCGGTCAGCTGCTTCGCCGCAACCCACATCGACGAGCGCGTCGACGAGTCCGGCCAGAAGTACGCCTGCACCGCCGACGATTCGGCCTATGCGACGTTCCTGCTCGAGAACGGCATCGTCTGCCACTTCAACAGCAGCTGGAATGTGCGCGTCCGCCGCGACGACCTGCTCACCCTGCAGGTCGACGGCACCAAGGGCTCGGCGGTGGTCGGCCTGCGCAAGTGCTGGATCCAGCACGCTGGCAGCACACCCAAGCCGGTGTGGAACCCGGACATTGACCAGCCGATCAACTTCAACGCCGGTTGGCAGGAGGTCCCGGACAACCTCCCCTACGACAACGCCTTCAAGATCCAGTGGGAGATGTTCCTCAAGCACGTGGCGCTCGACGCGCCGTTCCGCTGGACTCTGCGCGAGGGCGCCAAGGGCGTGCAGTTGGCCGAACTGTCGCTGCAGTCGCACAAGGAACGCCGCTGGATCGACGTCCCAGCGCTATAGCGCTGGGACGTGGGTTTCGGGAGTCGAGCTACGCGTTTCGAGCCCCAACGCACACACGACAGAGGATGAACACGATGGCTTTCCCCGAAACCCGAAACCCGAAACCCGAAACCCGCCTCAGCATCCACACCATGACCACCAAACCGTGGTCGCTGGAACAGGCCTGCGCCGGTTATGCCAAGGCCGGGGTGCAGGGCATCACGGTGTGGCGGCAGGCGTTGGCGCCGTACGGAGCGACCAAGGGGCGCGAGCTGATCAGGAATCACGGTCTGACCTGCACCGCCCTGTGCCGCGGCGGATTCTTCCCGGCCGTGGACGCGGCCGGACGGGCCGCCGCCATCGCTGACAACCTGCAAGCGGTGCGCGACGCGCACGAACTCGGCGCGCCGATGGTCGTGCTGGTCTGCGGCGCCGACCCGCGCATCCCGCTGGCCGAGGCCCGGCGCATGGTCGAGGACGGCATCCGCGCGGTCGAACCCGAGGCGCGGGCTGCCGGAGTGAAGCTGGCAATCGAGCCGCTGCATCCGATGTACGCCGCCGACCGCAGCTGCATCACCACCCTGGGCGAAGCCCGCCGCCTATGCGAACGGATCGCCAGTTCAGCGGTCGGCATCGCCCTCGACGTCTTCCATGTGTGGTGGGATCCGGATCTGGAAGAGGAGATCGCGCGCAGCGCACCGTGGACCTGCGGCTTCCACATCTGCGACTGGCGTGCCCCCCTACGCGATATGCTCAACGACCGCTCGCTCATGGGCGATGGCTGCATCCCGATCCGCCACATCCGCGAACTGGTGCGCCAGGCCGGGTTCCAGGGTTGGGACGAGGTCGAGATATTCAGCGACGAGCTGTGGGCCGGCGATCAGACCGCCCTGGTCGGCCGCATCACCGAGGCTTATCGCCAGCACTGCCTCTAAGCCCTGTCCGGATATCCGGACAGTATTGCCGCTCGACCCTGCTGGCGCCGCTGTACGCCGGGGGGAGTATGAAGACGGTCACTACCCGACGCATCATCCGACCAGCCGGCGGCCCGGCCCCCGTTGCTCCACCGACCCGGGCCACGCCGCCTCCTCTGCCGGCCCTGCAACCGAAGAAGCCGACCCTGTGGTCGAACTGGCTGGCCCGCTTCGCCAAGGTCGAGGAGCTCGGCAGCAGCCTGAATGCAGAATGCGAGCGCGTCCGCGGCAAGCCGCGACAGCCCGACCTGGTCGAAGCGCGCCGGCTGCAGGACGTGTTTCTCGACCCGTGGACCGAGTTGCAGGAGACCTTCGATGCCTCTGTGGGCTCGGAGGTCACCGACGCATTGCGCAACGACTATCACACCTACCTCGACCTGCGCGGGGCCCTGATCCGCTGCCTTATCCGACGCTGCCTGGCCCCGGGCGAGGCAGCCATCGCGCAACTCGACACCGCCTGGCAGGCACTGCAGGCCTTCGTCGATGCGCGCCGTCAGCGCCCGTGAGAGTCCTGCCCCTGGTCCTGGCCGGATGCATCCTCGGTGCGGCAGACGAGGCCACCGAGCTGCACCTCCTGGCAGGCGGGTATCCCGGGTTCCGTGAGGTCACCTACCGCTCCGACGGCGAGCGTCGCACCTACCAGTTGGACGACCATCGTGGATTCGCCCTGCAGGTGGAGGCTGTCCGCCGCTTTGAATCCGGAGGCTGGGCGCATCCATGGCTGCTCGGCGGCGGAGTGGTGCGCTTCACCGATGCCACCGATGATGGCGGGGCCGATCACACCGCAGTCTCGTGGTCCTGGCAGCTCGGTGTCGGCATCGGGGCCAGGCTGGGCCGACACGTCATCCTCGACGCCGGCATCGTCGGCAGCCTCGGACGGGCCGGCATCGGCGATGAACGCCTCGATGCCGTCACGGTGCAGGATTCGACCTGGTACGCCGCCGGCGAAGTCCGACTCGGGCTGTGGGCTGAGTTTCATGGTGCGATGATCGGCTTGGTCGGCGGTTCGGCGGTCCACAGCGCCTGGGCCGACTATCGCGAGACCCACGACGCCGAGTCGCCATTCGTAACCAGCAGCACCTACGATGGCGACGGCCCCTTCATCCTGGTCGGGATCGGCTTCCGCCTCGACTAGGCCCCCGACGTCCGCGTCACCGGCGTGCTCGTCCACGGGGCAGGCTGCAACGGGCCGTCCAGCACCGGCTCGCCGACGTCGTAGGCGAACAGGGCGGTCTCGGCGTCGCCCCAGGTGGCATCGATGGTGACGCGCACGGCCTGCCAGGTACCAGTCACCGGCAAGGTGATCAGGCGACGATGATTCCCGGCGATGCGCGCCAGCTCGTGCCAGGAGCCGGTCGCATCCTGCCCGCTGACGTGGAACTCACGCACGGTGCCGGAGGGCATACCGCGCGGGCCACGCGTGAGCGGCACGGAACACGGCAGCCTGCGCGGCTTGTGCAGCTCGGTGTCGCAAACCAGCCGGATGCGCCCCGGCGCACGCGGTGCGTCGAAGCGGTATTCCACCCAGTCGCCGGGGGCCGCCTTCCACCAGTGGTCGTCCTCGCCCAGCCGACGATCGATGCCATCGCGCAGCGGTTCGGGATCGCCACGGCTGGCGAGCATCCGGGCGTCGCTGGACAGCGCGGGGATGGACCGGCGCAGGCCAGGCAGGAACTGGTCGTCATCGAGCAGCATGGCCTGCAGCCGACCCAGATGCTGCTGACCGACAGCCCGCGGCGAGATGCCTTCGCGCAGAGCGATGGCGGCACCGGTGCCGACGGCTTGGCCCATGGTGGCGCAGGTCGCCATCACCCGGGTTGCGCTCATCGCCATATGGGTGGTGGAGATGTTGCGGCCGGCACAGAGCAGGTTGTGTACATCGGCGCTGTACAGGCTGCGCCAGGGGATGCCGAAGGGCGATGGCGCCGGATAATGCTTGGTCGGCGGCCCAGGATGCTGGAACGCGGCGGGCGGGTGGTCGTCCATGGTCCAGCCGCCATGGCAGACGAGGTCGGCGAAGCGGCCACAGCTCTCGATGTCCATCTGCGTCATGGTATGGTCACCGACATAACGGATGTTCTCGCGCTTGCCGGGCAGGGCGCCGATCCACTCCAGCTCCCACTTCCGCCCACGACCATCCGGATGGTTCTTGATGAAGGCCCAAGCGCCCAACGCCATGCGGTAGAGCTCGTCGCGGGTACGATCGGCATCGGCGATCGAGTCGTCAACACCGCCTATCTCCAGCCACCAGAAGTTATCCGTACCCTTGACCCCGGCGAGGCGGTGATGGTCGATGGGGAAGTCGTGCACCCAGGGCGGGCGCTCGAACGGCACATGGTCTATCGGATCGATCTCGCGCATCTGCAGGAGAATCGAATTGCCCATGGTCTTGCGGTCGGCCACGTCGAGAGCCAGGCTCTCGCCGAATTCTGACTTGGCCTCGCGGCCCCAGCGCGTGCCAGCACCGGACAGGCGCAGCACCGAGTCCCCCGAGCAGTCGGCGAACAGGCGTGCCTCGACGCGGATCCAGCGCTGCCGGGTCAGATGCCAAGCACGCACTGCGGCAATGCGGTCAGGGGCGGCCATCTCGACGTCGGTGACGGCGCAGGTCAGCACGGCGGTGATGTTGGGATGCGTACACACGGCCTCGAACAGCACCGTGTCCCACATCGGATAGGACAGATGCAGGTTGCGCCGCAGATTCAGCAGCTCGATCTCCTCGATCAGGCCGGTCTCCCTGGCATCGCGGCCGTGCGCGCCGCAGATCCACATGCGCACCTCGCTGCTGGCGTTACCACCGAGCACGGCGCGATCGTGCACCAGCACGACCTTGAGGCCATGGCGGGCG
>JBBREK010000201.1:0-7763 GCA_038203025.1 Planctomycetota bacterium
GACCGCAGGAGGCACGATCTTTGTACGGGGTCGAGCCCCTTGCCCGAAGGCGTGCTATCCGTCAGCGAGTGCCACCCTGGTCACCCCTCCCGGTATGCCTACCAGAAAGGCCAGCGGCGACGATTTAGCTCTTACCAGCCCATGGGGGCAGGCCCGCAGGGCCGCGGGGGCAGAGCTCCTGAGCTGTTACCGTGGGTTTACACGTGGTCACCCGTTTGGTGAACACCATCAACACACCTAACACGTGCGGCTACAACCGCGAACCGCGAACCACGAACCACGAACCGCGACTTCTAGTTTACCTGAACAACGTTGGATCTTCACGGAACAACGAGGTGAAACGACCCTGGCCACCGATGATCAGATGGTCGCGCAACGGCACGTCGATGGCCCGGCCCGCCTCGGCGAGGCGGCGCGTGACCGCGCGGTCGGCCGCCGATGGCGCAGGATCGCCGCCGGGGTGGTTGTGGACAGCTATGGCCTGCACAGCACCAGCCGCCAGGGCGGTGCGGAAGAAGGCCCGCGGGCCGGCATCGACGCCGTCGACATCGCCGCGCGTCACCGTGCGCGGTCGGCCGATCAGCCGGCAGTGCGGGTCCAGCGGCAGGCACCACAGCTCCTCGTGCGGCAGGCGCAGGAGGGCCGGTGACAGCACCTCGACGATGAAGGAGGCGACGTCCTCGGGGCTCCTCAGTTGGGGACGTTGTTCCGGCAGGGCGGCAGCAATGCGCACGCCCATAGCGCAGGCAGCCGCGAGTTCGACGCCCTTGGCCTCGCCCAGCCCAGGCAGCTGGGCCAGCTCTTCCGGCGCCAGCCGCGACAGGCCGACCAGGCCACCGTGCTCGGCCAGCAGGCGCTGGGCCAGCTCCAACACGCCTTCACCGGCGGTGCCGGTACGCAGCAGCACGGCGAGCAGTTCGGCGTCGCCGAGCGCATCGATGCCACGATCCAGCGCCTTCTCGCGCGGTCGTTCATTGGCGGGCAGCAGGTCGAGCTGACGGATCGTCGCCGCCGGACGGGCCAGGGCGACACGGTAGGCCTCGCGGAAATCGATGATCCAGCCGTCGGGGCCAACCTCGCCGGACTCGGCCAGGCGGCGCAGCAGTGGCGCGGCATCCCAGTGCGGCACGCCAGCCGCCACCAGGGCAGAGACGCCGGGCGCGTCCTGGTCGAGGGCGAGGCGCAGGAAGCGCCCGACCGGGCCCGGCCGCTCGCGCAGGGCCGTCTCCAGGCTCAGCGCAGCCACATCGCCCCGGCAGCGAGGATGAGCGAGCCGATCAGCGCGGCAGTGAGCAACAGCAGATAGCGGCGGTCCTCGCCCTGCCAGTCGGGCAGGCCGGCGGCGCTGGCCTCGACCTGGTTGGCGGCAGTCTGCCCAGCCAGTTCGGCGTTAGCCACGCCGGCAGCATCACTGGCGGCAAACGCGACCCGGGCCCGTTCGGCGGCGGTGATCGCGGCGGTGGCGGCGCGGCGCACAACAGCAGCACGCTCCGGACTACGCCTGGCGATCCACTCGGCGTGGTCGTTGATCCGGCGTGCCAACAGCAGCACGGACCGGGCGCGGACCCCAAGGGCAGCGGCTGCCACGTGGACGGCAGCACGCTCGTGGGCAGAGGTGGCATCCCCGCCGACCACGACAGCGGGCGCCGGCGGCTCGTAGACCGCTTCCTCGGTCGGCTCGGCCGGCAGGGCCAACCAGCGGATCGCCAGGGTGCCCAGGCCGACCACTAGGCCGAAGAGCATGATGGCCGACATGACGGCGATGGCGACGACAAGGATGAGGGTCATGGGCGGCACGCCGGCATGGTGCGCGCCGGCTGCGCCTGCCAACAACTCCCTATCCCGACGAGCGCCCACCGTGCAGCGCAGCGGTGATCGCGGCAGCGAGCTGGCGGTAGCTCTTGAAGCGCGCCTCCACCCGCTTGGCGAGCATGCGGCGCACCAGCTGCCGCGTCGCCGGCGACAGGGCCGGCATGTCCTCCAGATCGGGCGGGTTCTCGTTGAGGATCTTGACCATCAGGGCCGGCAGGCCCGGGGCGGTGAACGGAGTGCGGCCGGTGAGCAGCTGGTACAGGACTGCGCCGATCGCGTACATATCCATGAACGGCGACGGCGGTTCAGCTTTCACCTGTTCAGGGCTCATGTAGACCGGCGTGCCGACCACGCGACCTTCGTTGCCGTCGTCGATGTAGGTGTACTTCCGACTGCTGTAGTCGTCCCAGTCACCGTAGTCGATGTAGACCGAGACGCCGAAGTCGACAATGCGGATCTGCGGGCTGCCGTCGTGGTTCTCGGCCACCATGATGTTGGCCGGCTTGAGGTCACGATGGACCATGCCGCAGACGTGGTAGGCGGTGTCCATCGCCTGGGTGAGCTGCAGGGCGATAACCAGCGCGAGCCGCTCCGGAACAGTCCCGTCGCAGCGCCGCAGCCAGGTGCGCAGATCGATACCCTGGACCAGTTCCATGTAGAGGTAGTCGCGGCCCTGCAGCGTGCCGCCGCCGGCCAGGTAGGGGAAGGCGGGATGGCCGACCGAGGCGAGGGCCGCAGCCTCGCATTTGAAGCGGGCCACCGCCGCGGGCCGGCGCATGTCCGCCTCGCTCATGACCTTCATCGCCAGGCGCCGGCCGATGAAGCGGTCCTCGACCTCGTAGACCTCGCCCATGGCGCCGGCCCCAAGCGGACGGACGACGACGAAATGCTCGTCGATTTCGGTGCCGGAGGTCAGCGACGGCTCAGCCGACCGCGTGTCCGGCGCCGGGCCGACGGTCAACTCGGCGGTGGCGGGCATCTGGTCGGTCGCCTCGGTCGACGGTTCCTCGACCTCGGCAGCGGGGACTGACGGGGAGACCCTCACCGCCGGGAACATCCAACGCGTCGTCGGATGCGGCCGCTGGGCATCCACATCAGCCTGATCCGACTGCCGCGGCGGTTCGACCGGCCGGTCCTTCCACGGCTCCGGGCGTTTCCAGGCGACCCGCGTAGTGGTACCGGCGGTCGGGGGCACCACCGTCGCGGTGTCCGGACGGCGCCAGGCCGAGCGTGTGGTACCGCCGATGACAACGGGATCGCTGGCGGCATCAACCGCCTCGAACGGGTTGCAGCCGAGGATCGGCTCGGCCATGGTGATGAAGGTACGGTACGAGCGGAAGCGCTCGGTCGGCTTCTTCGCCAAGCAGAAGCGGACTAGGTCGCTGAGCCCCTGCGGGCAGCCGGGGGCGATTGCCGACAACACCGGCGGCTGGGCACCTATGTGATCGATGATGACCTGGTAGGGCGACGGCCGGATGAACACCGGACGGCCGGCGATCAGATGAAACAGCGTGGCGCCAAGGGAATAGATGTCGGTGGTGAAGGTCAGCTTGCGCTCGCCCTGTCCCTGCTCTGGCGACATGTACAGCGGCGTGCCCATGATCTGGCCGGTCATGGTCAGTTCGCCCTCGGCGGCGGTGTGGTCGCGGCCGAGTCCGAAATCCACCACCTTGACGCCGCGCACGGTCGAGCCCTCCAGATCGACGATGAGATTGGCCGGCTTGATGTCGCGGTGGATGAGGCCGTTGCGTCGGAAGGCGTAGTCGAGCGCCTTGGCCGCCGCGACGACGATGCGCAGCGAGGTCTCCCAGCCCAGGGTCCCGTCGCACATCCGGTCGGCTGGACGGCCCAGGGCCTGATCCATGATGATGACCAGGCAGCCCTGCTGCTCGACCACCTGGTGAACGGTGACGATGCCGGGATGCACCATGCGCGCCGTGAGGGTGCACTCCCGGCGCAGTCGCGACAGGCCATCAGCCGGCAATCCCTGCAGATCCACCACCTTGGCGGCATATGGATGATCATCGCCGGCACGACGGGCTTCGAACACGATGCCCTGGGCGCCGCGGCCGAGCAAGGCGCCAAGACGGTAACCGCCGGCGAGGCCTCCCTCGCCTGGCAGCTGGCGGACGGTGTCGTCGGTGATCAGCGTCGCATCGTCCATGCGCAGGTATTCCCCTGACAGCGGCAGTATGCGCGGATGCCTGAGTATTGCAATTTGCTCGAAAGGACTGCGGGCGGAAGCCCGCAGTCGAGCACCCCGCGGGCTGAAGCCCGCGGTCCTTGGTGAACAGAGGTCCTTGGTGAACAGAGGTCCTTGGCGGCCACATGGGCCGGGTTGCGGTCCGCCCATCAAGTGCACGATCAGTCAGATGTCCGATCTGACCGCCGCCGCCGCCCGCCCCACCGGCCTCACCGCCGTAGAGGCCGGCGAGGCCCTCGACGCCATCACGGGCAACCGGCTGACCCCCGAAGCCGGCGCCGACCTGCTGGTCGCCATGCGCACACGCGGCGAGACCGCCACCGAACTGAGCGTCTTTGTGCGCGGCCTGATCGCCAAGGCCATGCAGATCGATCTCGGTCGGCCGGTGATGGACGTGGTCGGCACCGGTGGCTCGGGCCGGGCGCGCTACAACGCCTCGACCACCGCCTGTTTCATCCTCGCAGCCGCCGGCGTGCCGGTGGCCAAGCACGGCAACCGTGGCAGCAACCACGCCAACGGCAGCTTCGACCTGCTGGAGGCCCTCGGTATACCGATCCAGCCGCCGGAGGGTGGCCATCGCCAACTGCTCGACGACAGCGGCCTGTGCTTCATCTTCGCCCGTCAGGCGCATCCGGCTATCGGTGCCGCGGCAGCGATGCGCAAGCTCGCCGCCGCGCGCGTCAGTGGCACGATCTTCAATCTCGCCGGACCGCTCGCCAATCCGGCCCGGCCGGCCCGCCTGCTGCTCGGCTGCGCCAAGCCCGAGCAGGGTCCACTGTTGGCCGAGACCCTGCGCCTGCTGGGTACGCAACGCACCCTCATCGCCTGCGGCCATCCCGGCATCGATGAGGTGTCGGTGACCGGCCCGACCGGCCTGTGGGAAGTCACCGCCACTGGCATTTCCAGCCGCGAGCTGCCGCCCCCGGCTAAGCCCGCAAACGAGGCCCTGGTCACCGGCGGCGACTGCGCTGCCAACGCTGCCATCTTCCACCGCCTGCTCACCGGGCAGGAACACGGCCCGCTGCTCGACTTCGTCGTCGCCAACGCCGGCGCCGCCCTGGCTACCTGGCGAGGACTGCCCGCCGACGATGCCGGTTGCCGCGAGGTGGCGCGCGAACTGCTGCTGACCGGCCGGGCGAAGACGGTCTTCGACAAGCACCGCGCTGCCGCCCGCGCCCTGGCCGAGATGCCGTGAGCGTCGCGCTGGTCGGTGCCGGACCCGGCGATCCCGGGCTGCTGACCGTGCGCGCCGCAGCGTTGATCGGCGCTGCCGACTGCGTCATCCGTGACTACCTGGTCGGGCCGCGCATCCTCGCGCTGGTCCCGGCTGGCGCCGTGATCCACGACGTCGGCAAGCGCGGCCACGCCACCTCGAAGAGCCAGGCGGCGATCAACGACCTGCTACTCGCCTGCGCCACACGCCACAGCCGTGTGGTCCGGCTGAAGGGCGGCGACCCCTTCGTCTTCGGACGCGGCGGCGAAGAAGCCCAGGTGCTGGCCGCTGCCGGCATTCGCTTCGAGATTGTGCCCGGCGTGACCAGCGGCATCGCCGTGCCGGCCTACGCCGGCATCCCCATCACCCATCGCGCCGCCAGCGCCTCGGTCGCCTTCGTCGCCGGCCACCTGCAGGACGGCCCCGGGGTCGACTGGTCAGCCTACGCCAAGGTCGAGACCCTGGTGCTGTACATGGGCATGCAGCATCTCGCCGAGCACTGCGCGGCGCTGATCGCGCATGGCCGCAGCCCGGATACCCCGGCTGCGTCGATCCAGTGGGGCACCCTGCCGCAACAGCGCACCGTCGCGGGTACCCTGGCGACCCTGCCAACGCTGGTCGCGGCCGCCGGCCTGGGTGCGCCGGCCATCACCGTGGTCGGCGATGTCGTCCGCTACCGCCAGGACATCCGCTGGTTCGACAACCGCCCGCTGTGGGGCCGGCGCGTGCTGGTGACGCGGGCAGCCGGCCAGGGTGGACGACTGGCCGCGGCGCTGGAGGCGCACGGGGCCGAGGCCGTGCTCGCCCCTCTGCAGCACTTCGTCCATGAGGCCGCTGCTGCGGTCGAGGCCATCCCCGGCCACGCCTGGATCGCCTTCGCCTCCAGCAATGCCGTCGATGCGCTGTTCGATTATCTGGAGATCACTGGGCGCGACGTGCGTGCCCTGGCAACGGCGCGCGTCGCCGCGGTCGGCCCGGGGACAGCCGAGGCCCTGCGTCGGCGCGGCCTTCGTCCCGATCTCCTGCCGGCCACCGCCGATGCCTCGGCCCTGGCGACGGCGCTGATCGCCGTCGGCGGCGACTCGGTGCTGCTGCCGCAGGCTGCGGAGGCCCGGCCCGAACTAGCCGACGAGCTGCGTGCCGCGGGCTGGCGGGTCAGCGCCATCACCGCCTACCGCGCCGTGGTCGAGCCGATCGACGCCGCCGCGCTCGGCCGACTCGACGCCATCACCGTCGCCTCGGCCGCCACCGCCAGCCGCCTGCTCGCCGCCCTCGGTCTGCCGTCGTTGCTGGCCAGCCGGGTCGTGGCCATCGGTCCGCGCACCGCCGAGGCCTGCGCCGCGCTCGGCTTCCCCGCCGCCGCGGTGGCAGCGACACCCAGCCCGGATGGCGTCGCCGAAGCGGTGGCGGTGGCCCTGCGCGCATGAATACTGGTGGCATGGACGATGTCCCCGCGCTGACCGTCACGAGCCTGAGCAAGCGCTTCGGCACCATCGAAGCGCTACGCGGCGTCGACCTCGGCCTGCGCCGCGGCGAGGTGCTTGGCGTGCTCGGCCCCAACGGCGCCGGCAAGTCGACGACCATGAAGGTGATCACCGGCTTCATCGCCGCCGACGCCGGTAGCGTTTCGGTGTGCGGTATCGACCAGGCGGTCGACCCGCTGCGCTGCCGCCAACTGATCGGTTACCTGCCCGAAGAGCTGCCGCTCTATCCGGACATGCGCACCGCCGACTACCTCGACCACGTCTGCCGACTCAAGGGCATCCCCGGGCCAGAGCGGCGCAAGGCGGTGGTCGACTCGATGGCCCGCGCCGACTGCACGCACAACGAGAAGCGGCGCATCCGCGGCCTGTCCAAGGGCAACCGCCAGCGCGTCGGCCTGGCCCAGGCCCTGCTCGGCGACCCACCGGTGCTCATCCTCGACGAGCCGACCAGCGGCCTCGACCCCTCGCAGGTGGCCAATTTTCGCGAGCTGGTGCGCGGCCTGGCCAGCCGCCACGCCGTGCTGCTGTCGACCCACATCCTTGGCGAGGTCGACGCCGTGTGCGACCGCGTCTGCGTAATCCACCAGGGCCGTACCGTGCTCGACACCACGGTCGGCGACCTGCGCAGCCGCGCTGCGCGCATCACCCGCGTGCGCGTCTCGCTGCGCTCCGGCGACCCCGCTCCCCTGCGTGCCGCCCTCGTCACCGCCGGCTGGGCCCAGGTTGCCGATGGCGACAACCCCGGCCAGATCGCGGTCGACGCCGAACCCGAACGCCGCGCCGAGCTGGTCGCCCTGGCCGAGGCGTATGGCGGCCTACGCGAGCTGGCCGAGGAGCGCGTCCCGCTGGAGGTGGTGTTCCGCGAGCTCGTCGCCGGCTAGAGGCCTTGAGGGCGGCGACTTTGACCTGCCTAACTCATCTTCTACACTTGGCGCACGGCTTTTGTCGTAAGTGTCTGATCTATCTGGAACGGATTTCCGCCAGCCGGCAAATGCGGTGCCAGGTGTGACACACCGGAAGCCTTGACATACGCAGAACAACGCGCAAATGG
>JBBREK010000202.1:0-7760 GCA_038203025.1 Planctomycetota bacterium
CGCCAGCGTGGTGAAGGCCCCACGTCTCAACCGCATGATCGCTGCTGAACAGGTGGTCGCCGACTGCATCCGCCAGGCTCGCCATACCGCGCGCACCAGCGGTCAACCGGTGGTGCTGCGGCTGAAGAAGGACGAGCGCAGTATCAGCGGTCTGGTGCGGACAATCCTGTGGCATGGGGTCGAGGGCTGGCCCAAGCGTAATGAAGGTAGCGTTGACATCCCGGCGCCTGGGCGCACGGGTGCAGGCCTACTCGTTCCCGACTGTTTCCAGCAGCCGGACGATCGTTTGTTCGCAACCGCGAAGCTTGATGGCGCCATGCGCCTGTGGCGTGGACAGGCCAGTCCGTCCAGCCGCCCAGGCCTGTTGCTCAGCGTGGCGGTACGGCCACCTACCGCGGGCAATCCGGGTGTGCCAACAATTATTCCACTGGCCCTGGTCGGGGAAGACCTGGCCAGCGGCTATGCTTCGTGCGAAGCATCCTCAATCGGCCTTGCACTGATCCAATCCGACACCAACGCAGCTGCGCTGAAACCAGGTGCTGCCCGTGTAACCGTGGCCAAGAGTTGGGAGATCATCGGCTGGTTCGGAGCTAACGTTGCGGGTCGCGTCGAAGTCAGTTCTATCGCCAACCCGCCTCCGGATCAGGCCACCATCACCGGTCACCGTACTGGGGTAGTGATCGTCAGGAAGGGCGGAGCGAGCGGCAGTGACATAACCGGCGATGCCGAGGCTGGTCCGCTGGTCGGTGGTCGCTGGACCGAGATATCGTTGCTGGTAGACGGTCCACGGCTAGTGCTCTACCGCGATGGTCGGCGAGTAGGTGAGAAGGCTGGTGCCGAAGCCGTCAGCCTACCGACGCCAGCCGCCGAGCGCGTTTTCGCCGGATACATGACTTTGAACAGCGCTGACCAGCTCGCTCAGGACTCCCAGATCGACGACGTTCGCGTCGAGCGTCTTGGTGACGCCATGGCCGGCACACTGCCAGGTGGGGTCATGCTGGAGACAGACAAGCGTATCATCTGCCACCCCGATGGCCGGGTCGAGGTCGAAGCCTTGGGCAGCGCAGCAACCGCCGACGTCACAATCAAGCTGAAATCTAACAGTGGCGAGTCGGCCGAACTGACCATCACCACTGCTGGTGCCGTCAGCAGCAAGACGGTAGCGTCACCATGAATCGCAGCGGCGTCGCCCTGATCATTGCCATCAGTGTCCTCGCGGCGCTGCTGTTCCTCGCCTTGCCATTCGTGTTCAGCCAGAGTTCCTCAGTTGCTGGCGCCCGAGCAGCGTCGTGGGATGGCGGTGCGCGACGTGGCTCGGACCGTGCCCTTGGCCTGGCGACCGCGCTGACCACCTATGCCACCGGACTGCACCGCAGTCCGGCTCTCGCCTTGCAGCTTGGTACGGCGCAGATGACCTACGTGCAGCTGCCCATGCAGATCGGCGACCAGAACGGCCCGATCCGCTACTGGGCCGATGCCCCGAATTCCTGGCGCACGATCATCGACACCGCCTCACCCTGGGCGACCAACGCTGGCAGCCTGCCCAGTCTGGACAGCGCCGGGGTTGTCCATGGCACGACCATCGAAGACGAATCCCGCCGCATCGAACCCAACTGCCTCGACATGTATGGCTGGGCGGTGGTGCTGAAGCGGGCGGGGATCCAGGACCCGTGGACGGTGGCATGGCACTGGGATCTGTCCCTGCCCAACAAGGGCGCCTGGAGCATGCTGACCTACGGTCGACTCGCCCGCGCCCTGACCTACTGGCGGCCGGGCAACGGCAGCCGCCGCTTCAACCGGCTGGAGGATTTGCTGGGGGCCGATCCGCAGCAGCCAGAGCAATGGTACGGCGTCAACAGCCACCTCGGCTGCGTGCACTTCGGGCCGTTGTGGAACTACCCAGTCAAAGGCCAGTCGGGCTGGCCGCCGGGCATGCCAGGCCAGGCGAGCGTTGAAGGCCAGACGGTCGAAGACTCGCCGGCCTTCGGCCGCGAAGTCGCCGAGGTCGATCCGCTGGTCAAGGACAGCGCCAACCTCGGCTGGCGCGTCGCGCCGCTGACCCAGGCCGAGCTAGAGCGGCTGCGTCCGTTGCTCTCGTTCCTCATTCCTGGACAGGGCCGCAGTGGTTTGATCGATCTGGGCACGGTGGTGGCTCCGGACGCACTGAACTCCAATGTTGATAAATGGGGTGTGGTGACCGATGAACTTGCCCCAACGGATACTGGCGTGGTCGGCGGTGCAGTCCGTACCAGCCATACCTGGATCCATGGCGGCACAGCCTCGCAGCGGTATCTGGATGACGGTTGGGCCAAGAAGGGCGACCCACTCGGGGTGGACGCCATTCCCTCGCTGAATCTGAACACGGTGCCGTCCAGCAGCGGCATGACCCGCCTGTACCTTGCCCAGGACTACGCCGGCGGCGAAAGTGACGCCGCCTTCCAGATCCGCATCGAAGGCGAGAACTGGCCCAACGACCCGATCGATACCCCGATCACCAGTTACGGGCATATGCCGCGACTGCGTTGGCTCGACCCGCGCACCGGCGACGGCAGCATCATGTTCGAACGTCCGCCGTTGGGCATCGCCGGCTTCGGCATCGTTGCCATCGAAGGCCTCTCCACCGTGCGCGACCAGCAGGGCAATGCCGTGGCCAGCCGCCGCCGCCGCACCGTCGTGCAGGCCGTGCCGCAAGAGCGTCCGATCGAAGCGGCGTGGACGACGCAGGGCGACTTCGAGGCGCTGGTACGCCTGCGCCATGGCTCGTGGGTGGTGGCTGGACCGCATCCGACCAACCGCATCGCTGACTGGGGCGCCGACGCCGCCACTGGCCAACAGGACATGCTCGCCCTCGACGGCCCGGGCTGGCTAGAGCCGGCGCCGCTGACCACCTTCGCGCGCAATCCCGCTGTGCGTTTCCAGTGGCGGGTTCCCTTCGGGCTGACCAAGGCGCAGCCGTGGGATGACGTGCTCAAGTCGGTTGACGCCAACAGCAATCTGGGTCAGGCCCCCAACGTGCTGCCTAATGGCAACCTGCGCGCCAGCGGTACGACGCCGGGCATCCTCGAAGCCCAGGGCCTGCGCCTGACCCCCGGCGACCGCATCGCCTGGGCCGCCGATACCGCCAACGGCGGCCCGCTGCAGTTCAACGTCAACGGCAACGAGCATGAGTTCACCGCCTGCCATATCGCGCTGCGCTTCTGCCTGCCGGATGCCCCATCCGCCACCACCACCATCGTCGAGGTGCGCAACCAGGAGCCGACCCGCGATACCACAACGCCGGCTGACGGCATCGCCGATGCCCTGACCGGGGCGCAATCAGCGTGGCGCATCGAATACCGCCCCGCCGACAGCCTGCTTGTCCTGGTCATCGCCAACGCCGCCTTGCCATGGACCGACGACGATCGCGCCCGCTTCGGCCTGGCGGCCTGGACCGCCGGTGCGGATCTGGCCACTGACACCAGCGACGCGCGTTGCCGTCCCGACGCGCTGCCGTTCGCTCCCGCTGATCCGGCGACGGTGGTGGAGTTCCGCTACCACGTCGACCTGCAGCCGGGCCAGTGGTACCATTTGCAGGCCTTCTGTGCCGCCGACCGGCCAGGCCTGCATGGCCTGATCCTTGACGGCGTGGTGGGACGCGATGCCACCCAGGCCGGCGTCGACATGAGCCGTACCGGCGATCACTACACCTACCCCAGCCTGCGCCTGACCGCCCCCATCGCCATGCCGGGCAGCCTGCCTGCCACCGGTACCGCCCTGGTGGGATCCGACATCGCGGTGCGTTTCCCCGCCGGGGTGGCGCTGGCGCAGTTGCTGCCGACGCCGCGCGGGATGGTGCGCATCGACGACGAGTATTTCAGCTACACAAGCCAGACCGACAATGGCGATGGCACCGGCACGCTCGGCGGCGTGCAGCGCGCCCGCCGCGTTAACACCGACCAGACGGCCACGGAAGACCTCGACAACGACGGCGTGCTCGACCAGGAGGACGCCAACGGCAATGGCGTCCTCGACGTCGGAGAGGACGCCAACGGCAATGGCGTCCTCGACATGGAGGACGCCAATCTCAACGGTGTTCTTGATGCCACCACTGACGCCCATCGCTGGCCGGTGCTGCAACAGCACGAGGCCGGCGCCCTGGTCACCCCGGGCTGGGCGCAGAAGCGGCTCGTCAACGGCCGCTGGCTGCGCGGCAAGGTGCAATTGGTCGGTCCGTTCGAAAAGCCGATCGATGCCCTGACGCCACGTCCGCCGCTAGCCAAGGTGCCGAAGTCGGGCGGGACGCTCCCCCCCCCCAACGCGTTTGGTGATGTGCTATGGACGCATCCCGACGAGGTGACAATCGAGCCCACGGATTGGGATGGGGACGGCAATCTCTGGACCTGGGGTGATCGCGGCTACGTCGAATTCTGGATCGTCGGCGATATCACTGGTCGTACCGGCCGGTGCTATTTCACCAGGGCCGGCACCAAGCTGACCCTGGATTGGACCAAGGATGCGGCCCCGCTTTGCGACGGCGGATTGTGGGGCGATGTCGGCAGTGGCCTAGAGGTGCGGGCGGTTCAGGTCAGCGTCAATGTTGAGGGCGAGGTCAACCCGGTGGGCGGCAAGCAGCAGTTCGACGCTAGCGGGACGGTGCAGATTCTCGATCCGGGCACCGGGCGAGCCGAATGGGTGCGTTATACCGATCTCGTGGACCATGGGGTTGCCGACCGCTTCTTCGTGCGTCGCGGCGGTGGCTTCAATCGGGATCCTGCCGCGACGCCGAGTCCGCTGGGCGATACCCGTGGTTCGATGCGCACCGACTGGAGTCAGACCGATAGCTGGGCGGACAGGTCGATCGTCCTGCCAGTGCAGACCAGCTTCGATAGCGATCGCTTCGAGTCCGGCGACGTCGTCACCCTGGTGCGCCAGCAGATCGACGACGCCGGGGCGCCGGGGGGGCGCTGGCTGCCGGTGCAGGTGGTGGTGCGCCATGCCTGCCGCGATGGCTATCCCGCCGCTGTCGCCGACAGCGGTGCCGCCTGGGACACGAGGAATGAGTACTTCGCCCTGGCCCATCAGGTGCCAGACAGCGTCCCCGACCCTAGTCCATTGGCACCGGGCGTCGCCTCGCCGGTGCTCGCCATCATCGGCCGCGGCTGGGGTGGCGACGATCTCAGCCCCGAAGGGAATGACCCTGAGCGCCGCGGTGTCATGCCCCGCCTCGACCTGCTTATCGCCACGACCGGCGACAAGGCCAAGGTCCACTTCGGTGGCGCCGACAACCTGAGTTTGGCCAACACCAGCGCGGTCCTCCTCGACGACCTTTGTGCTGGTCCGCTGCAGGGACCGGCCGACGCCAACCAGGCGGCGGCAGCGAATGCCGTCAATGGCAGCGAGATCATCGCCATCGGCGGTTCGACCTCTGGCACGATCGGCGCAGCGGCTGCCGATCTGCCGGTGATGGTGCAGGCGAGCGGCAATCTCTTTGCGACGGTGAACAACAACGACCAGTACGGTCTGGCGTTGATCGATGGCGAGGCTTTTGCCTTCCGCCGCATCGCCGGCGACAACGCCCGCGCCACTCTCATCGCCCGCGCCCTGCTTGGCACGGTTGCCCAGCCCCACCGCCTCGCCAGCGCGGCGCCGTTGTTGCCGGGAGCTGGGGCCGCTACCCGCACGGTCTGGCCAACCCTGCCGATCACCATCCTGCCGCTGGGACCGGTCGCCGAACTGTGCTCACCGCTCGCCCAAGGGGCGCACAACGTCGGAGTCGACGTGGTCGAGGCGCTCTACGAGAATTACTACAAGGACCCGATCGACTTCACCCATCCCAGCCAAGAGAGCTACGCCCAAGACCCCAATCTGCTGGCGCGGGCGCCCTTCGTCCTCGTGCACCACGCCAGCGATGGTGCCAGCGTCGAGATCGCCCGCTTGCTTGGGCGCCCAGCAAGCCGGCAGCGCATCACCGCTAGCTGGCTGCGCGGTCTCTATGGCACGCCGGATACCGCCTGGGCTGCGCCCTACACCCCGGCGACCCACCTTGCCCCTTGGTCTTCGGTCGATCCTGGAGCACAGCTGGTGAACGCGCAGTCCGCTGGTGCGCTCAACCCCATCATCATCGGCTGGTGGCCACGTTTCGCCCCTGGTCAGACCGGCAGCCCGACCGCCGAGTCCCTGCGTAGCCGTAGTTTCGCTTGGGCCGGCTTCGCCCTGCGCCTCTCCGGATCGCGCTTCGATGGCCACGAACCAAGTGGCGGCAGCGATCCAGGTGGCGCAGCCGTCCTGCGTACAGGTGTCGGTGGCATTGCTGACATCGACGTTGCGAGTGATGCCGGCTGTGCCCTGACGGCCAGCGCCCTGGCCGCCGAGGAGGCGAGTGGGGTCGTCTTCGATTGGGACAGTGCCTGGGCAAATCGATCGCTTTTGTCCATGGGCGCCAATACCGGCCTCGTCCGGCCGTTCGACTGGACCCGCTTCTGGTTGAAGGAGGTCGATGGTGCCGAGCTGCGGGTGCATTGGGCGGCTACCGGCAACGGTGCCTCCGATCTCATCCGGGCCGGCGATGCCGCTGGTCGGGCGCCGCGCCTGGAGAACATTCGGCTGCGTTGCGTTGCGCCAAGCCGGGTTCTGGCGGTCGAGGAGGTGCGATGATGAGCTTGCCCCGACGCGGGCTGAAGCCCGCGGTCCTGTTGCGTGGCTTCACCATCATCGAGTTGCTGGTATCGATCGGCATTTTCGTGGTATCGGCGACGCTGATGCTGGGGGCGTTGTTCGGGGCCACCGAGGTGTTTCGCCGCGGTGAGGCCGCCCGCCAGGCCGGCGACGAGGCGACGGCGGTGATGGCGGCGTTGCAGGAGGACCTTTCCCGCGCCGTGCCCATCCGTCTGCGCGACGGAAAACCAGCCTTGGAGTGGGGCCGATTCTTCGGTGAGGCCGGGTCCGACGGCAATTGCCGTATGGGCTTGGTCATCGAGAATCCGGATCATTCACAGGTGCGATGGATCAACGAGACGGATCCGACGAAGAAGCGGCTGCTTGGTGTTCGCTTCTGGGTGGAGTGGTATGTGACCTCGTCGGCCGTCGCCGGAGCCACCGCCGCAGATGACGAATTGTGGCGCGAGGAGTGGGATATGACCGAAGACGGGACGATCGTCGACAAAAATGGGGATCCACCCAACGCGAGTTCCGAGCCGAGACGGCAGGATCTGGTGACGCGGGGCTGTTTGCATTTCGGCGTATGGATGGAGGTCGCGCAGGCGCACCGTCTGGTCAAGCCCGGGGCGAATGGCCCAGACATCGCCTGGGAATCGCGCGACCCCAAGGAGGAGGTCATCCCCTTTGCCGGACAGACATTCGACACCAAGAATCCCGTCACGGACCCTGCGAACCCCAGTGATCCAGGCTGGTTTCCCCAGCCCGATGCCCTGCGCATCTCCCTGGTCCTTACTGGCGGCGGTCGCTACGCGACGCGTGGGACGTTGATCGGGCAGTTGGCGGCCGGCGACACCGAGGCGCGCATTACCGGCATGAAGGCCCTGCCCACGACTGGCGGCAGCCTGCTGCGTATTGGCAATGAGTGGGTGCGTTACGACGACTTCCGCAAGGGGAGGATCACCGGACTGCGGCGCGGTCAGCTGCGTACCACCGACGGCAATCGCGCCGATCGCAGCCTCGTCCTTGCCGGCCAGCCCTTCTCGCTGGTCGTCGCGTTGCCGCGCTGATTCGTCCCTGGGATCGACGAGCTCCAGCTCGTCGCGGGGGCAATAGCCTCGGATTGC
>JBBREK010000203.1:0-7725 GCA_038203025.1 Planctomycetota bacterium
CATCCGACTGTGGTCTCACATTGGCGCAAGAGCGCCAACCGCGAACCGCGAACCGCGAACCGCGAACGGTTGTCCTGATGCCGGCGGTCGACGTCTTCGCCGGGCTGAACGACGACCAGCGCGCCGCGGTCGGCCACATCAAGGGGCCCCTGCTGGTCGTGGCCGGGGCCGGATCCGGCAAGACCCGGGTCATCACGCATCGTATCGCCAACCTCATCCAGGCCGCCGGCACCCGGCCCGACCGCATCCTCGCCATCACCTTCACCAACAAGGCGGCGGGCGAGATGAAGGAGCGCATCCACAAACTGCTCGGCCTGCAGACACCGTGGATCTGCACCTTCCACAGCGCTGGCTACCGCATGCTGCGCATGGACCGCTCGCGCGAGGGCACCGAAGGCGAGTTCTCGATCTGCGACAGCGAAGAGCCTGAGAAATACGTCCGCCAGGTGGTCAAGGACCTCGGCCGCAACCCCAAGGAGTTCGAGCCCAAGAAGCTCTGCCACCGCATCTCCGAGTGGAAGAACAACCTCGCCGACCTCGCCACCCTGACGCCCAACGACGACTTCGACACGGTCTGCCTGGACGTGGCCCGCGAATACGCCCGTCGGCTGACCGCCGAGAACAAGCTCGATTTCGACGATCTGCTGCTCAAGCCGGTGCGCATGCTGGAGAAGGATGTGGCGGTACGCCGCCGCTGGCAGGAGCGCTTCCCCTACATCCTCATCGACGAGTACCAGGACACCAACACGGCGCAGTACAAACTGATCCGCCTGCTTGGCGAACACCGCAACGTCTGCGCCACCGGCGATCCCGACCAGGCGATCTACGGCTGGCGCGGCGCCGATATCCGCAACATCCTCAGCTTCCAGACGGATTTCGACCAACCGGACGACCCGGTGACGACGATCAAGCTGGAGACCAACTACCGCTCCACCCAGGTCATCCTGCGCGCCGCCCAGGGTGTCATCGTCAACAACACCGAGCGCATGGAGAAGACCATCCGCACGGACAACGTCGAGGGCCGGCCGATCACCATGCTGGCAGTCGACGACGAGTTGGACGAAAGCTACGCCATCGCCGCCGCCCTGGCACGCTTCAACGAGCAGGGCCAGACCTGGGGCGAGATGGCGGTGTTCTACCGCACCAACGCCATGAGTCGCGTGCTTGAGGACGCGCTGCGCCGGCGCGCCATCCCCTACCAACTGCACGGCGGCACGCGCTTCTACGACCGCGAGGAGGTCAAGCACGTCGTCGCCTTCCTCAAGCTGCTGGTCAACCCGCGCGACAGCGGGGCGCTGGCCCGCATCATCAACGTGCCCAAGCGGGGTATCGGCGACAGCACCTACGAACAGCTTACCGCCTTCGCCGACGAGCAGTTGGTCTCGCCGACTGACGTGTTCCAGGACCCCGACCTGCTCGCCCAGGTCGCGGTCGGCCGCGCCGCCGGCCCCTTGACCGACTTCGCCCGCCTGTGGCGGTTGCTCAAGACCCTGCCGCTGGGCGACCCGCCAGCCTGCGTGCGCGGCGTGATTGAACTGACCAGCCTGTCGAGCCACTACAGCGACGCCCCGCCGGCTGAGCTGGAGGACCGCCTCGGCAACATGCGCGAGGTGATCACCGCCGCCGATCAGTTCCGCGAGTCCGAACCGGCCGGTGGCCTGGTTGGCTTCCTCGAGAATGTCGGACTCAACACCGACGCCGGGGCGCGCGAGGACCGCTCGGCCGGCCAGGACCGCGTCCAGCTGATGACCCTGCACGCCGCCAAGGGCCTGGAATTCCCTGTCGTCTTCATTGCCGGCCTGGAAGAGGGCCTGCTGCCGCTGCTGCGCGGCAAGGAGATCGAGGCCAGCAAGCTGGAGGAGGAACGCCGGCTGATGTACGTCGGCATCACCCGGGCGATGCGCGAGCTGTTCCTGTCACGATCCCGCTGCCGCATGCTCTACGGCCAGACCTTCCACTTCCAGCCCAGCCGCTTCCTCGCCGAGATCCCCTCGACCTGCTTCGTCTCGCGCGATGCCACTGGCCGCCACCCCGTTCCTGATCCGACGCCGCCCCCGGGCAGCCGGCGCCCATCGATGCAGCAGAGTCGTGCCGACGCCAAGGCTGCGGTTTCCGCGGCGATGGACAGCGGCCTGATCAAGCGCGGCAGCAATCTGCGGCCGACCACCCAGATCGGCGACGACCGCAGTCTGGACGACGATCCGCTGGAGCCCGGCCAGCGCATCATCCATCAGACTTTCGGCCGCGGCACCGTCGTCGTGCTGCGCGGCCCGGCTGACCAACGCGTCGCCATCATCGAATTCGACAAGCACGGCGCCAAAGAACTGCAACTCGCCTTCGCCCTGGCGAAGATAAACATTGCACCGTAACGGGTTTCGAGTCCCGAAACCCGCCCCCATCCACATGATCAAACGCACCCTCGGCACCAGCGACCTCACCATCACCGCCATCGGCGTTGGCGCCTTCGCCGTCGGCGGGTGGATGTGGGGCGGACAGGACGACGACGACAGTGTGGCGGCGATCCGTGCCGCTCTCGACGCCGGCATCAACTGGATCGACACCGCGCCGATCTACGGCGAAGGCAAGGCCTCGCTGGTGGTGGGACGAGTCCTGCGCGACCTCGACCCATCACAGCGACCAATGGTGTTCAGCAAGTTTGGCCACCATCTGGTCGATGGGCAGCGCCTCACCGACGGGTCGGCGGTGCAGATCGAGCGCGACTGCGAAGAGGAGTTGTCCCGCCTCGGCGTCGAGCGCATCGACCTCTTCCAGCTGCACTGGCCGGCCCCGCAGCCGGTCGCCGAGACCGCGGCCGCCTGCGAACGGCTGCTCAAGGCCGGCAAGATCCGCGCCATCGGCGTCAGCAACTGCTCCGCCGAACAGCTCGCCGATTGGCTGGCCACCGGGGTGCCGCTGGCCAGCGTGCAGAACGGCTTCTCGCTGGTGAAACCAGAACCCTCGGCAGAGGTCCTGCCCTGGTGCGTCGAGCATCAGGTTGGACTGCTCGCCTACTCGCCACTGTTCCGCGGCCTGCTCTCCGGCACCTGGGGACCGGACAAGACCTTCCCGCCCGGCGACCACCGCGGCGAGCGCGACGAGTTCCGCGGCCCCCGCCTAGCGCGCTGGCTGCAGGCGGTGGACGAGTTGCGCACCCTTGGTGCCGACGATGAACTGAGCGTGCCGCAGATCGCCATCGGCTGGCTGCTCTGCCACGAAGGCGTCGCCGGCGTCATCGTCGGGGCGCGCAACGCCGGCCAGGGCGCGGCCCTGGGCGACCTGGCGATGCCGCTCAAGCAGGCGCAGATCGATGCCGTCGACGCCATCGTGGCGCGCTGCCGCGCCGATCTGGGGTGATCCCCGCCCTCACTTCGCGGGTGGTTCCAGCAGCTTCTGCAACTCGGCGTCCGCCTGATCGGTGGCTTTCGTGCCCGGCCAGGCCTTGATGAACACCTTCAACTTGCCGGCCCGCGTGGATGGCTTGTCGACGGCGAGAATCTCGGCCAGTTCGGCGCCCAGATCGGTCTCCAACAACTCAGCGGCCCGGACCCGGCTGGGGCACTCCTCCCAGTCCTTGAGGAACTTCACCAGCGCCCTGCCGCGCCTGCCTACAGCCTGTTCGGTAAGCGGCTGCAGGGCCTTGGCGGCCAGTTCTTCGTAGAGTCCAGCGGCGCGGGCCGCACAGGCGAATCCCTTCCATTCGGCCACAAATTTCTCCAACCGACCAGCCTGGGTCGCCCCGGTCTGCGCGAGTATCGCATCAAGCTGCTGGTCGCCAGTGGCCTCGGCCAGGGTCCGCGCCTCGGCCTCGCAGGGGAAGCCGGCAGCACGCTCGACGAAGGCGCGCTGCCGGTCCCCGTTGGCCTTCGCCAGCTTGGCGAGTTCAGAACGCAGTCCCTCCTCCACCTGCGGAAGGA
The DNA here is from genome assembly GCA_038203025.1 of Planctomycetota bacterium. Taxonomy (GTDB): domain Bacteria; phylum Planctomycetota; class UBA11346; order UBA11346; family UBA11346; genus UBA11346. The sequence continues at coordinate 3,915 of JBBREK010000203.1, forward strand.
GCGCTACCTGGCGTTCTCCCGCCTCCTTGGCGGCATCCGTCGCCAACGAGTACCCCGTCAGCACCTGCTGATAGAGCCTACAGGCCTCATAGGCCTTCCTGGTCTCCATCGCCTTGGCCTGGGAAAGCAATCCAGCAGCCTCATCGAGGAGCGGACGATCGATCGCGATGATTCCCTTCTCCCACTACTCTGCCGACGGCACATGATGCTCCAGGCCGGGCTCCTCGAAATAGTCGATATGCTTGTAGCCTTGACTCTTCAGGTTGTCGTAGACATCCTTGGTGTCCTGCCGGTTGAAATCCTTACTGCCCGTCATCAGGGCATAGCGGTTGTTCACGGCCAGGTCCTTCACTTGCTTGCTCAGGTTGGGCAGAACCGGATAGACAGGCGTGTTGCAGCCGACCTGGAATATACCGCCAGAGAACACCTCGGCATAGGCCGGAGCCAGCATGGAGGCGACCCGTCCGCCACCGCTCAAGCCCGACGTGTAGAGGCGTCTTGAGTCGATCCGGTACAGTTTGCGCATGTTCCACACAGCATCGAGGGTCAGGGCAATGCGGTTAGTCGTGGGGCGATCGTTTTGGGCCGAACAGGCCCCGACCCAGATCAGACGGTGCTTGTCGAGCAGGGATCGGTATTCCCCCGGCGGAGCCCCGCCCTTGCCGGAGTTGACGTAGGCGATCAACCCGTAGGCGACGCTGCCATCATAGGATTTCGGCACGTAGACATCGTACTCCTCCTTGGCCAGATCGATCACTCCCTTGGCCATCGTGAACGCTTTGCTCAACGCCCAGCCATTGCGGCTCACGAGCCGCGCAGGATTGCTCTCGGGATGGTGTTCAGTGAACTGGGTCTGGTAGGAACCAGTGCGGGCGGCCTCGCCGGCGCAGAGGGCACCACCCAGGCAGACGAGGATACATAGGTGGCGTAGCATGGGGTCGCTCTTAGGCGATGCTCAGCCACGATCAACACCGGGGGGCGTCCGGTTTTCCGGACACGAGCCGGAAGTCAGCCGGACAACGCCTGGTCCAGGTCGGCGATCAGTTCGTCGGCATCTTCGAGGCCAACCGATAGCCGGATGAGGTTCTCACGGATGCCCAGGGCAGTGCGCTCCTCGGGCGTCTTCTCGTAGTAGCTCATCAACGGCGGTTGCTCGATCAGCGATTCGGCCCCGCCCAAACTGGGGGCGAGGAATGGGATCTGCACAGCGTCGACCATCCGGCTGGCGTCTTCAAGGCCGCCGCGGATGGCGAAGCTGATCAACCCGCCGAAGCCGGACATCTGCCGCGCGGCGATGGCGTGCGAGGCGTTGCTGGCCAATCCGGGGTACCACACCTGCTCGACCCGCGGGTGGCGCTCGAGGAAGTGGGCGATGCGCAGCGCGCTCTCGTTGTGGCGGCGCATGCGCACGCCGAAGGTCTTGAGGCCGCGGATGAGCATGTAGGCGGTGAACGGGCTGGCCAGCGCCCCAAGCATGCCCTGGTGTTCACGCAACGCCTCGATGAAGTCCTTGCGTCCGATCACCACGCCGGCGAGCAGGTCGTTGTGGCCACCGAGGTACTTGGTCGCTGAGTGGACGACGATGTCGATGCCGTGTTCAATCGGACGCAGGTTGAACGGCGTCGCCAGCGTGGCGTCGATCAGCGTCTTGACCCGGCGGGCCTTGGCGACCTTGGCCAGTTCCGTGAGATCAAGGCAGTTGAGGTACGGGTTGGTCGGACTCTCGCTGATGATCAGCTTGGTGCGCTCAGTGATCGCCGCAGAGATGGCGCCAACGTCGGGCTCGACGCAGCTGTGTTCGATGCCGAACTTGGCGAGGAATTCCCGCACGAAGACCCGCGTTTTGCGGTAGCTGTCGGCGGTGATGACGATGTGCATGCCCGGCTTGGCCATGGCCAGCAGGGTGGTTACGATCGCCGACATGCCGGTGCTGGTCAGCAGCGCCGCCTCGCCGCCGTCGAGGGCGGCCAGCCGCGCCTCGGCGACCTCCTGGGTCGGGTTGCCGTAGCGCCCGTACTCCTCGCCACGCGAGACCTCGCCGCGGAAGTACTGGTGCAGTTCGGCCGTGTCCTGGAACGGGAAGGCGGTCGAGAGGATGATCGGGGTGACCAGGCTGTCGTGGGCCTTGTCGCGGCGTTCGCCGGCGTGCACGGCGAGGGTATCGATCGAACGGGCCATCAGCGGTTCCTGGCGAATTCCGGAAAGGTGGCGACGGGCGTGAAACAGTGGCCGTCCCAGCGGAACGCCCTTGCCTCGACCACGCGGTGCCCGCGCACATCGACCACGACCTGGAAAAGCTCCGGCCAGGTGGGGACGCCGTCGGGTGCGAAAGTGCGGGTGTCCTCGGAGGAGAAGTAGGCGCCGCAGTCGATGTGGCTGTGCCAGACGCCCAGCCAGAGCTCGCCGGTCGCCTCGGCCTCGCGCACCGCCTTGGCGACCTTGGCGCCATTCATCGCGAAGTAGTCGCGCGAGGTGCGCGGATACTCCGCCGGGTCGGCGGCATGCAGCCGGTCGGCCAGGTTGTCCATCAACAGCATGCGGGTGCAGGCTTCGGAGCCCTGGGCTGCGAAGAGCAGGCCGCAGGTCTCCGCGGGATATCCGGCGACGGCGTGCGCGGCCATTGCCTCGACCACTGCCGCGGGCAGCGACAGCATCAGACCACCGGGGTGAGCCAGGCGAGCCGCTTGGGATCGCGGCCGTAAGCCGCGTCCTCGTAGGCTGCCTGGATACGCGTGGTGATCGGCCCCTTGCCGGCGCCGAGCTCGCGCTTGTCGACGGATCGGACCCAGCTGACCTGGCAGCCCGTGCCGACGAGGAATATCTCGTCCGCGACGTACAGTTCGGTGCGGGCAATCGGCCGCTCCTCGACCTCGATGCCGAGTTCGCGGGCTAGTTGCACGATCGCCTTGCGGGTGATGCCCTCGAGGATGTCGGCGGTGCGGTCCGGCGTGTGCAGACGACCTTCACGGACGATGAAGATGTTCTCGGCACTGCCCTCGCAGACCTGGCCGCGGTCGTTGAGGAAGATCGCCTCGTCGTAGCCGTTGAGCACCGCCTCGCTCTTGGCCAAGGCGCTGTTGAGATAGCCGCCGAGAGCCTTGGTGCGGGTCGGGATGCTGCTGTCGGAGAGGCGACGCCACGAGCTGACGCACACCGCCAGGCCCTTGCTGGTGTCGAGATAGTCGCCCAGGGCGATCAGGTAGCACATGAAGCCATCGGGGCCGCCGAGCATCAGCGGGCCGAGGCCAGTGCCAGATTTGTAGACCGCCGGGCGCAGGTAGACGTTGCCGGTCGGGCGGTTGCGACGCACCACCTCGCTGGCGATAGAGCACATCTCGTCGACCGTCGGCGCCTGCATCAGCAGGGTGCTGGCGCTACGCGCCAGGCGCTGGAAGTGCTCGCGCAGGAACAGCAGGTTCACGCGCGTGCCGTCCCAGTAACCTCGGATGCCCTCGAAGCAGCCGGTGCCGTATTGCAGCGCGTGCGTATTGATCGGCACGGTGCATTCGGGCAGGGGCTTCCAGGCGCCATTGTGATAGGCGATGTAGGTTGGTTCTGACGTGCTCATGGGAGGGGCGGGATGATGGGTTTGTGCCAGGGAATGCCAATGGTTTGCCGGGGGAGGTTGTCCACGGGAATCATTGCCACCGGGGTTGGGGGTCGGGGTCGTGGACACGGACTGCCGCCACGACTGCGTACGGGTTCCTGGACTGCGCATCCCAGAACCCCCTGCGACGGTCCACCACACACCCCCCAATGGCGTTGCGTTAGCAGATGGCTCTGGAGCCCAAGGCGGAAGGCGGAAGAATTG
>JBBREK010000204.1:0-7703 GCA_038203025.1 Planctomycetota bacterium
GCCTGGGCCTGCCGGCAGGTGTCGGCGTCGATCAGGCCCTGCTGTCGCATCAGCGCCAGGACGAGCTCGCGCCGCGACCGCGCCGCCTCGGGATGGCGGTCGGGACGCAGGGCCTCGGGCCGCTGCGGCAGGCCGGCGAGCAGCGCGGCCTGGGCCAGGCTCAGCTGATCGGCCCCGATCCCAAACCAGTGCCGACTGGCGGCCTCGGCGCCAACCAGGTTGGAGCCGAACGGTGCGCGATCGAGCCACTCACGCAGGATCGCCTCCTTGCCGCTGCGACGTTCGATCTGACGGGCGCGTACCGCCTCGATCACCTTGGTGACGAGGGTGCGGCGGCGCGGCGCATCGGCCTGGGCGGCGCGCAGGCGTTCCACCTGCATGGTCAGGGTGCTGGCGCCACGGCGCACCCCGAGGTGGCTGACGTCCTGCCACAAGGCCCCGGCGATGCCTAACCAGTCGATGCCCTGGTGGTCGCGAAAGCGACGATCCTCGACCGCGACCACCGCGCTGGCCAGCAGTCCGGGAGTCGCCGCCAGCGGCTGATGGAACTCACCACGCGGACTCGCCAGCTCGGCAATCAGGCCGCCAGCGCGGTCGAGCACGCGGGTCGACGGCGGCGGCAGGGCCGCCAGGCCGGCCGGGTAAGGCAACACCCGGGCGGACAGCTCGATCACCAGCGGTGGCACCAGCAGCACGACCATGGCGGCGAGCGCACAGCGCCTCCAGCGACGACGGACCGCCGGTTTCATCGCTCAGCGACCACCAGGGTGCCCGCCCCGCCGCGGGCGCGGACGCTGCCATCATACATGCACTCGGCGGCCACCGGCGGCACGGCGAAGGTGCCGGCGGCGACGGCACGCACCAGATAGCGATGGACCAAGGGCACACGGCCGGACAGGTCGCCGACCAGCACCAGGCGGTCGTCCCGCATCTCGACGTGTTCGGCGGCAGACTCCGCGATGATGGACTGATTGGCGCCGTGTGCAGCGCTGGTCGCCAATCGCGGATTCTCGATCTCGAAGCAGGCGGGCAGCAGATCCTCGACCACGACGTTGCGCCGCGCCCGACCGTCGGCGGAGGCCAGCGTCAAGGTGACGGTCAGGACATCGCCACGCCGGATGCTGCCGGCTTCAGCCGACCACGTCCGGTCGATGGTCAGTCCCTCGACCAGCGGCGGCGGAACGGCGGCCGGGATGCCCGAGGCGGTCCACGACAGGAAGCCGAGCGTCCCGTCCCCACCCGCGATGCGCGCGGTCAGCCCTGCGGGCAGCGCCGCTGCGGCCCACGACACCGCGCCAGCACCCTCGGCCAACGTCGTGCCGCCGGCGGCGAGGACGGCCTGGACATACGGCACCGGATGCAGGGTGTCGCGCCAGCGGCCGAGTGCGAGGATCGCCCAAGCGGTGTCCTGGGTGCTGTTCCAGGCCTGGGGATCAGCCAGCTCGTGGGCCAGGCGCGCCGCCTCCGGCCGTTGCGGATCGAACGCCGTCAGGGTGAGCAGCGCGATCGCGCGGTCGCGCACGCCAGAGCCGCAATCACCACCGTCGCTGCGCTGCTGGCGCGGGACGATGGCGGTCGGCACCAGGGCCGAGGCCCGCTCGCGATCGCCGGCGACAAGCCAGGCGGCGGCGAGATACAGGGGGCATTCGGGCGTCACCCAGGCTCGTGGCTCGCGCACCTCGGCGGCAAGCCGGGCGAGCGCGACGGGCTGCGGCAGACCGTGCAGGGCGAGGACGTAGGCAGCGTAGCAGCGCGTCGCCAGTTCGTCGGCGTCGTTGCGGCCAAGCTGGGCCCGGGCGTAGCCGATCAGGTTGTTGCGCAGTTGTGCCGGCACCGGGAAGCCAGCAGCGGCGGCCTCATGCAGCAGATGCAGCGTGAAGACCGAGGCCCACGGCCACGCCTCACGTCCGCCCGGCCACATCGCCAAACCGCCATCGCGGGTCGCCAGCAGCTCCAGCCTGGCCAGCCCATGCGCCAGACGCGCAGCCACCGCCGGGCGCGCCGGCTCCGGCAGAAAGGCGGGCAGACGTACCAGGGCCAGGCAGGCCGAAGCGGTCTGCTCGGCACAGCCGTGCGGATAGGCCAGCAGCCGCTCGATCGCCTGCTGCACACCGAGATCGGGGGCCTGGTCGATGGCGACGCGGGCGCTGCGCCAACCGCCGGCGAGGAAGCCGGACGGGATCGGGAGCGACACCGGCGCGCCCGGCCGCAGCGTCAATCCGCCACCAACCGTCTCGACCGACGCCGCCGGCCGCACCATCAACTCCGTCCGCTCGCGATGCGATTCGTTGCCGAGGCTCGCGGTCGCGGTGATCGCGCCGGCGCCCATGGCATCGGCTGCGACCAGATCGATCCAGGCGACGGCCGAAGCCTGCGCAGGCACGGCCAGGCGTTGCATCGCCGGGCTGACTGACAGCGCACCATCGACCGCGACCCTCACCTCGGCCTCGCCGGCCTCGCCTTGATTGAACACCGTCACCGGCACCCGGCAGCGGTCGCCCGGGGCAAGGAAGCGCGGCAGCGAGGCCTGAACCAGGACCGGCGACCGCACCGCGCACGGCGCCGCCACGGCGCCGCAGCGCGGGCCGGCCGCCGCCACCGCCATCAGGCGCAGGCGGCCGCTGTACGAGGTCGGCACGGTGAAGCGCGTCCGGGCGATGCCATCCGGACCACTGCGCACCACCCCCGACCACAACGCCACCGACACCACCCGGCGCACCTGCACCGGCGGCCGGTGGCGGAGGCCGACGGTGCCATCGCCGCCCGGTTCGCTGATCCCACCGGGACGTGGCGTCTCGGGCATCAGTTCGGCATAGGCGTCAACCGCGACCACACCAAGCAGGCGCTTGGCAGTGAAGAAGGCGTAGGGATCCGGGGTGCGGAAGGCAGCCGGACGGAGGATGCCTTCATCCACCGCCGCCACCGTCACCGCCGCGTCGGCCAGCGGAGCACCCGCGGCATCGGTGACGCGCACCGTGCAGTCGAACGCGGCGCCGGGCCGAACCTCGGCCGGGGCCTCAATCGCAAGGACGGCGCGGCGCTCGATCTGGGTGAGACGCACCGGACAGACGCCGTAGGCGCGGTGCACCCGCCATGGCTTGTCGGGTTCGACCCGGCGGACGATGGTGGCGGTGACGTAGACCGTGCCGCCCCACGACGCTTCCGGGGTCACCACCACGCGCGTGGCCGGCGCTGCCAGCTCGACAATCCGGGCGAGCAGCACGCGGTCGCTCTCCACGGTAAGCAGCAGGCTGCCGACGAAGGGGCTCTTCACATCGAACGCCAGCGGCAGGCCGGGCGCGACGCCATCGGCGGGCGGCTCGGCCGCCGGAGTCACCTCGGCATGCTCGGGACGGTTGCGGGCGATGCTGTCCTGCCAGGCCTCGGCCCCCGCGGTGATGCGGCCCGACGCCACCAGTCGCGTGCCGGGTACGCTGGCCAGTAGGACGAAGGTGCCGCCGTCGGGCAGGATGAACTCGGCAGTTGCGCTGCCCGCAGCAAGGTGGACCGGAATGGTGCCACCGACCGCTTCGAGGATGCGGTTGGACTCGTAGTCGTAGCGCCCATCACGGCGTACCACCGCGGTCTCCCAGCGTTCGCGCAGCACACGCAGTTCGACCTCGGCCGCACCAGCATCGGAACTGCCGTCCGGCCGCACCAGGCGCAGTTCGACCGCGCAGGGTGCGCCGGCGACGGCAGTCGCTGGTTTCATCAGCAGATAGGCAGGCACCGGATCGATGATGGCGGTGCGCGCCGCCGAGACGCCGCGACCGCCGGCCTCCTGGACGCCAGCGGTAAGGCTGAGCCGCCACGGCTGGGCCGGTATCGTGGCGCCGCGGGCGGCCACCGCCGCTGCGGGGTCGACGTGGAAGACCGCCCGACCAGCTGCATCAAGCGGCGCCGACGGCAGATCCGCCAGCCGGTCGCCGCTGGCGATACCGCCCAAGCCGACGCGGCCAGCGACGCCGGCCGCATCGCCGCTCCACCAGCCGAGCCAATCGCGGTGGGTGAAGGCGATCGGATCGAGGCGCAGCCCCAAGGTCGCGGTGCAGCCCGTAGCCGGCGAGCCAAACAGCCAATCACCGTGCACGGTGAGGTCGCAGGCGCCGGCGGCCAGGTGCGGCTCATCGCCGGGCTGCGGCAGCTCCAGACCCACCGCCAAGCGATCCGGAATGAGGTCCTCGACCAGCAGGCTGTCGCCGCCGAGTTCGGCGCCGCCCGGCACCGTCAGGGTGATCCGCCAACGGCCGGTCATCGATTCGTCGGGCAGTTCGAGGTCGAGCCCGACGCAGCCATCGCTGTCAAGCCTGGCGTCGATGCCGCGGTAGAGCCGGCCGTCGGGCCGCCAGACCTGCCAGCGCACCGGGAAGGGCGCGGGCACGGCGCCATCGCCGGCGCGGACGAGGCCGCGCCAGTGCGTGGTCTCACCGGGCCGCATCAGCCCGCGGTCGGGATGGACGAAGGCCTCCTGGCCGGTCCACGGCCGCCCGCCGGTGTCGGCCTCGGGATCGCGCAGGCGCGCATCGCGCAGGTCGAGCCAGGTCAGCGCGCCCGCCAGACTGCCGAGCAGCACCGCCGGCCCGTCCTCGGCATCAGTCCGCGACGCCAGGCGGGCGAGCCCATCCCCGCCGGTGACCACGGCGCCCAACTCCTGCTGCTTGGCGCTGAACAGGGCGATGCGCACGCCCGCCACCGGCCGACCACTGCCCAGACTGGTCGCCCAGACTGTCGTCACCCCATCGGCGCCGCTGTGCGCCGACAGCGCGAGGTCGGACAGCGACACGACGCTTTCGTCCCGCGCCAGCCAACCATCCCAGGTGGTCAACGTATCGTGGCGGTCGGCCGAGACCTCCAGCCGATAGACGCCATCGACAGCGGTGCCGCCGAGCAGGTCGTCGAGCCCCAGGCGCAGCTCGCAGGCCGCGTTGGCCGAGGCGTCCAACCTGATCAGGCGATCGGCAATGGGCTTGGCGAGATCGCGGATCCAGCGCGTCGTCCGCCAGGTCACGACATTGCTGTCGTAGAGCCGCCAGGCGCGCACCCGTACCTGGCGCAGGTTCATCGCCTCGACCACCACGCTGCGGTTGCCTGCCGAACCGAGATGGCCGCCGTCGCTGGCAAAGCGGCAGGACGGCGCCCGGTCGGGCGGGGTGGCATAGAGCGTCTCAGCCTGGCCGGCGGCGGCCATGGCCGGCAGGCCGATGGCATAGCGCACACCCTGGCGGAAATCACCGCGCAGCGCGACCCAGCCGGTCGGCGCCGTCGGATCGCCGCGCGCCAGCTCGACAGACGTCGCGGGCGTCAGGACGAGTCCAGGCAACACCGCATCTGGACGGACCGGGCGGTTGAAGGCCAGCACCAGCTCCCACGACCGCTGCGGCGCCGTGCGCTCGGTGAAGCTGACGCCAGTACAACGTACGGCGCGGGAGATCGGAATACGCAGCAGCGCCGCCGATTCCAATCCCAGCGGACCGGATGGTCCAGCGAAACCCTGCGGCAGTGCCAGGGTCAGCACAAGATCGCCCAGATCGGGTAGCGGAGCGGTGCGCAGGCGTATCTGCGCCGACGGCGCGTCACCGGCCGGCTCGACCGGCATCGGCCCTCCATCAGGATGACGGAGGTCAGCAGCCCGTGCCGCCTCCTGCGGCAGGACCGGCTGATTGAAGTCCAGTTCGATGATCTCTCGCCCATCGTCACTGCGATCGACCGAACGCGCCCCGCGCAGGCGCAGGGCTTCGGTGTGGAACCGCAGGGCAGTCGGTGGCAGCGACGCGCCATCGTTCGCGCGCAGCCGCTCGCGATCGAGCGTCAGGGTGTAGCGGGTCGCCTCCGCGAGCGGCGCCTCGGCGTGGAACACCGCGATGCGCCCGTCATCCCAGCGCCACCTGCCGGCCAACGCCGGTAGGAAGGTGCCCGCCGCCGGCTCGCCCGCCGTCTGCATGTCCCGGTCGAAGCGCAAGCGCAGCTCGCTCCCCGTGCTGCCAGCCGAGACCATCACCTCGCCACCCTCGTCGACATCGATCAACGCGGCATGCAGCGGTGGCTGCCAATGCAGCACGCTCGACCAGTCGATCATCCAGCCGACAAGGTTGACCGTGGCGAGGACGACCAGGGCGATCCAGAAGCGCATGAGGACTCCGCGGGGATACCATCGACCGTAACAGCCAGCGGGCAGAGCGTTAGCGAAGCTTGGCGTGTGGGTGCGGAGCGTTCGAGGAAATGGCGATATACCGTAGAAAACGCAGTAGAATTCGACGTTCGTCGTTCGTTGTTCGTTGTTCGTTGTTCCGCATGGACATACGACGAGAAAACAGACCACATCAGGTGGGGATGGGTGTCCCTGAGCGCGACCAGTGTGGATGCAACGACGAACGACGAACTGCGAACGATGAACTGCGATTTCTACAGTAATCCATTCAACTGCGGCGGGCCTCCGCGACGCGCGCCAGCGCCTCGGGCGTCAGCGGTGTGGCCCGGCTAGCAGCGTCGGTCAGCTGCTGCCAGTGCGCCAGCGAGGCGGTGCCGCCGATGGTGGTGGTGACCAGCGGTTCAGTGGCGGCGAGGCGCAGGGCCAGCTCCACCGGATCGGCGCAGCCGCAGGCGGCGGCGAGCTCCTCCTGGCGTCCACGTACCACGGCATCGTGCAAACCACCGCCGAGGGTGCGTAGGGCGAGGACGGGGAGGCCCGCGGCGCGCAATGCCGACCACGCCGCCGGCGGACACGGGTCCTCGGTTGCGTTCCAGTAGAAGATCACCGCCTCGACCAGTGGGCTGGCGGCAGCAGCGGCCACCGTTGCCTCAGCGTTGCGTGCGTCGAGGTAGAGGGCGGCCTGGCGGATCAGGCCGCGCTCGAGCAGATGCGCCAGTTCGTCGAGAACGGGGCCTGATCCAGCGCGCAGCTGGTCGACCAAGCAGCCGGGGCCGCGCTCCATGGCGACCAACTGGGCGAGGTCGATACTGTCGATACCCAGACGCCGGCAGGCGTCCTCGGCCTCGAAGCGTAGCCAGCGCGGTCCTGCATCGCGCAACTTGATGATCAGCGGCGGGCGATGTGCGCGATCCTCGTCGAAGGCGCAGCGCAGCGTCATGAAACTGAAGCCGCGGTTGTAGGTCGGACTGCAGTGGATCCATTGACCGCTGTCCATGACCCGGCGCACCAGCGCGACGTCAGGTTCGAGGCGGCCGCTGTCCTCGGCGCCCAAGGACATGGCGCCGAAGGTGTAGCGCCCTGGACGTAGGCGGAGTTGTGAGGCCATGCCGCAATCTCGTCCTGCTCGACGCCCCGCAAGTCACTTCCCAGCTGAACTCGTGGAACTCGTGGAACTCGTGGACAGACACCTCGTGACCATCGTGACGCAAAGACGTACGCCGATAGGCGCTCGCACGCCCATCGTTTCAATTGGGGCAGGTCCGGGGATTCCATGATCCGGTACCAGTTCAGCGCCTTTGCTTGAACACCTTGCTTTGCAAGGCCCTACAAGTAAACCACCCGCAATGACTCACGCTCGCGAGAGGTCTGCACAGGGTGGCGGAAACAGGACAGGAGTAGCTATGCAGGGCGACTCAAACTAGCCGGACCCCCAAGAGCGCCCCGACCAGTTTGCGATCGTACCTGAGTTGAGTTCGCGCATCAGCATGGGTCAGACCCAGCCGTTTGGCTGCTGCGATGGCGATGGAGAAGCACACGGCGAAGACGACGGGGA
>JBBREK010000205.1:0-7682 GCA_038203025.1 Planctomycetota bacterium
GATCCATGGATCGGCCATATGCTGCCAGGTCGCCCGGGCATAGAGCAGGCCGACCCGATCGTCTGCGACGGTGAAGGCGTTATCGCCGAACCCGAGCATGTTCGATTGGCCGATACACAGGATGTTGATGCCCACACCCCACCTGGCGCTGCCGCTGGCGCTGGCGCTCACCAGGCCTGTGGCATCGCGTAGTCGGACCTCCAGTCGATACCAGCCCCCCTGCGGCACGCTCAGGGCGGCGTTGTAGACGCCCCCGGCGGGTGCAGTCACGATGGTCGTCCAGTCGACGGCCACAGCGCCGCTGGCGACCGACACGACGCGGGCCTGGATCTGGTCAGGGGCCCCGTTGTAGGTGCCTGCGATGGTGATCGCCGCCGCGGTCGTGCCGATGACGCGCTGGACGACCTGGTGATCAGCGAGGTCGGTGACGGTCACGGGCCGGACGGACACCCTCAGGATGGCGGCAGCGGACAGCGTCTGGCCAAGGGGGTTGGCCACGTTGACGGTGAAGGACGCGCCATCGTCACCCAGCGTCGTGTCCGGGGTGCTGTAGGTCGCGGCGGTGGCGCCGGCGATGACGGTGCCGTTGCGCTCCCACTGGTAGGTCCACGGCGCGGTCCCGTCGACCTCGACACTGAAGTCGGCCGGCATGCCCACCGAGACCAGGAGTCCCTGCGGCGGCACCCGGATGATCGGGGCCACCGGGGTCTGCTGGCTGAACAGCCAATCCCAGCAGTCAGCGTTGGCATAGGTGTCGATCCAGCCCTGGACGTGGTTCTGGTACCAGCACATGGTGAAGATGCGCTTGCCCGGCCTATTCCTGGCCCAGACCTGCCCGCGTTGCCACGACCAGGTTGTGGTCGCGCAATCGGCGTAGGCGGTAGCGTTGTAGCCGACCGGAAGCTGCAGGTAGACGTCGCGGACCATCGTCGGACCGCTGTAGGGATGGGTCAGGTACACGCCATTGGGCTTGCCGAGGGCAATGACGTTCGCCACCAGGTCGTTGCTGGCCAGGACGACGCCCGGCTTCGCGCCCAGGTGCAGCCGGGCGTAAGGCGCGGCATCCGTGCCACCCCACGAGTTGAACGCCGCGCTGCCGAAGGTGGTCGCACCGAAACCGATGAAGCTGCTGCCAGCGGTGAAGGTGGCGCCAAGCACGGTCGTCACCGGCCCGTAGGCATTGAGCGGCAGGCCAGTCAGCGGATCGGCGTCGACCGCAGTGTGGTAGCGCTTGCCGGCGTAGCCCGGGTAGGTCGCCATCACGTCAGAGGAGCCGACGTCGGCCTGCGTGGCTTGGTCGACCCAGGCGATGCTGCTGGTCCGCGCGATGTCCGGATCACTGAAGCAGTGCACGGCCCACATGGGTAGGTCACGGATGGCGGCTCCGTTTCCGGTCTTTGGATTCGTGGCGACCTCAATCGGCATGATGCCGGCGAGATAGCCGGGGTATTGCGTGGCAAGGTTAAGCACGCCGACGGCGCCATCGCACAGTCCGGTCAGGTAGATGCGCGTGGTGTCAACCCGGTAGTTAGTCTTGGCATATTCCATCAGGAGCTTGAGTGACGTGGTGTTGCTCCACGAGCTTTGCGACTGCGCGGCGATGACGATTCCGGGGAAGTCCCACTGTGCCGCCGTGATCTGATGCAGCGGGCCATGCTTGGTCATGTTGGCGTACAACTGGTTACCGTTGGCGACGGTGTTGGTGCCGTTGCCGATCTCGCCGATGCCGGTGCAGAACACCACCAGAGGCCAGACCACGGCCTGGTTGCCCGGGACGTAGCCCTTCGGCAGGTAGACGACGAACCCGAGCGGAGGTCTGGGCAGGGTCGTGTCGACCGGCATGGTGATGACGGTGCCTTCCATCACGCCGGGAATGTTGCTCCAACCGTTCCTGGCGACCGATGGCTCGACTGTGCTCAGCGCCACCGCCAGCAGGGAGAGGAACCAGATCTGCGGGCGCCGTCGCTTGTTCAGCGAGCACCATCCCGGCAGCAGGAGGGTAGCGAGGGCCAGCACGGCCATGGTGCCGAAGCCGCAACCACCGCCGCCACTGCTTCCGGCGGCAGCCCCACCACTCGACGGCGTAGTGGTGACAGTCAGCACGGCCGCCTCCGACAGCACGTCACCCATCTCGTTGGAGACCCGGCAACGAAAGCGCGCTCCGTCGTCGGCGGCGACCGTCGTCGTGGTCACATAGGTGGCGGATGCGGCACCAAGGATGGTATTCCAGACAGCACTGCCCGGAGCGGAACGCTGCCAGCCCAGGACCAGTACTGGCGAACCGCTCACCACCACGGCGAAGGTCGCGCTTGATCCGACGGGAACCGCTCGGTTGGATGGTTGACTGACGATGGATGGGGCCGCCGCCCTGACCGTGAGGACGGCGGTGACGGAGGGCGTGCTTCCCCCCGTATTGGTGACCGCGACGGCAAACTCGTCACCATTGGTAGCCAGGCTGCACGCTTCGGTGGTATAGATGCTGCCGGTGGCGTCGGTGATCACCGCGCCGCCGAGGAACCATTGGTAGGTCAGGGTCGGGGCCCCGCTCGCCGATACCTGGAAGGTCGCCCGCTCGCCGTCCGAGACGATCGCCGCCTGCGGCTGGACGTCGATCACTGGTGGCAACGGCAGGACGCTGAGCACGACATTCGACGTCGTGACGCTGCCGGCGAGGTTGCCGATGGTGACGGCAAAAACTGCACCATCATCGCCCGACAGGGTGGGATCGATGGTGTAAGTGGGGCTGTTGGCGCCGGGGATGACGCTGGCATTGCGCAGCCACTGGAAGGACAGCGGCGCGCTGCCCGTCGTCGTGACAGAAAAGGCCGCGGGGGATCCGACCCGCACCGCCAACGACTGCGGCGGCACGACGATCGCCGGCGCAAGCGGCAGGCTCTGGCTGAGCATCCAGTCCCAGCAGTCGCCGTTGGCATAGGTGTCGGCCCAGCCCTGGACGTGGGCCTTGTACCAGAACATGGTGAAGATGCGCCGGTCTGACCGGCTGCGGTCCCAGGCCTGGTTGCGTTGCCAGTTCCATACCAAGGCGCCAGCATCGAAGTAGGCGGTATTGGTGTAGCCGACCGGCAGCTGGATGGAGAGATCCCTGACCGCGGTCGGACCGGCATAGGGCCTGGTCAGGTACAGCCCGTTGGGCTTACCCAGGCTGACCACCAGGGGGGGCTCACCGCTGGTGACCCGGGCGGTGATTGTCTGATCGCCGGAGACGGGCAGATAGGCAAAGTTGAACTGGTCGGCCGTGCTGGCGATGTCCGCCCCGCCACCGACCACCGTCCAGGCCGCTCCCGCCAGCGAGGCTGAACCACCCGTGCCGGGCAAGCCGATGTCGGCATCGGTCAATGCAACCGGGGCCGACCCGTCGATGGTGAGTCCGGTGAAGATCTGGGCATGGGTGTAGCGGTTGTCATGCGCCGTCACTGCCAAACCGGCGAGACTGCTGTCGTCGGTGAACGCCACCGTGCTTGCACCGAGGGTGATCCAGGTCACGCCGTCCACGCTGTAGCTGCCGGTGAAGGTCGACCCGCTCCTGGTCAGGCGGATCCACTTCGCCGCCGCCGTGCCGCCGGCCAGCGCCAAGCTGGTGGTCGGGCCGTTGGCGCTGCTGCGCCACAGCATCGACACCTGATTGTCCGGCCGCTGGGCGATCATGACGTGCATGGCGCCGGCGGCGGTCGAGTCGCGGAACATCACGCCGGCCTTGGCCGCTTTGTCTGGAACGCGACCGAGGACGACCTTGGCGTAGGGCTGGGCGTCGGTGCTGCTCCAAGTGCCGAACATGGTGCTACCGAAGAGGGCCGATGGGAAGGCGACCCAGGTGCTGCCCGCGGTGAGGGTGCTGCCCGCAACGGCCATGGCAGGGCCGAAGGCATTGAGGGGAAGGCCGGTCGCGGGGTCGCTGTCGACAGCCATGTGGTTGGCCACGCCGGTATATCCGGGGTAAGTCGACATCGTTTCGGCGGCGCCGGGGTGCTCGGCCTGGGTGGCCTGGTCGACCCACAGGATGGTTGCCGTGCGGGCAATATCGGTGTCGTTGTAGCAATGCACCGCCCACATCGGCAGGTCTGAGATAGCAGCCGCCATCCCGGGGTTGGGATCGGAACCGGCCTCGATCGGCATGATGCCGGCGAGGACTCCTGGATGCTGTGAGGCGAAGTTGAGGGTGCCGACGGCGCCATCGCACAAGCCGGTGAGGTACATCCGACGGGAATCGATGTGATAGCGCCGCTGCAGATCATCGAACACCGGTTTGAGGATGGTGGCGTTGTTCCACGGTCCCGGCGGCTGCACCGCAACGACAATGGCGGGGAAGTCCCAGCGCGAGACGTCCATCTGGTGGAACGGCCCGTGCCGACTCATGTTCACCCACAACTGGTTGCCGTTGGCGACAGTGTCAGTCCCGTTGCCAACCTCGCCGAGGCCGGAGATGAAGACGATCAACGGCCAGGTCGTGTCCGCGTCAGCCTGCTGATATCCGAGTGGCAGGTATTCGAGGTACCCCAGTGGCGGTGTCGGGTTGGTCGTGTTGACCGCCCTGACCGAGATCGCGCCTTCGAGCACCCCTGGGATATTGCTCCAGCCATTGCTGCCGACCGACGGTTCGGCAGCGGCCAGTACAGGGATGAACAAAGTAGCGAGAATGACGCAGAGCGGAATTAATCGGCGCATGGTGGACGACACTACCTGTCTTTTCCGCGGCCATGTTGGGGTGTTCCCCCTACGCACGCCGCCGCAGCGCAGTCCGAACATCGCGCAGATGCCAACGTCCTGCCTAAGCTACCTAAGCAGCCTGACAACGCACTCCGTCCGCCTGTGGGCCATCGTGACGGCGGCGGTGCTGGGCGGACTGTGCGCGCGGCTCGCCTGGGGCGGTCTGCCGGTGCAGATTTCGTATCCGTTCGCCACCACCATCCTGCTTGATGCCGGTTCGCGGATCAATGATGGCCAGGTTCCCTACCAGGATTTCCACACCCCGATCGGTTTCACCTACCTGTGGCTGGTCTCGCTCTGCCTGCGACTGGCTGACGGTTTGCCGCATGCCCTGGCACTGCTCAGCGCCGGTCTGGGTCTGGTGATCGGGGCGTGGTGCTGGTGGCTGGCCATCGCCCGCTGTCCGCCGGCCCTCGCTGCGGTGGTGGCGCTGCTGGGTGGACTGCTCGCGGCGTCACCGGCGTTGTTCGGCTACGGTCCGCTGGAGGTCAGCTACGGCGGCCACTACTCGCGGCTGGCCTGGGCCGTGTTCTTCAGTGTCATCGTCCAGGCGGCCCTGCCCGTCCGCGTGGCTGTTGGCACCGTTGGCGCGTCCCGCACCTGGGGCGAAGGCGTCGGCCTCGGCCTCTGTCTCGGCCTGCTGCTGGGGACGAAGTTCACCGTGCTGTTTGCTGCCCTGGCCGTGCTCGCCATCGCCTGGTGCTACCGCCGGCCGGATCGTCGGCTGGTGCTCGCGATGGTGGTCGCGGCCCTGATCGCCACCCTCGCCGGCCTATACGCCAGTGGAGCGTCGCTGGCTGCCTACCTCCGCGACTGCAGCGGTCTCGGCGGAGCGGTGTCACTGGGCACCTTGCTCCTGCACTATCAACGGAAGCTCGATCTCCTCGGCCTGGCCCTGGTCGCAGCGCTGGTGATCTGGAACTGGCGGGTGCTGGGAGCTTCCTGGCGCTGCTCTTGGCGTCAGCCCGTGCCCGAGGTCCCGGCGCTGGCGGCGGCAGTACTCGCGCTCGGATTGGTCATCTCGGCCACCACCGGCATCGAGGACGCCAGCCCCGGCTACCTGCTCGCGATCCTGGTCCTGGCCTGTGGTGGACGGACGCGCCTGCCCGGAAGCATGCTGGTCGCCGGCGCCATGCTCGGCGCCTTCGCCGCCCGGCTCGCCGTGCCCATCATCAAAAGCCCATACGCCGCAGCGTCGCACCAACTTACCCTGGCGGCAGGCCCGTGGCGCAATCTCGACTTCATGCCGGCGGTACCGGGGACGACCGAGCGCGAGGACCTCATCCGCCAGGTGTGGGTCCAGCCGCGCAACCTGGTCGACAACCTGTGGTATTTCTACCTCGCCGACGCCGATCGCCTGCTCCGTCCGCGGGTCGGACCCGCCGAGCGGGTGCTGTCGATGGACTATATGAATCCGTTCCCGTACCTGCTCGGCCGCCCGGCCCCGCGTGGCGACCTGCTCTACTGGAGCTTCGACCGCAACGTCACGCCGAAGACCGCCCCAGCGGCGCGGGACCTATTCGCCGACGCCGATTGGGTGATGGTGCCAAAGCTCGAAGTGTTCCACGACTCCTCAGCCCCCAAGCAGCGGCTCTATCTCGGCTGGATCATTGACCATTACCATCTGGAAGAGACCAGCGTCTGGTGGGACTGCTACCGCCGCGTGCGCTGAGACCGCCATTTTATCCATCAGCTGCGACGCGCACCGGCTCGGCAAGCTCAAGGATTTGCGGCGTGGCGCTCGCCGGACTCATCCCAAGGAAGTTCGACAAGTGCAGGCCGGAGGTGTCTGTCGTCAGGCCCTCAGAACGCAGACCGACGAAGGACAGGGCAATCGGGGTCGGGGTCACGCTGTCCGTTACCGTGAGGCGGGCGACGCCGTCGACCGACAGGATCAATTGGGCGCCGCGACGCGAGAGCTCCAGCACGTAGGACTGGCCGATGGTCAGGGTCTGGGCATAGGAGCCCAAGAGGAAGCCGCCGGCATGCACCCGGTAGATCTGCCACTGCCGGCTGCCGGCATCATAGCGTGCCGAGTCGTACTCGAAGCCGGTCGCAGCGACGCGGCCGACCACGCCGGCCCGGTTTCCTGCCAGCAACGAAAGCGGCGTGATGGTCGCGGATACCGCATAGTCCGTCGTCGGCGTTGCCGTCGGCAGATAGTAGGTGCTTCCGGCGGTGGAGTTGCTGCGCACGCGGTGCGCTGGCGTTACCACCAACTGGCCGGTCTGGGCGCTGGAGATGTTGCGTTTCCATACCCCACCAAGGTCAGCGGTGCGGCTCAGCAGATCGGCCCTGATCGTGGCGTTGGCAAACCGGTCGCGAACAAAACCCTCCGCGGGACTGGTGAAGGCCGCCAGCCCGGATCCTGGTATCACCTGCCGAGCGATGCCGGGGCCCTGCCACGCTACCGCGAGATTGTCCCCGCCCCTACCATCCTTCTGCAAGGCTTCGATGTAGTACCGCTGCCCGGCGGTCAGGGTGAGGCTCTGCGACTGCTGACTGGCGTATTTGTTCCACTCCCGAGGGGTGGTCCATCCCGCTACCGCGGCGATCTTGCGGCGGTTACTGGGCTGCGCATCGCTGCTCAGCCACAACTCGCTGTTGTCATCGCTAGCGAGCCAGAAGGTGTACGCCCCGCTGACCGTGGGGCAGAGGTAGCCGCGCACCCGGGTGCCGTAATTGTCCGCCCAGTTGCTCGGCGTCTCGAACGAGGTCAACTCATCGCGGAGGTTCGGCGGGGTACTGAGCGGAATGGCGGCCAGGGCCGTGCCAGGGACGCCGGTCCAGACCTCACGAGAGATGCGGCCGGTACTGGTGACGACAGGGGTGCCTGTGCCGCCGTACCCGGTCGGGGTCTGGCCTAGCCGCTGGGCCAGCAGCCAGTCCCAGAACGGCAGGCTGGGC
This sequence comes from Planctomycetota bacterium, assembly GCA_038203025.1. Taxonomy (GTDB): domain Bacteria; phylum Planctomycetota; class UBA11346; order UBA11346; family UBA11346; genus UBA11346. Next base: position 7,633 of record JBBREK010000205.1, read on the forward strand.
GTACTGCCCGATCCCATGGTCTGGCTCCAACCGCTGTGTCCGCCGCCATC
>JBBREK010000206.1:0-7675 GCA_038203025.1 Planctomycetota bacterium
CGACATCCGACCCATACGACACAACCGCGCGGCCCTGGGCGACCGGCTGCCCGCGTTGATCGGGGTGGCTCTGCGCATACGGACACCACGAGCCAAACGGCAGGAGTTCTCCCGTGGAATGGCGGCCCTCCGGCGATGCCGAACGCAGGTCTGTCGACCCCGCGAGTACCCACGGGTGTGCAAGTCGCAGTACGGTCGCTGGCGCTTCGATAGGACGGGGAAAGTCCGGGCGGCAGCGTGAGTTCATGCCGGTGTCGCAGAGCGCAAAGTCAACGGCATTGGGGGGCTGGGGGCCATAGCTCCTGTGCCTGTCACCCGCCAGCTTCGGCCCGCTCAGGCCGAGACCAGCGAGATCCGCTGGGCCGAAGGGCGGGCAGTGGCCCCGCGCTTGATGGTCGCGGCGGTGCGGCGCTTCGCCTTCCTCGGCATCACCACGCTGACTTCCAGCCGACCGCCGACCGCCTCGACGTACTTGCGGATGTTGCTCAGCTTCACGTCTGGCCGGTGCTCCAGCCGCGATAGGCTGGCCTGGGTGATGCCCATGCGCTGGGCGACCTGCTCCTGGGTCAGGCCCGAGGCTTCGCGGACCTGCTGGAGACGGAGGGCCGCGATCTTCTGTCGGGCACCCTCCGCGATGGCGGTGCGCTCGGCTGCGGGCAGCTTCTTGATGTAGGCGTCGAGCGTCTTCATGGCTGTTTCCCTTGGCGCTCTCGCGCCTTGTCCTTGGCGACCTGCACGAGGTGCCGGTCGTAGAGTGTGTCGGCCTGTTGGCGATGGTGGCGTCGTCCATGGCGATCCACGCCCCGCACAGCGAGCGGTCGCGGGTCGGGATGTACTGCTCGTCCTGATGCCAGGCCTGCCCGGGCTTGCCCGGACCCTTCACGAACAGCATCGACTGCATGCACTTCACCGCCCCGTCCCAGTGCGCCAGATGCGCGCCGACGATCTGCGCAAGGATGCCGCTGATCGCCGGATGCTCGCAGAACTTCTTCATCACCGGGCTGATGAAGTGCGGCTGGTGGATGCACAGGATGCCGTCCAGCACCTCCTGGTCGGGGACCTTCGCGTCAGCCGGTTTCAGCTGCGGACAGACGTAGCCGCCGCGGGCCAGCTTGAGCATGTCGGCCTTCAACTCGGCCAGCTCGGTCGTGTTGATCAGGCCTGGCGCCCAGCAGAAGCCGTCGTCGACAAAGCCCCGCACCTGGGCTGGTGTGAGCTTGGCGTCGACGCGGCCGGGGGTGCCGCTGGTCGCAGGTCGCTGGTCGCTGGCCGCTGGTCGCAGGTGGCTGGTGGCTGGTCGCTGGGCGCTGATGGCAGGCATGGATGCTCCGTAGACTCTCGTAGCTTGGAGTTCCGGACCTTTATCCCCATGCCTGGAATCGGACCCTGTTATGGCTGCATGTGACCTCGTCGATGCGATGATCCGAGCCATTACCCACCCTGTCACATCTTGTTGATTGACCGTTTTATCTCATATGATCAACCACATGCACACCTGCTTCCTCGCTGTGATCCTCGTCTTGACCGCATTCCCGTCGATGCACGCCGGGGACGCTTCAGCCGATCCGCTCAGCAACGGCGACTTCCTGGTCGTCGCAGACGGCGGGATACCCCAAGGCTGGGACCACCGCACCATGGGCAAAGGGCACGTCAAGGTAACCGCCGATGGTGAGCCTCCGTTCGTCACCCTCGGCGTTGATCAGGCGGGCGAGGATTCGATCATCCAGCAGATCATCCCCATGCCGCCGGAGGTGGTTGCGGTCGGCATCAGCTGCCTGGCACGATGGCAGGACATCAAGCCGGGGAACAAGGGGTACCAGAAGGGAGCCATCCAGGCCCGCTGGGTGGTCGATGGCAAGGAGAGCGGCGATTGGATCGACGTCGCCAGCCCGACCGGCACTTCGGACACCTGGACAGAGAGGAGCAGGCGGAGCCTGGTACCAAAGACTAGCGATGGCGCCCCGGCCAAGCTGCTGCTGCGCATCGCGCTGTACGGCGTGCAATCTGGCAGCCTCGACGTGGCGCGCATGCGCCTGACACTGACGACCAAGGAGCAACGCGACGCCGCTCTGGCCGTGAACCGGCCAGCCGAAGCCTTCGGCGATGCGGTCACCGATGCGCGCTTCGCCAAATTGGCCAAGGGCATCAACCTGTCCCACTGGATGGCGCAGGTCTACAACGTCAGCCCGGGCGGGAGAAAGGGCGGCTATTCGGACGAGCATTTCGCCGCCTGGATCACCGCCACCGACCTGGCCTTCCTGAAGAAGGCCGGCTTCACCCACGTGCGGCTGAGCATCGAGCCCACCTCGCTGGGCAAGGACGGCATGCTCGACGCCGGCACCCTGGCGCGCATCGACAAGGCCATCGCCATGCTGGTGAAGAACGGCCTCGCCGTGGTCGTCGATCCGCATCCGCAACGCACCATGGGTAATCTGTTGGATGACCCGGCCCTGCAGGACGATTTCGCCGCCTGGTGGACGGCACTGGGCACGCATCTGGCTGGCACCGATCCCGAGCAGGTCTTCCTCGAAGTACTCAATGAACCGGGCGGCAAAGGCTTATTCGGCAGTCGTTGGAGCGTGTTCCAGGACCGCCTGATCATGACGATCCGGGCCGTCGCCCCGAAGCACACGTTGATCGCCTGCCCCGGCGGCTTTCAGCTCCCGCGCGACTTCCCCAACCTCATCGCCCACCCCGACCGCAATGTGGTCTACGCCTGCCACTTCTACGAGCCTTCGCAGTTCAGCCACCAGGGCGCGATGTGGATGCGCGACTGGTACCATCCCCTGCGTGACGTGCAGTGGCCGTTCAACGCCGAAAACCTGCCGGCGATCATCAGTGCGATCAGCCCGAAAGACCCGGCCAAGGCGGCGGCGGCGAAGAAGGCGATGAGTCAGGCGGTGAACGAGGGCGTCGGCACCGAGGCCTATGTCGAGCAGGCCCTCGGTTCGGTGGCGGAGTGGGCGAAGGCTCAGCAGCGCCGCATCGTCGTCGGTGAGTTCGGCGTCATCCGTCCGGCCATCCTCACCCCGTCCGCCCAGCGCTACCTCGCCTTCGTCCGCTCCACCATGGAGGCCAAGGGCATGGGCTGGTGCCTGTGGGATTATGCCGGATCATTCGCACTCATGGATAACGGCGAGAGCAGCACACGCAGACCAGCCCCAGGTGTGTTGAAGGCACTGGGCCTTGACGAGACGGCAACACCGTGACCCCGCGTCGACCTGTCACCCTTGCCGATATCGCCGCCCGCGCCGGGGTCAGCAAGGCGGCGGTCAGCGCCGTCCTGTGCAGCAGCTCCGGGACCATTCGCGTCGCCGAGGACACTGCGACGCGGGTACGGAAGCTAGCCGCTGAAATGGGCTACCGCCCGCACGCCGCAGCACGGGCGATGGCAAACCGGCGCAGCAATGTGGTCGGCGTCCTGCTGCCCAACCAGGTTGGCGACCCCCTCACCCACCCGCTCGGCTTCGAGTCGCTGATGGGCCTGGCGGATGGCCTGCAAGTTCACGGCCTGTCCCTGAGCCTGGCACGCATCGCTCCCGGCGGCGGCACGGTCGAGCAAGCGCGCATGCTGCGCGAGCGCAGCCTCGACGCCCTAGTGGTCATGCATCAGGTCCCGATCGCGGTGGCCGAATCCGCCGCGGCACTCTCGCCGGTGACCGTGTTCGCCGACTGCCACGTCTGGCGGCCGACCGGCTGTCTGCGTCGCGACGAGCGCACCGCCGGCATCCTGGCGGCGCAGGCTGTGGTCGGCATTCCCGGTGGACACCCCGTCGTCGTCGGCCCGGCCACCGACGACAGCTTCGCCGTGGTCGAGCGCTTGGCCGGCATCCGCTCGCTTATTCCCGGTGTCGAGGCCGTGGCCGAGCCCGATCTGGCCAAAGCCCAACCGGCCTGGCTGGTGCGCGGCACGATCTGCTTGTGTCTCAGCCTCTACCAAGCGCTGGTCGTGCGCGGTTGGTGCGAACGGCTCGGTTTGAACATCGGTCGTGACGTGGCCATCGTCTGCTGCGACGACAGCGCCCAACTTCAACGAACCTGGCCAGACTTGGCCCGAACCACATTCTGCCGCCACGCCATGGGGTTGGAGATCGCCGGGATGGCTGCCGCTGGCATACACGATGGCCTGCCCATATCCCGGCTATTGGCAACGTCCTGGGTGGATGGATCGAGCGGACACCTCAAGTAATTCACGGCTGGTAGCATATTTAAATATACCGGTCTATTTATATTGATTTACCGGTTTATCTTGTATCATCGCTCACGGAGGGTCAGATGAAATTCCGCTCCGGACTGTCGATCATCGAAATGCTCGTCGTGGTGGCCTTAGTCGCCATCCTCACATCCTTCCTGCTCGGGGCGGTGAAGACCGTGCGGCGTTCCGCCCAGGCCGCCACCTGCGCGTCGAACCTCCGGCAGATCGGCATCGCCACCTCACTGTACGCCCAGGATAGGCGCGGCTTTCTGCCATCTGCCCGCCAGGGGAAGTTCTCCAACATCTACTGGTTCAGCCTCCTCGGACCCTACACCGACGCCAAGGAGGTCGCCGGGGTCAACTCCGCCAACGACTTCCAGGATGCGATGAACAATGTGGTCAAGGCCTGCCCGAACAGGCAGAAGACCGGCGGATTCAAGTGGGAACTCGGCTATGCCATGAACGGTTGCGTCCGTATGCCGCAGAACAACGACGAGAACAGTTGGGTGCCGGAAACTGGCATCTATCGTGATTGGCGCCTGGTCCAAGTCAGCGAAAGCGGACGCCGCGCGATGGTTGGTGATGGCGGCGACTGGCACGTGATCTTCGCGGGCGGCAACTGGTATGGCCTCAGTTCTGCCCGGCATGGCACGACCTCCAACTACCTGTTCTATGACGGACACGTCGCGGCCCTGGCCAGGCCGCAGGCAGAACATGCGATCACCAATCCCGGAAATCTGCCCGGTTTCGGTTATCCTGGGTGGCCGTGAGCCCTTGCAACAATATACCCCGTTGCCTATAAGAACATCCTATGTCCCCTGACTGGAAGAACCGGGATAGCGATCGCAGTGGAGGTTTCAGTCTGATCGAGTTGCTGGTCGTCACTTCGATCATAGCCATCCTTGCCGCCATGCTCCTCTCGGGCATCACGGTGGTGAAGCGGATGGCCAAATCCGCCGTGTGTACAAGCAACCTGCGACAGATCGGCATGGCCATCGACCTCTACAGCCAAGATCAGAACGGTTACCTGCCGACCGCCCGCCAAGGCAAAAACTCGGACATCACCTGGTTCTCACTTATCGGCCCCTATACCGATGCCAAAGAGGTCAACGGGGTAAACAATCAGCATGACATCCACGATGATGCAGCTCGCAACGTAGTAAAATCCTGCCCCAACTGGCGAATCGCCGGCACCTTGGTGTTCCAGGTGGGCTACGGTATGAACAGCTACGCGCGCTACCCGCAGGACAAGACAGAAAACTCGTGGGATCCAGCGACGTCATTGTTTCCCGACTGGACGATCGATATGCCGACTAAGCGGTCCTCGCGCACCCTGGTCGGAGACAGCGGTGATTGGCACATCATCTATAACAAGCAGTGGTATGGCCTCGACCCGTGGCGACACGTCAGTTCTGCCAACTACCTGTTCTTCGACTACCATGTTGCGGCGATGGGGTACGATGAAGCGGTGAAGTCGATCCTGAATCCCTAACCCGCTTGAGCGCCGGCGTGGGCATAGATGCTGCCCGCCCCATGACCGACCTCGCCGCCCTGCAGCGCTTCGCCGTCCCCGGCTCCATCACCATCGACGCCGGCTGCGGCGGCCTGCCGCGCGTGTCGCTGAACACCCCGCTGGGCCGCGGCGAAATCTACCTGCATGGCGCCCACGTCACCGCCTGGCAGCCCGCCGGACAAGCGCCAGTGATCTGGATGGGCAGCCAGAGCTGGTTCGCCGCCGGCAAGCCGATCCGCGGCGGTATCCCGCTGTGCTGGCCGTGGTTCGGGCCCGCCGCCGAGGCTGGCAAGCCGGCGCACGGCCTCGCCCGGTTGGCCGAGTGGAACCTGGACTCGGCGGTGGTCGAGGCCGACGGCACCGCCGTCGTGGTCCTGCGCCTGGCCGTCGCCGATCCCGCCAGCACCCTCCTGCTGACCGTCCGCTTCGGCCGTCGCCTCGATGTCGAACTGGCTGCATCCAACACCGGTCGGGCCGCCATCGCGGTCGGCGAAGCCCTGCACACCTACCTCGCCGTCGCTGACGCGCGGCGCATCGCCGTGCGCGGCCTCGGTGGAGCCGCCGGCCAGGACCGCGTCTCCCAACCCTTCGCCATCACCGGCGCCGAGCCGCTGGCCATCGCCGCCGAGACTGACCTGCTGTTCAACGGCCATGACGGCGAGGTGATCGTCGACGACCCCATCCTGCACCGCCGCATCCGTGTCGCCAAGCGCGGCTCGCGCTCGACCGTGGTGTGGAACCCGTGGATCGCCAAGGCCGCAAAGATGCCGGACTTCGGCGATCACGAGTGGCCTGGCATGGTCTGTGTCGAGGCAGCCAACGCGACCCTCGACGTCTACCAGCTTGCGCCTGGGGCGACTCACCGCCTGGCCACCGTCATCGAGGTGCTGTGATGGGACTCGACGATCACGTCGCCGATCTGTGCGCCCGCGGGCGGCCGGCTGCCCGCACCGTCGCCGTGCTGTCGGATGGCGCGCGCCAGGCAGCATTGCTCGCCGCCGCTGACGCCATCACTGCGGCAGCCGACGTCATCCGCACGGCAAACGCCCGCGATGTCGAGCAGGGTCGCGCCGACGGGCTGTCCGATGCCATGATCGACCGCCTGCGTCTGGACGGCAAACGGCTCGACGGAGTCATCAGTGATCTGCGCGCTGTCGCTGCACTGCCCGATCCGGCCGGCGCCGTGCTGGAACGACGCACCATCGCGCAGGGCATGCCGGCCGAGAAGGTCGCCATCCCCATCGGCGTGGTCGCGATCATCTTCGAGAGCCGGCCGAACGTCACCGTCGACGCTGCCGCGTTGTGCCTGCGCTCGGGCAACGCCTGCATCCTGCGTGGTGGCAAGGAGGCGGTGCACAGCAACCGCGCCTTGGCCGAGGCCTTCCGTGCCGGACTGGCCAAGTCCGGCGTCCCGGTCGACGCTGTGCAGCTGGTGCAGGAACAGGATCGCGCGCTGATCGCCAAGCTGCTCGCCCGTGAGGACGCCATCGACATCGTCATTCCGCGCGGCGGCGAGGCGCTGATCCGCGCCGTGGTCGAATGCTCGCGCGTGCCGGTGATCAAGCACGACAAGGGCGTGTGCTCGCTGTACGTGCACGCCGCCGCCGATTTCGACATGGCCCTGCGCCTGATCGTCAACGCCAAATGCCAGCGTCCGGGCGTATGCAATGCGATCGAGAACGTCCTGGTCGACACCAGCATCGCCGACCGCTTCCTGCCGCTACTGGCGGCCGAGATGGCCAAGCAGGGCGTCGAGCTGCGCGCCGACCTCCTGGCCCTGCCGCTGCTGCTGCCCGGGGCCAAGGCGGCCAGCGAGGCCGACTGGTCGACGGAATACCTCGCCCTGGTCTTGGCGGTGAAGACGGTCTCCGGTCTCGACGAGGCCATCGCCTTCATCGCCCGTTACAGCAGCCAGCACAGCGACGGCATCATCACCGCCGACGCGGCAGCGGCCGAGCGCTATCTGC
>JBBREK010000207.1:0-7584 GCA_038203025.1 Planctomycetota bacterium
GACGCCTGCGCCCGCACCAGCGGCCGACCGATGGAATTCCGCGGCCGCGTGCCGACCCAGACCCCGGCCCAGGTCGCACGACGCATGGCCGACGCCATCGCCAAGCCCTGCCCGGAGGTGTGGCCGCACCGCACCTCGCGCTGGCTGCTGCTATGCGCCGCCGCCTGGCCCAGGCTGGCTGATCGGATCATGGCTGGGCATCGCAGGTGATTCCTCGTTCGCGGTTCGCGGTTGGCCTGTCGTCAACAGGCGCAGCCGGAGTGCGGTATGAGCACACTGGCTAGAGTGAGTTCCATCAGCGTCTACAATGTGTGTCACGGAAACCGCGAACCGCGAACCGCGAACGAATTAGCGCAGCGCCGCTAATACGGCTTCGACATTGGCCCGGAACATACCGACGTAGGTCGCGGCCGGTGATCCGGGCGGACCGACGCCGTCGAGATGCAGTTCAGCGCCGACCGTGACGCCGGCCTCGGCTGCGATCTGGTCGATCAGCTTGGGGTTCCGCCCGTACTCCAGAAACACACCGGTGACGCCGTGGGCCCGGATGAAGGCGACGATGGCGGCGATCTCCTTGGCGGTCGGCTGACTGTCGTCGAGAGCTGTATTCGGGGCGCGGATGGTGAAGCCGTAGTCGCGCGCGAAATAGGCCAGGGCGTCATGGTTGGTGATGATGGTGCGGCGGTCCCGCGGGATGGCCGCCAGTCTGACGGTGGCCCAGGCGTCGGTGCGGCGCAGTTCATCGATCACTGCCGCGGCCCGCTCCCGAATGCCCGGAGCGTCGTCAGCCTCGGCAGCGACCAGGGCGTCGCGGATGTTCTCAGCGTAGCGCACGCCCTGACGGATCGAATTGTAGGGATGCGGATCGGGCACCCCCGCTCCGTGATCATCCGACATGGTCAGCGTTTCGATCCCGGCGGTCGCGATCACCAGTTCGCCGGCGAAGCGCGACTCACGGGCGAGGTTCTCGAACCAGCCCTCGAAACCGAGGCCGTTGATGATCACCAGCTTGGCCCTCGCCAGTCGACGCAGGTCGTCCGGCACCGGCTGGTAGGCGTGTGGATCGAGCCCCGGACGGATCAGGCAGGTGACGGCGAAGCGCTCGCCGCCGATGCGCGCCGCGAGATCCTGGACGATGGTGTTGCCGGTGATCACCGGGATCGGCTCGACGGCGCCAAGCAGGACGGCGCAGAGGATCAGGAGGACGGGACGACGCAGGGCGGGCATCCGTGCATCTTCTTAACGATTATCTATTATCAATAACAGAATGCGGTCGAGATCCCGTCGATTTCCCCTGGCCAACCCTGCCACCTGGCGTTAGCCAGCGAGCCGTGCGCCGCTCCGCTGGTCTGCTGCTGCTCATCATCCTGCTCGCCGCCGGCAATGCCGCCGTCGTCCAGGGCGTGGCCTGGGTCGGCATGCTGGTGCAACGCTCGCAGACAATGGGCTGGCAGGGTGCTGTCGCCTCGACCTTCAGTGGCCGGCAGCCCTGCCGCATGTGTCTGGCCGCCGCCGCCCTGCGTGACGAGCGCAGCCCTGGGCAGCCGACCCCCGAGATCAAGGTGATGACGTCGTTCCTCGCCCTGGCCACCGATCCGCCGGTCATCTCCGGCCCGGCCTGCCGACACGTCCGGCCGCTGCCGCACGCCATCGACGACATGCCGCCGGGCTTCCGGCTGCAACCGCTGCCGCCGCCGCCCCGGCGGAGCTGAGCCGCCCCATCCGTCCCGAACGCACCTTGGCCGACCGGCCCACGCCGGTCCGGGCCGCTGCGTTCCCCCACCCCCTCCCAGAAACCATCCCGCATGTCTGCACGTCTCGTCCCTGCCCTCATCCTCCTGGTCGCCAGCCTGCCGGCAGCCGATTTCATCACCGTCACCGCTCCCGCCGAGGACAGCGTCCGTCTGCCCAGTGGCGCCGATCCCGGCGGCGGCCTGCGCCTGCTGCCCGGGGTCGAGGCCGTGCGCATGGGCGGCATCGGCCTGGACCCGGTGGTGCGTGGCCAGCAGGGTTCACGCCTGCTGGTCCTGGCCGATGGGGCCTGCCCACATGGCGGCTGCCCCAACCGTATGGATCCGCCCACCAGTTACGCACCCGCCGACGCCAATCGCGCCATGGTCGAGGCCGGCGGCCTGTCGGTACGCCATCCCGGCGCGCCGATGGGCGTGGTGCGGCTGGATCGCGAGCCACCCCGGCTCGGCGATGGCCGCTGGCAGGCAGCGGAAGCCGAGGTGCGCGGGGCCTCCAACGGCCACGCCGCCGAGGCCGGCGCCGCGCTCGCCCTCGGCGACGAACAAGCCCAGATCCAGGGCCGCTTCCACAGCGCCCGGGCCGACGACTACGAAGACGGAGATGGCAATGCGGTGCGCAGCGGATTCCACAGCAGCAAGGGCGGCGGCACGCTGGCGTGGACGCCGGATGCGCAGACCCGCCTTGAGCTGTCCCACGACCTGACCAGGGAACGCGACGTGCTCTTCGCGGGTGCCGGCATGGATGCGCCGTCCTCCGACGACCGCACCACCCGCCTACGGTTCAGCCATCGGCGCACGGATGGACTGCTCGCCACCGCCAACCTCGACGCCTACGCCAGCCGGGTCGAGCATCTGATGGACAACTACAGTCTGCGTCCGGTGGCGGGCATGGCGATGCGCGCACCCAGCACCAGCAACACGACCGGCGCCCGTACCACCGCCGAGCTGCGCACTGCCGCCGGCCTGCTGGGTCTCGGCCTCGACGGCGAGGAGCTGCACCAGGACGCCCGGCGCTACGCCGGCGCCTCGCCCGCGTCGGTGACCACGCTGAACTCGCTGCTGTGGCCCGACGTCCGTCAGCGCCGATTCGGCGCCTGGGGGGATCTGGCGGTCGATCTGGGTTCGGACACCCGGCTGGTGCCAGGTCTGCGCTGGGACGTGGTACGCAGCAGTGCCGACGAGGCGGGGGTCGATCCGCCAGGCATGCCCCTGTCACCGGCCGCCCTCTACGCGCTGTACTACGGGTCAGAGGCCGAACCGCGCACCGAGCATCTGCTGGGCGCTGCGCTGCGCCTCGAACATGACTGGGGCGACAGCGGACGGGTGGTCACGGCGCTGTCCCGCCAGCAGCGCGCGGCGGATCCGACCGAGCGCTTCATCGCCGCCAACGGCTCGTCCCCCAGCCAGCGCTGGGTCGGGGATCCCGGACTTACCGCCGAGACCCACTGGCAGGCCCAGGTCGCGATCGAACACGGCGACCGTGAAACGGTGCGCTGGCGGGCCGAGGCCTGGGCCGACCGCGTACAGGATTACATCCGTCGCGACCGCGCCCGGGCCCAGGCGGACGTGCTGGTTGCCGATGGTGCGACCATCTACCACGGCACCGACGCTCTGCTCGCCGGCACGCGGATCGAAGCCGGCGCGCCGCTGGCCGCCTGGCTGCGCGCCGAGGTCGACGCCGCCTGGACCTGGGGCGAGGACCTCGCCACCGGTCTGCCCTTGGCCCAGATCCCGCCGTTATCTGGACGCGCCGCGCTGCGCTGCGGGGATGATCACCTGTCCGGCACCATCGCCGTGCGCTGGTCGGCCCGGGCGGTTCGCCTCGACGACGATGTGACGACCGGTTCCGGCCTTGATGCCGGCGAGACGCCGACCTGGACGGTGCTCGACCTGACCACGGCCTGGCGTCCCTACGCGGACGTCGAGCTGTCGGCTGGTGTCGACAACCTGCTCGACCGCACCTACGCCGAGCATCTCAACAAGCCCAACGCCTTCGACCCGACGGTGACCCAGGTCAACGAACCGGGCCGCAGCCTGTGGCTGGCGGCGTCGATGCGCTTCTGATTCCTGGGAGCGCGGGCCACTGGCCCGCCCGTCGCCCCGGCCGGCCCGGCCGGGGCTGCATCACGCGAGGCCCCAGGCGAGCCGCCTGGGGCGACGGGCGGCCGGGCCGGCCGCGCTCCCAGGACGCGGGCTCAGCTTAGCGCCCGCCCAGGCGCTCCTGCAAAGCCCGTGCCTGGGCGTCGTCGGGATGCGCTGCGAGGTAGGTGGCGAGGTGCGTTGCGGCCTCGTCACGGCGATCCTGGCGCAGATACATGGCGACCATGCGTAGCGCGGCGGCCGGCAGCTCGGCGGCGCGCAGGTACAGCGCCTCGGCGCGGGCATCGTCGCCGTCGGCCTCGGCCAACGAGGCCGCCCAGGCCAGCACCGTCGCCTCACGTTCACCGGCCGCGATCAACGCGTCGAGCGCAGCCGCCGCATCGCGCTGGTCGCCGGCCTGCACTGCCAACCGCGCGGCCTGGATGCGCTGCGCCCTGCTGCGCCGTTGTTCGGGCGTGGCCGCGAGCCAGGCACGCGCCTGGGGCAGATCACCGCCCTCTGCCGCGGCGCGGCTGGCCAGCAGCAGCAGCGCATCGTCGACCGTGGCCGGCTCGGCCATCAGCGGACGCACCGTCACCAAAGCCGCCTGCGGCAGGCCGTGCGCGAGCTGCTGCGCCGCCAGACGCTGGCGCAGTCCCAGGTCGGCAGGGGCCGCTGCCGAGGCTGCCTCCAGCGCGGCCAACGCCTCGGCGTCACGGCCGGTCTCCTGCGCCGCCCAGGCGAGCTGGCGCCACAGGCCGGCGTCCTGCGGAGCGCGGGCGAGCAGCGCGAGCGCCGCCTGGCGCGCGTCCTCGGCCCGGCCGGCGTGCGCCAACACGGCCAGCTCGGTGCGGCGCAGGGCCACGTCATCGGGGAAGCGTAGGATGCCCTGCTGGGCGGCGAGGGTGGCGAGGCGCCAATCGCCGGCGCGCAGGGCGACCCCGGCAAGGAAGCCGAGCTGGGCCGCGTCCGCCTCAATCGGATCTATGCCGGCAGCCGCCTCGCGGCTGGCAGCGGTCCAATCCTCGCGCGCCACGGCGCACTGCGCCAAGCCGAGGCGGGCCTGGCGCAGCCGGGGATCGAGTTCGAGCGCAGCGCGGAAATCGGCCTCGGCCTCGGCGTGACGATCGAGACGGACGCGGGCCTGACCGCGGACCAGCAACAGCAGCGGGTGCGCAGCGCCGCTCCAGCTATCGACCTGCGCGATCACCTCGGCTGGCTCGGCGGCGGCGATGCGGTCAAGCAGCTCGGCAACCGGACGCGGCACGGGTTGCGGTAGCTCGGCGGCGGAAACCACAGCTACGCACAGGGCGGCCAGCAGCAGGCGGGGCAGCGCGTTCATCGCATGGTCCAGGCAATGGTGGTGACCAGAACCGAGGCGACCGGTCTGCCGCCCTGCTGCGCCGGCCGATAGCGCAGCGAGCGCGCCAATCGTCCTGCCGCCTGCTCGAACACGCCGGGTGGATCCGAGGCCAGCACCTCGACCGTGGTCATCGTGCCATCAGCATCGACGCCCAGACGCACCGTTGTGCTGCCAGTGGTGCCGCGCAGTCGGGCGCTGCGCGGATAGAAGCGGTCGAGATCGAATCCTCCTTCACGCTCAGCCGGCGTGTCCCAGGTCAGCGCACCGACGCTGGCGGGGGCCAACTGCGACTGATCACCGGCATCGCCGAGGCTGGCGAAGGCCGGTATGGTCAGCGGTAGTTCCAGATCGACGGCCAGACTGCCGACGGCTGGCAGTTCCAGTTCGCCGACTGGGCCGGCCGATGGCAGGTCGAGGCTGGGCAGGGCGACCAGAGCGACTGCCTGCGGCATCGTCTGTCTTGGTGTCTGCAGCGGCGGCTCAGGTGGCGGCAATGGCTCGTCCGGCAATCGCCGCAGCGTCCGCACCACCAGCGGCGGCTCGACTGCGGCATGCTCGATCCGGCTGACCTGGCTGAGCCCGACGATCACGGCCAGGTTGGCAAGCAGCGCCAAGCCGACCGCCAGCCACCACAGCCGCAGCGGCCGGGGACGGTGGAAGCTGCGGGTGCGCGGCAGGGCCAGCGACATCACTCGCCCCCTGCCGTCGCCGCGACATCGACCGCAGTGGCGCCGGCGGCGGCGCAGGCGTCCATCACCGCCAGCAGCAGGCCGGTGGGCACCTCGCGATCCGGGATGACCACCGCCGTGGTGGTGTTGCTCGCCGCAAGGGCGCTGCGCACCGCCGCGCGCACGCCGGCCAGCTCGACCACCTGCGGCCCGACCTGGATCGCACCGCTCTTGACGATCGCCACCGGCACGAAGGCACCGCCCACCTGGGTCGCGGCCGTGCTCTGCGGCCGCTGCAGTGGCAGCGGCAGCGGCACCGCTGTCTCCTGCATGAACGCCGTGCTGATGACGTAGAAGACCAGCAGGAAGAAGACCACGTCGATCAGCGGGATGACGTTCAGGTCGATGGGCCGGTGCTCGGCGCGACGGCGGTGAAGGAATCTCACGCCTCCCCCTGCGCCTGACGGACGATCAACTCGCGATGCTCGACCAGCTGGTCGACGCGGCGCGACAGCAACCAAGCCCACAGCACCGCCGGGATGGCCAGGGCCAAGCCATACTGGGTGGCGGTGAGCGCCAGCGAGATGCCGGCACTGGCGCGCATGGCCGGCGTGCCGCCGCCGGCGGCGAGCTGACCGAAGGTTCCGACCATGCCGGTGACGGTGCCAAGCAGTCCAAGCAGCGGCAGGCTGGCGGTCAGCGCCCGCACCACGCCGAAGCCGCGCGACAGCTGCTCGGCCTCGGTCAGCGCGAGATACCGGCCCGCCCAGGCCCGCCAACGCGGGTTGTCGTCGCGCCGCACGGTGGCGAAGATTTCGTCGGCACGGCGTCCCCGCCGCGCGCCCCACAGCACCAGCGACCGCTCGATGAGGATGGCGTACAGCACCACTGCCACGATCAGCATCAGCGGCATCAGCAGGTCGCCGCCGCGCCACCAGGCCAGGACGGCGTCCACGCCACTCATGCCCGCGGCTCGGTCAGGCCGAGGACGCCGCAGGCCGCCTCCTCCAGCAGATGGGTGCGACGCTCGGCGGCACGCGACAGCCAGGCGTGGGCGAGCAGCAGCGGGATCGCCACCAACATGCCGGCCTGGGTGCAGATCAGCGCCTCGGAGATGCCGCCCGACAGGCCCTTGGCATTGCTGCCGCCGCTGCCCGCGGCTGCGATGACCGAGAACATGTCGATCATGCCGGTGACCGTGCCAAGCAGCCCGAGCAGCGGCGCGACTCCGGCGAGCACCGCCAGCATGGTCAGGCCGCGCGACAACTGCGCGGTCTCGGCGAGCAGGATCTGCTCGACCGCGGCCTCGCGCGATTCGCGCAGCCGGCCGACGGCGGCGATGCCGGCGCGCAGCACGCGGTCGAGCGGTGTGGTGCCGGCGGCGACCAGGGCCGCGGCGCCGGCGGCATCGTCACGCGACAGTTGATCGGCGACCACCGCCAGGCGCTGACCGTCGACGCGGCGACGGGCCAATGCGACAGTGCGCTCGACGATGATGGTGAGACCGACGGCGAAGACTGCGAGAATGGGCCAGATGAAGGCGCGGCCGGCAGCCAACCACTGCGCGAAGGTGCGATGCACAGCGCCGGGCTGATGCGCCGCGGTGCCAGCCGCGTCGAGTGGAATCACATCGGACGGCAGCGACGGCAACGGCGGTCCGACCACCAGCCACGAGTTGCCGTCGGCGGCGGGTTCGAGCAGACCGCGATGCGCACCCTCGCCC
>JBBREK010000208.1:0-7569 GCA_038203025.1 Planctomycetota bacterium
GTCCCGCCTGCGAACTGCGACAGATCCTTGGCATTGCCGAGATGGTCAACATGCGGACCGGGTACGGCATTGACGATCTCCCAGCCTTCTCGACGGGTCAGCCCTCCAATATGCAGTCTGCGGGTCATGGCGTGGGACGGATCGGATCGGGCGTGGGACGGATCGGATCGGGCGTGTCAATTCGGGTTGTCATCTCTGAGAATCGCCGAATCGACGCATGGAGGCGGGGACGACCAACCAGGAAGTCGTCGCTGGAGACCTGAATGCCCGACCAGAACATCGTGTTCATGCCTATAACATATATGTGCGAATCGTAGCGGTGGAATATAGAAATATAGGACAGGCGCAAACTATTGAAGAAATATAGGACAGGCGCAAACTATTGACACGCAACCATTTCCGTCTACCCCCCCCCACTGAGATGACCATCCCCCGCGCCCATCAGTTCGACCACCGTGACCCGCCGTGGGTGCATGCGATCAGCCGATGCGTTCGGCGGGCCTTTCTGACCGGGGGCAAGCATGGGCATCGCAAGGATTGGATCGAGCAACGCCTGCGGCTGCTGGCTGGCGTATTCGCCATCGAGGTGGCCGGGTATGCGGTCATGTCGAACCACCTGCATGTCGTGCTGCGGATGCGTCCGGCGGGAACCGTCGGTTGGACATCTGCCGAGGTGGTCGAGCGGTGGTGGACGATCTACCCGCGTCAGCGCCTGCTGGATGGTACGCCGGTGGCCCCGAGCGCCGCCCAGGTGCAGGCGCAGTCGGCTGATATCGCCTGGGTTGCCGAACGTCGGCGTCGACTCGGCGATCTCGGCTGGCTGATGAAGTCGCTGAAAGAGGACATCTCACGCCGGGCGAATCGGGAGGACGGGTGCAGCGGGGCATTCTGGGAGGGACGCTTCACCAGCGTGCCGCTGCTCGACAACGCGGCTCTGATCGCCTGCATGGCTTATGTCGACCTGAACCCGGTGCGGGCGGGGATGGCCCCGACCCCGGAGGACAGCCCGCATACGGGGGCGCGGGTACGCATCCGGGCCCGGAACCGTTGGCTGGCGGCGGAGAAATTACGAGCCCGGGGCGGGTCGCCGGAACGCGTGCGGCGACTACTGGAACGGGTGGGGTTGGAGGATGGGGCACGGGATGCGGAGGCGGGGTTGTGGTTGGTGGCGGTGGGGGGGTGTCGGGTGGCTGAGGATGACGGGGATACGGAGGTAGGTGGGCCGGATGAGGCTGCCCCGGGCGGGCCGCCCGGGGCGACGGGCGGGCGGGCCGCCCGCGCTCCCAGGGTGGGGTTGGAGGAGTATCTGGAATTGCTCGATGCGACCGGGAAGTCGCTGGCGAAGGGGAAGCGCGGTCAGATTGATCCGCGCCTGGCGCCGATCCTGTCACGGCTGGATCTGCGGGTCGAAGACTGGATCGCGACCATGGTCGGTTGGCGCATGCTGTGGGGTGGCAGCGCCATCGGCACGTGGGCGACGCGGCAGGCCGAGGCGGCGCGACGCGGGTTGGATTGGATCCGCAACCGCTGTCCGTTGTTCACGGCGCAGGGGGCGGCGTAGCGGGGCGCAACGTCGAGCCGGCGAGACGCCGACTCACACTTCAGACTGGCGTGGAGTGGCGAGGCGAAAAAAACGACCGGATAGAAGCTTTCCCTGCGCCGGGGATAGTGCCCCGGCATGCCAGCAGGAACCAAACGATCCGTTTTCTATGTCGCCTACCTCGCCGTCATGGTGCCTATCCTGGTCGGTATGTGGTTCGCCGCGCCGTCCTTCCTACCGATGTACTGGTGGACCAAGGTCGATTTGAATGCGATCGCCAGGTCCAGCGGCATACCCAGAAGCCAGTTGGAGACCCTATTCGACCTGCGGGTGCGCTATGAACCGCGCGGCGAGGGCGATCCCCTGCCCTGGCAGATCATCAATATGACACCGGCTTGGGTTTCGGTTTATCCGAACGCGGAAAGCGAAGAGGCGTTGCTGGTGCGCTGCACCTTGCTCAGCCAGAATGACGGCCAGCCGCCCAGCACGACGTTCATCAACAGCACCTATAAAGACCGCTACTTCAAGGTGAAGGGCTACCGCCTGCCGCCTGGCACCAATGGTAGCAATGCCAAGCACCCCGTCGTCATCTACGAGCGGATGTCGTTGGAAACGATGGGCATCACGGACGCAGATTCTACCAGAACCATGGTCAAGATGTGGGAGAGCGAGGACCTGTGGCAAGACCGGGATGATGGCTGGGAAGCCCCTGTCCCGTAGCGTTGGTTGACGCAGGCGCAGCGTAGCGGGGCCTCGCGCCAGCGAGAACGACCAGGGTAGGTCAACACGTCGCAGACGGTGACGTTCCAGCAAGGGCGCGGTCGAGCAGATCCCGGATGCCGGCGGTTTCCGCCCAACCCTGGAGGTAGGCCAGGTCGAGTGTCGCGCGGCGTAAGTCGATGATCCCGGCGACATCGCGCAACTGGCGGGCCGAGAGCTCACGGCCCTGCCGGTACCAGAACAGCTTTGCCAGGATGGTGTCCTCTGGTGAGGCGACGAAAATGTCGAGATGCCCACCACCACCGTCGGTCAGTTCGGAACGGACGCGTCGGGACAGGGCCTCATGGTCGAAGGCGAAACGTGGCGGGCTGAGGTCCACCTTCATCATCGTCGCCAGCCAGATCAGGTTGCAGGCACTGCTGCGACTGAACGCACGGCTGATCATGGCCTCGTCGGCATAGTAGCCGTCGCCCAGGCGGGCGACGAGTTCGGCGGCCGCCTGCGGTGGCAGGTCGGCAACGACGTCGACGTCGTTGGTCGAGCGGGGGATGCCATGCAGGCTGGACGCGATCGACCCGCTGACGAACCAGGGAACGTGCATCGCATCCAGGGCCTGGGCCAGTCCGGCCAGGGCGGCTGCGGGCGATTCGGGATTCACGGATGCTTGGCGAGCCAGTCGCGCAGGGCGGCACCGAGTTCGGGGCCATATTGGGCTTCGGCCCAGCTCAGGTCGGCCTCGCGATGCGGGACCTCCGGGTGCTGGCGTCGCCAAGCGGCGCGCGACGAGGATCGGACCATGGCGGTCAGGTTGCAGGCCACGGCGCCACGGCGCTGCATGCTCCAGCTGCGCAGGGTGCTAAGGACCTGCTCGTCTCCCAGGCAGGCTTCGGCTTCGGGATCGATCACGGTGACAGCATCGACTGGATTGGGCGGACTCAAGCGTGCGCGGGCTGAAGCCCACGGTCCTGGGCAGAGCTAGCCCGCGAACGGTCCGGATCCGCGCACGGTCGGGGCGAGTTCGCCGGTGTCTTCCAGGTCGCCGAGCTTGACGCTGATCTTGGTTGAGACGCCGGGTTCGTTCTGGGTGATGCCGTAGATGGCGTCGGCGCGCTGCATCGTCCGCTTCTTGTGCGTGATGACGATGAACTGGCTGCCCTTGAAGCCCTCGACCTCTTTGCCGCGGGTGAAGTCGCGGACCATGTTGCAGTAGAGGTCGACGTTGGCCTCGTCGAGCGGGGCGTCGACCTCGTCGAGCACACAGAAGGGGCTGGGGCGGGCCTGGTAGACGGCGAAGACCAGGGCGATGGCGGTCAGGGCTTTCTCGCCGCCCGACAGCTGGGTGATCACCTTGGGGTTCTTGCCCGGCGGCTGGGCGTAGATCTCCAGGCCAGCTTCAAGGACGTCGACCTCACGTTCGACCTCGCGGGTCGAGCCGTCGGGGTCGGTGATGGTCACGGTCTCGACGCGTTCCAGGCGCAGGTCGGCGCTGCCGCCGCCAAACAGCCGGCGGAACAGGGCCTGGAAGTAGCCGCGCACCTGGCGGTAGGTCTCCTCGAACAGTTCGCGGCTGTGTTGATCGATCTGCTCGATCACGCCTTGCAGCTTCTCGCTGGCCGAGACCAGGTCGGTGTGGCTGGTCTCGATGAAGACCTCGCGCGCCTCAGCCTCGTCCAACTCGTCGATGGCGGCGAGGTTGACCGCGCCGATGCGGGCGATGGCGGATTCGGCCTCGTCGAGTTCGGACTTGAGGCGCTCGCGGTCCCAGTCGTCGGGGCGCGTCCAGTTGGCGGCGGCCTCGGCGAGGTCGAGCTGGTGGTCGTCGTGGACGCGGGCGGCGAGGCCTTCGAGGCGCACGCGCAGCTCGTTGGTCCTGAGGTTGAGGTCGGCCAGGCGGCTGGCCAGCGAGCGCGCCCTGGCGCCGACGATGCGCGCCTGCTGGCGCAGCTCCTCGGTGCCCTGGCGCAGGCGGTCGCGCTCGGCCACTGCCGCGTTGACCGCCAGCGACAGGCGTTCGACGGCGTGGTTGGCGGTCTCGCGGGCGGCGCCGGCCTCGGCCTTGCGGCGCAGCAGCTCGGCGCGGCGGGTGTCCAGCCCGGCGAGGCGGCGTTCGCGCGCGGCGCGGTCGTCTTCCAGATCTTGCTGCTGGCGGGTCAGGTGGACGAGGTGGTTGCGCGCCGCCTCCTCGCGTTCGCGGGCGGTGGCGACCTCGACGCGGAGATTGTTGACCTCATCCTGCAGGCGGTCGCGGCGGGCGGCGGCGGCGTCGAGGTCGACCTGGAGAGCGAGGCGTTCGCTGTCGAGCTTGCGCTCCAGGGCGGTGAACCAGTCGTGCTGGCCGGCCAGCTCGCGGCCGTCGGCCTCCAGCCGGGCCAGCTCTTGCGCGATCTCCTCCAGTTCGGCGCCGTAGCTGCTGGCGTTCTCCTCGCGGTGCTCGCGGTCGCGCTCGGCCTGCATCAGCTGGGCGCGGGCGTCGCCGGCGGCGCGGTCGCGGGCCTGGATCTCCTTGCGCCGCTCCTCGGTGCGCCGGGAGCAGGCCTCGGCCTCCTGGCGGCTGGCCTCGCGCGCTGCGGCGATGGAGCTGCGCCGGCCCTGCAGCTCGGACATCTCGGCGGTGAGCTTGGCGATCTCGCTTTTCCTGGAGACCAGGCCGCCGCCTTCGGCGTGGCCGCTGCGGCCGCCGGTGATGGCGCCGCTGGGATTGATGTGCTCGCCGTCGCGGGTGACCATGCGGCAGCGCGGGCGTTGGCTGCGGCGCAGGGCGATGGCGTGGTCGAGGGTCTCGACCACGACGACGTTGCCGAGCAGGTATTCGAACACCGGGCGCAGGCGGATGTCGTATTCGACCAGGCGCGAGGCCAAGCCGACGACGCCGGGCTGGCGCAGCAGGAACTCGTCGACCCGCTCGTCGCCGCGGATGTCGTCCAGCGGCAGGAAGGTGGCGCGGCCGCGGCGCTCGCGCTTGAGCCATTCCACCGCCGCCTTGGCGTCAGAGACGCTTTCGGTGACGATGTGCTGGGCGGCGCCGCCAAGCGCCGTCTCGATCGCGACGACGCAGTCGTCGGGCACGGTGCAGAGATCGGCGACCAGGCCGACCAGGCCCTGGATGCCACCCTGCGTGAGCACGTCGCGCACCGGCCTGGAGACGCCTTCGGCGCGGCGCTCGTGCTCGGTGAGCATGCGCAGCATGGTCTCGGTCTTGGCCTCGGCGTGGCGGATCTCGGCCAGCTCGTGGTCGAGGCGGGTGGTCTCGCCGGTCGCCGACTCGCGGGCGCGCAGGTCGGCGTCGAGTCCCAGGTGCGCGTCGGCGGCGCCGCGCTGCGCCTCTTCCAGTGCGTGCTTGGCGGCTTCGACCGCGGTCATCGCAGCCAGCAGCTGGTCGCCCTGGCCGCCGGTGCGGTCCGACAGGCGCTGGCGGCGCTCCCCGATCGCCTCGTGGGTGCTGGTCCGGCCTTTGCGCTCGGCCTCGACGCGCGACAGCTCGCGCAGGCACTCGACCTGCTTGGCTTTCAGCTCGTCGACGCGGTGCAGCAGGCCGTCGACCATCTGGATGGCGACGGTGAGTTCGCTGCGGCGGTCGCCGACCGAGGCCTGCGGCCCGACCTCGGACGAGGCGGCCGGGCCCAGGTCGTCGAGCTTCGTCTGCGCTTCCAGGCGGCTGCGGTCGAGGGTGGCGAGGCGTTCGGCGACGGTGGCGAGGGCGCTGCGGTCCTCGGCCTCGGTGGCATCAAGGTCAGTGAGCTGGCCGTCGACCTCTTCGACCTGGGCCCGGGCGACATCACGGGCGCTTTGCGCGTCGGCACGTTCGCGCTCGCGGGCGCGGATGATCTCTTCCGACGGGGCGAGGCGGGCGTCCTCCTCGGCGACCTTGGCTTCCAGGGTGGCGGACTCGGCGCTGGTCTGGGCCTCTTCGGCGGTCAGCGTCTGAAGCTGGCCGTCGAGTTCGGTCAGCTCGGCGGAGAGCCGGCCATGCTCTTCCATGGCGAAGGCCAGGCGCAGCTCCTTGGCGCGTGCTGTGAGGTCGCGGAAGCGGATCGCGTCGGCGGCCTGCTTGCGCACCTGGCGGGCGCGGCGGCGGACCTCGGCGAGGACCTCGGCGATGCGCTGCAGGTCGACCTCGACCCGTTCCAGCTTGCGCGCCGCGATGCGCCGGCGGGCGCGGTAGCGGCTGATGCCGGCGGCCTCTTCCAGGATCAGGCGGCGGTCCTTGGTCGTCGATTCCAGGATGAAGGCGGTGCGGCCCTGCTCGATCACGGCATAGGTGCTGGTGCCCATACCAGTGCCCATGAGCAGGTCCTTGATGTCCTTCAACCGGCAGGCCTTGCCGTTGATGAAGTAGCTGCTCAGGCTGTCGCGGGTCAGACGCCGGGTGATCGCCACCTCGGGGGTGTCGAGGCCCATTGAGGCGGCGAGCTGGTCGAGGACCAGGGTGACCTCGGCGAAGGGCATGCCGCGGCGGGTGGCGCAGCCGTTGAAGATGACGTCGGTCATCTCCGAGCCGCGCAGGGCCTTGGCCGACTGCTCGCCGATCACCCATTTGATGGCGTCGACGACGTTCGACTTGCCGCAGCCGTTCGGCCCGATGATGGCGGTGATGCCATCCTCGAAGTCGAAGGTCATCCGGTCGGCGAACGACTTGAAGCCATATGTCTCGAGTCGTCGCAGACGCATGCGTGGCGGGGAGTGTGGAGGGGAGGGTGGGGGCGCAACCTGGGAGCGCGGGCTTCAGCCCGCGTTGGGCTGCGACGCGGGCTGAAGCCCGCGGTCCTGGGTCAGTCGGCGAACAGGGTCAGGGCGGTGCTGCGGGTGATGGTCACCTGCTGCAGCGTCCCGATCAGGCCGTCCCGCTTGGGGAAGACCACGTTGCGGTTGCCGCTGGTCCGTCCATGCAGCTTGGCGGCGTTGGTCCGGCTCTCGCCTTCGACCAGCACCTCGACGGTGCTGCCGTGCAGGGCGCGGTGCTGCTCCTCCTGGTGGGTCATCTGCAGGGACAACAGCTGGTTGCAGCGCTGTTTCTTGACCGCTTCGGGCACGTCGTCGGGCAGGCGCACGCCGGGGGTGCCGGGGCGGACCGAGTAGGTGAAGACGTACGAGCCGGCGAAGCGGACCTCCTCCATCAGGCGCACGGTGTGCTGGAAGTCCTCGTCGGTCTCGCTGGGAAAGCCGACGATGAAGTCCGAAAGCAGCTCGACGGTGGGCATGCGGCTGCGCGCGCGCTCGACCAAGCGCAGGTACTCGTCACGGCCATAGCGCCGGCCCATCAGGCGGAGGATGCGGTCGGAGCCCGACTGCGCCGGCACGTGCAGGTGCTT
>JBBREK010000209.1:0-7502 GCA_038203025.1 Planctomycetota bacterium
GCCCATCGCCCAGGCGCACCCCGCCGCTGCCGGTGGTGATGTAGTGGATCAGGTGATGGGCCGGTTGGCGTCCGGTGCGCGAGACCGGGCCCAGCTCGTCGCGCCGGCCGGCGAAGAGCAGGCGCGGCAGGGCGCCGTCGCTGCGATTGAAGTGGACGGTCTGCACCGGGGAGGCGATGGGCATGCAGGGATGATCCACAAAGGCACAAAAAGCGGAATCAGAAACACGGATTGGGTTGATATCAGCAAGGCATGCACGGTAGCATAGACACGTATGAACCCCCAGCCAGCGCAGCCTACCATCCACGCCCAGCACCTCGGCGACGCCGCGGTCACCTTCGACGGCAGCACCCTGACGGCGGTCACCGCCGGCTTGCGCCGCACCTGGCGCTGGACCGGTCGAGGGTTGCTGACCACCGCCATCGCGGTCGGCGGGCGCACCTGGCAGGCGGCGCAAACCGCAGATGCCGATGCCGACGCCGACTGGCTGGTGCCGGCCTGCGAGGGAGGCAATCCACAAGCCGAGATCGTGGCGGTGCGGAGTTGCATCGCGGACGATCAGGGCTTCACGTCAGCGCATGCCTGCCTGGAGATCGAGCTGGCCTATCCCGCGGCGCGGCTGGCGGTGCGCTTCACCGTCTGGGCCTATCCCGGTTCGCCCGGCCTGCGCCAGCAGCTGGCGGTGCGCGCCCTCGACGGCTACGCGTGGGACCCCCGCCTGCACTTCCGCGAGATCTCGCCGCAGTCGCAGCGCTGCGCCAGGCTGGAATGGGGCAGCCAGCCGCTAGACCGGCTGCCGCTGGAGCTCGACAGGGCGCGGCGCAGCCTGATCGGCTATCACAGCGACACCCAGAACCGCAACGACCCGCACCTCGACCTGTTGCTCGAAGTCGAGGAGGACCGGCGGCTGACCCATCCGTCACTGTGCAATTGGGCCAACGCCATCTGCATCGAGCGCGACGGTCTGGGCGTGGCCCTGGTCAAGGAGTCGCATCGTACCGTCAACCAGCGTGGCCACGACACCGGCGAGTTCATCTGCCTGCCCGGCCACGGCCTGCTCAACACCGGCTGGGGTATCAAGCCGCAGGAGATCGACGCGGTGTGGCGGCCGGCCTGGGCGACCTGGTGCCTGGGTTACGCGCCCGGCGGCCGCGCCCGCCAGGAGGCCTTCAAGCGCTTCGACGCCCTGCGCTATCCCGTCACCGGCGAGGCCCGCTTGCGTCTGCAGGCCAACACCTGGGGCAGCTCGCACGGCGGCCTGGAGTCGCGCGATGCGGCGGCCGAGGCCAACGTGCTGCCCGAGATCGACAGCTGTGCCGACCTCGGCATCGAGGTGCTGCAGATCGACGACGGCTGGCAGGGCGACACCTACGCGAATTGGAAGCCTGAAATGGGCCGCTATCCGCGTGGCTGGGGCGCGGTGCGCGCCAGGGCGGCGGAGCGCGGCATCGATCTCGGCCTGTGGATGTCGGTGGCGCGGCTCGCCGACGAGACCGGCCCGACTCTGGCCGAGATGGAGCGTTGCGCCGAGGAGGTCGGCTTCGTCTCCTTCAAGTTCGATTTCGCCGATCTCAAGGACCGCAAGGCCATCGATGTGGTGATGGAGCGGGCGCGCAGCTTCATCGCCGCCCGTGGCCAGGCCATCCAGATCGACTGGGACCTCACCGAGGTGGTGCCGCGTTACGGCTACTTCTTCGCCCGCGAATACGGCCGCATCTATCTCGCCAACCGCAAGCCGGTGCTGCCGCGCTGTGCCCTCTACCGTCCGGGCACCATGCTGCGCGACCTGTGGCAGGTATCGCGCTACCTCAACCTGATGAAGTTCCAGGGCTCGATCCAGGATCCGTCGCAGGTCGATCCGCTGCGTTCCGACGCCGCCGCCTACGGCTTCGACTACTGCGTCGCCATCGCGCTGATGAGCAGTCCGCTGTTCTTCTGCGAGACGCGGCGCTTCGCTCCGGCCGACCGCGAGCTGATCCGCCCGCTGCTGGCGGCCTGGCGGCGGGCCCGGCCCGAGCTGCGGCAGGGCATGGTGCATCCTATCGGCGAGCGGCCCGATGGCACGCACTGGACCGGCTTCGAGAACATCCTGCCCGGCGACGCCGGCGGCCACCTGCTGGTCTTCCGCGAACCGTGGTGCGAGGCGGCTGTCGGCCGCCTGGCCTTGCCCCACCTGGCTGGACGCCGGTTGGAGCTGCGTGATGTGCTGACCGGCGTCGTCGACACCGCGACGGTGGCTGCCGACGGCACCCTGGAGCTGGCCAGCGAGCGGGCGGGCTCCTTCCGCTTCCTGCGCTATCGCTTCCAGGCATGAGCCGCCGTCCGCCCAACATCATCTTCATCCTCGCCGCCGACCTCGGCTACGGCGAGGTCGGCTGCTACGGCCAGCGGCTGATCGCCACCCCGTCGATCGACCGCCTGGCCGGCGAGGGTCTGCGCTTCCGCCGCCACTACACCGGCGGTTCGGTGTGCGGACCCTCGCGCGCCTGCCTGCTGACTGGGCAGAGCCAGGCGATCGGCTTCATCAAGGGCAACCCCGGCGGCGATCCCCGGCGCGAGAATCTGCGCGCCGAGGATGCAACCCTGGCCAGCATGCTGCACGGCGTCGGCTATGAGACCGCCTGCATCGGCAAGTGGGGGCTGGGGCCGCGCGGGTTCAGCGGCTATCCGACGCGCAAGGGCTTCGGCCATTTCGTTGGCTACGACACCCATGTGTCGGCACACGACTACTATCCGCAGACGCTCTGCCACGACGACGGCGAGCTGCGCCTCGCCAGCGGCACCTACAGCCACGACGTGTTCACCGAACGGGCCCTGGAGTTCATCGCCCGCCCGCACCAGCAGCCCGACTTCCTTTACCTTGCCTACACCATTCCGCATTCGCCCTACAACCCGCCAGATCTCGGCCCCTACGTCGACCGCGACTGGCCGCCGGTCTACCGCAGCTACGCGGC
Source organism: Planctomycetota bacterium (assembly GCA_038203025.1). Lineage (GTDB taxonomy): Bacteria > Planctomycetota > UBA11346 > UBA11346 > UBA11346 > UBA11346. Next base: position 2,955 of record JBBREK010000209.1, read on the forward strand.
GATGATCACGCGCATGGACCGCGACCTCGGCCGGTTGCTCGACACCCTGGAACGCGACGGCCAGGACCGCGACACGCTGGTGATCTTCACCAGCGACAACGGGCCGCAGTCCGACTATGGCGACGGCGAGAACGCGATGACCCGCTTCTTCGCCTGCAACGGCGGCAAGCGCGGGATCAAACGCGACCTCTACGTCGGCGGCATCCTGGTGCCCTACGTGACGCGCTGGCCCGGGGTCATTGCTGCCGGCTCGACCACCGATCATGTGGCCGCCTTCCAGGACGTCGTGCCGACCCTCGGCGAGATCGCCGGCTTCCCGGTCGCCGGGCCGACCGACGGCATCTCCTACGCTCCGACCCTGCTTGGCCGCCCGGCAGAGCAGCGCCGGCATGATCGGCTGTACTGGGAGTTCATCGCCATGGGCCAGGCGCCAGCCGGCCGGCAATCGGTGCTCGACGTCGCCAGCGGCGTCAAGGGGGTGCGTTTCGGCAGCGGATCGCCCATCCGGTTGCGCGATCTGGCGGCCGATCCCGGCGAGCAGGTCGATCTGGCGGAGCCCGCCCCGACCTCGCCCGCGCCCTCGCCGCCCATCTCGACGGCTGCCGCACGCCCAGCGAATTGTGGCCGGCCGCCTGGCTGGAGCGCGGCTGGCGTCCCGCCCCCTGACCGGCGGCGCAGATCCAGAGCATCACCGAGGAGTGCGAGCATAGCGCAACCAAGGGGATCGGGGATGCTGGGGCGCATGCCCCACCCGCCGTTCGCTCTCAACCATGCCGATGCCAGTCTGACCTGGGACGGGAACGAGCTGCGCCTCGCCACCGCCGCGGTCACTCGCACCTGGCGGGCGGTGCCCGGCGGCCTGGCGACCACAAGTTTCGGCCGGACTGGCCGGCCGCGGCTGAGCGCGGCGCCGAGCGATCCCGACTGGCTGGTGCGCGGCATCAGCGACCGCGGCGCCGCGGCGGTGGCCGAATCGTGTACCGCCCGGCTGGTCGATGACGATCCAGGCATCACCGCGCACCTGGCCGCCCGCTTCACCTGGCTGCTGCCGGACTCCGGCTGGCGCATCACCTGGGAGGTGCGCGCGCATCCCGCCGCCGCCGGCACGTGGACGCGCCTGGAGCTGCTGCCGCCGCGCGCCCTCAGCGCTGACGAGCGCGCCCTGCCCAGCTGGCTCGGCTGGTCCTTCGCCGAGCGCGTGCCGATGCCCTGCGCCGGTGCCGCGGTCGTCAGCGTCGGTCTGCATGCCGACACCCAGCACCGCAACTTCGATCACACGCCGCTGCTCGAACGCCAGGCGATCGCGGTCTGCCGGCCCGGACGTCACGGGCACGCCATCGAGGCCGCCAATCTGGTGACGGTGACGCAGGGCGGCGAGGCCCTGACCGTGGTCAAGGAAAGCCACAAGACGCTCAGTCATCCCGGCCTCGACACCGGCGCCTTCGTCCTGCGCCGGGACGACCTCGTCGTCACCGGCCTTGGCCTGATGGGCAACGACTACGGCAAGCGCTATTGGGCCGAGCGCGTCCGTCCGCTGCACTGCTGGGCGACGTGGAGCCTGCTGCACGAGCCGGGCGCCGGCGACGTTGCGGTCAAGGCCTTCGACCGTCTGCGCTTCCCGCTGCGGTCGGCGCGCGACGACGCCGTGGTCGCCAACACCTGGGGCTCGGGCGGGGCCGGCTGGCCGTCGCCAAACGACGAGGGTTCGTTCGCCGCCACCGGCGAGGAGGCGGTGCTGGCCGAGCTGGCGGCCTGCGCCGATCTCGGCGTCGAGGTCCTGCAGATCGATCACGGCTGGCATTTCGCGCCGCGCGATCGCGCGCCTGGCCGCGACAGCGGCGAGGCCGCCTGGCGGCCGCATCCGCAGCGCCTGCCCGGCGGCTGGCAGACGCTCCGCGAGCGCGCGGCCACGCTGGGCGTTGGCCTGGGCCTGTGGTTCCCTTGGCACGTCGACGAGGCGAAGATCCTGTGGAATGTGCGCGAGGGCGGGTTCCGTCGGGTGAAGCTCGACTTCATGGGCCTGTCCGACCGCCCCACCATCGAGGACCTGCACGACAAGCTGGCGCGCCTGCGCGCCGGCGCCGGCCCCGACCTGGGCATCGATTGGGACGTCACCGAGGCCGGGCCGCGGGTCGGCTACTTTACCCTGCGCGACTTCGGCAATCTCTACCTGGAGAACCGCGAGAACGGCCCACCACCGCTGACCGGCCACGACCACATCCGCTACACCCCGCGCCTGACCCTGCGCGACGTGTGGCAGCTCGCCCAGGTGCTCAACCTCGAACGACTGCAGATCACAGTGCAGAACGTCGACCTGGTGATCGATGACTACAGCGACTGCCGGCGCTACGGCCACGCCTACGCCTTCGCCATCGCCTTCCTCGCCCAGCCGATCCTGTTCCAGCAGACCCAGCGCCTGAGCCCGGCGGCGCGCGACCAGCTGCGTCCGCTGATCGCCCTGCACAAGGCGCACCGCGCGCGCATCCGCGCCGGCACGGTGCATCCAATCGGCGAGGAGCCGGATGGCGCGTCGTGGACCGGTCTGCAGTCGGCCGCCGCCGACGGCAGTGGCTACCTCGTGGTCTTCCGCGAGCTGGACGCGGTCGCCAACCAGGCCCGCCTGCCCCTGCACGGCCTCGCCGCCGGAACCACCCTGGCGATCGAGGACCTGCGCAGCGGCACGACGACTCAGGTACGGCTCGACGACACCGGCTCCCTGGCGGTCGCCATCGCCCAGCCGGCCGGCTTTGCCATCCTGCGCTATCGGACGGCCTGAGCGACGGGTAAAGAAGCGTCTTAACTGTCAGCCGGGGGGCGGAAATAATGGGCGAAGCCCATCCGCCCACGGTTTCGGAGCCGTGCGACGAAACCGAGCCGCGACAAAGCCCCCGAGCGGTTGCGTAGGCAATGCACGTACGGATCCGCGCGGGGGGCGGTCCGAAAGGGCCGTCCCTACCGCCATCCAACGAACAACGAACGCTATTGCGTCGGCTAGGATGAACCGTCCTGCTTGATCAGCGCAGTTTCCACGGCTCGGCAGGCGGGTCCGGCCAGTGCACAGTCGGCAGATGGTCACGGAAGACCCAGGTGCCGTGATCCGGCGGTGCGGGCAGGGTGAAGCCCCACTCTGCCGCCTCGGCCTGATCGCGTGGTGAGCGGCCGCGCTTGTCGGCCTCGGCTTGGATCGACAGGCGCGCGCCCGCCGTCTGCTTGAGGAAGCGGACGTGCTCCTGGCCCGGGCTGACCACCCGTTCGCCTTTTTGGCGCCACAGCCAGCCGTAGGGGTCGGGTCGCAGGCTGCCGTCGGCGGCAATCGGCCCGTAGGGGGGCGGACCATGCGGCCAGCGACGGACGACCAGCTGCGCGTCGAGCTGCACCGCGCCCCACGGTAGCAGCTGCTTCTCGCAGACGGTGGGCAGGACCAGCGTGCCGTGCTGGGCGAGCAGCTCGCGCACCGTGCTCTCGACGAAGTCGCCCAGCGGCGAGCCGGGCTGGGTCCGCTGCATCTGCTCCAGCCAGTAGGGCAGGGTTTCCAGGCCCTCGACCTTGGTGAAGGCCAGGCCGCGTCGCCAGTCGCGCACCAGCTGCTTGCCCTCCTCGCTGGGCTCGGAGTCCTCCCAGGTGCCCAGCCAACGGTCCAGCGCCTGGGGGTTGCGCTTGGCCCACTCGAAGCTGACCGCCAGTTCGGCACTGGCCAGTCGCCACAGGCCAGTGTCCTGCGGCATCTCCTGCAGGCCGCGCATGAGGAAGGCGAGGCCGGCACGGTGGTGCCGCAGCACGCCGCTGGTATTGAGCACGGCATGCTCGTAAAACGGCCGGTACAGCGGGTCGAGGCTGATCAGGGTGTCGTAGAGGCGTTCGAAGCCGCCACGCGGATCGGCGCCGGCAACGCTGTCGTCCAGCCGGTCAATCTGCAGTTGGAAGTAGGAGAACGAATCGATCCAACGCAGCTTGGCCAGGGCCGTCCCCTGGCCGAGTGACAGGGCCTGGGCAACGATCGGCGAGGGCAGGAAGTCGAGATCCTTGGCCCGCGGCTTGGGCACCGTGCCGATGAACTGTGAGCCGTTCCACGCCAGCACCGCGACGCCGAGGAAGGCGATCACCGGCCACAGCGCGAGGCCGTGGCGGTGCGGTACCCGCATTGCCGCGGTAGGTTCGCGGTTCGCGGTTCGCGGTTCGCGACTGGACACCTGTTTACAGACCTTGTTGGGATGTCCCATCGGTCACCCGTATCGGTGGATAGGATCAACGCACATGACGCCAGTCGCCGCACCGGAGAACGGCGAACTGCGAACCGCGAACCGCGAACCGTGAGATTGCGTCACAGCTGCTTCCGCCTAAACACCGCCACCGACACCACCAGCAGCAGGCCGATCCACAGGGCGGCATAGGCCAGCGAGATGCCGGCGTCGCTGGCGGTCATGGCATGGCCGTGGATGGCCTGGGCGCGGAAGGTGAAGTAGCCGAGGTTGGGCACGACGGCGGCCGCGGCGGCGGCAAGGGTCCGCTGCCAGCTGTGCAGATGGTCGATCAGCTGTGGCAGGGTGG
>JBBREK010000210.1:0-7472 GCA_038203025.1 Planctomycetota bacterium
TCTGGTGCACAGCGAGGGCCTCTCCAGCGACGACGCCGGGGCCCGCCTGGGCATCCGCGCCGACGCCTGCCGGCAGCGCCTGTCGCGCCTGACCCGCAAGCTGCGCGAGTGCGCCGAAGGCCGATTGGGTGAGGTGGTGCAATGACCGACGCGATCACCCCCGACATCCAGCTGGCCCGCGTTCGCGAGCTGGCGGTCGCCTTCGCCCTGAGCGAGATCGACGACACTGGCCGTCAGGAACTCTACGCCCTGCTCACCGGCACGCGCGGCCCCGAGCTGGCGGCGGCGGCGTGGGAACAGCTCGACGGCACTGTCGATCTGCGCGTGCAGCTCGGCGGTCCGGCTTTCGCCGAAGCGGTGCGGCTCAAGCTCGCCGACGATGGAACCTTCGCTCGCGCTGCCCAGCGCCGCATCGGTGCGCGCAAACCGCTCGATCCGGTCGAGCCACCGCCGCTGCGTCATCGGCCGTGGCGTCGGCGTCTGCTGTGGTTCGGCATCCCCCTGGTGGTTGCGGCCATCGTCACGTTGGGTGTGCTGCGCGCCCAGCCCCCGGCCCGGGTGACGGCGGTCAGTGGCATGGCGCTGGCCTCGGGCCTGGCCCTGGTGCCCGGCAGCGGGCTCGATGACAAGTCGCCGTTGGCCTTGCCTGCTGGCGCCGCTCTGGCCTGCACCTGGCAGGACGGCAGCCGGGCGGTGCTCGCCGGTCCGGCCAGCGCCGTGGTCACGCGCGGCGGCCTGTCGCTGGTCGGCGGCACAGCCTGGACCGTGGCTGGAGCCGGCGGCCTGACCATCGGCACGCCTGACCGCCGTCTGCGCCTGCCCGCTGGTGCCCGGCTCGCCGTCACCGTGCTTGACGGGGTGTCGGCGGTCGCGCTGCCGCCAGGCGGCATCGCCGTGCCCGAGGCGCCGGCGCCCGGTCGGCTGTCGGCTCTTGGCGTCGAAGGGGCGTGGGAGCCGGTCCGGCCGATCAACGGCACCATGGCTCTGCCTGGGCCGTGGTGGGAGATCGAGGCGAAGGTGGTGACCTGGGGCGAGGGCGGCCGCCTGCGTCTGGCCTGCGACCCGGCGCCGGAGATCGTGCTGGAGCCCACCAGCCTGACCCTGCCCGAGGGTCGGGTCGCTCATCTCATGGGCGCACCCGCGGACGCACGCACCTTGCGCCTGCGCCTGCGTGGCCGCCGCGCCCTGGTGCAGCTCGACGGGGCTGAACCGCACGAACTGATCCTCGCCGCGCCCCCCACCGCCGTGCGTATCGAACGCACGGCGGCGGATGGTCCGCCTGCCGAGCTGCGCACCGGTCCGCCGCAGGTCCCGGTGCTGCCACTGGCGGGCTGGTGAATCGCCGCACGCTGCCCGGCATGCGCCCGCTCCTCGTCCTGTCCATCCTCCTCGTCGCCTGCACCCCGGACCCGGCGCAAGGACCGCGGGCTTCAGCCCGCGTCGAACCGCCGCCGGTCGCCGCTCCCCTGCCTCCTGCCCTGGCCCCGCCCGCCGCTCCGATCGACGAGCGCTTCGCGACCACCCGCGATGGCTGGCGTGTCGACTACCATCTCGTCCTGCCGGCCCTGCCGGCCGAGGACGCCAAGCGCCTGCGCCGCGCCTGCACCGCCTGGTTGTTTCAAGGCCTGGCCGAGCCGCGTCCGAGCGTCGAGGCCAGTGGCGAAGCAGCGTTGGCCACCCTCATCGCCGACGGCGGCACGCCCACCGGCGACGAACCGTGGTACAGCGAACGGGCAGTGGTGACCACGCACCAGGGTGGCGGTTGGCTGGCGCTCAGCCGCAGTGAGCGTTCCTACGCCGGCGGCGCCCACGCCAACGGCCGCATCGAGAGCCTGATCGTCGAACGAGACGGCAATCGCGCCCTGACCCTCGACGAGGTTGTCGCGTCCGAGCACCAGGCGGCCTTGCGTCAGCTGCTGGCGACGGCTCTCCGCCGCAGCCGCGGCCTGCCCGACGACGGTCCGTTGACCAGCGAGATCGCCAGCGACGCGGAACTGCCCATCCCAGTGCCGCTGATCGCCGCCGACGGCGCCCGCTTCGTGTGGAATCCGTACGAGATCGGGCCGTACAGCGATGGCGCCTACGAGGTCGTCATCCCGGCCGGCCAGCTGCGCCCGCTGCTGACCGGCGACCCGTGGGCGACGCAACCATCTGCTCCTTGATCGCTGCCGAGCGATCGGCTCAGGCTTCGCTATTCCGGCGCTGACAGTGCGCGGCCCGCCACTGCTTCGGCGTCATGGCGAATCGCCGGCCGAATCGTCGCGCCAGGTAACGGTGGTCGCTATAGCCGCAGCGTCGGGCGACCTCGGAGATCGGCAACTCCTCGGTCTGCAGTAGTTGGCTGGCCAGCTCAAGCCGCCGTGACTCGACCAGCTCGGGGAAGGTCCGGCCGTACCGCTCACGCACGATCTGACTGGCACGCGACGGAGAGACGCCGAGGTGCGCGGCGACCGAGGCGATGCGCAGCTCACTGGTGAAGAACCGGTTGAGGAGGTCCTCGATCAGGGCTAGTCGGTCGAGTTCTGGTCGCTTTGGCAGGTCAGCGGCATCAGCCAGGACTCGGCAGATCAACCCCGCAAGCGCGAGGAGTGCCGGCGGGTCGACCGGCTGGCCGAGGTCGCGCGGCGGCTTCATCCTGTGTGGCGCCTGTTGGTCGTGCCAGCGGGGTCCGGCCGTGGCTGGAATAGCACCCCAGGGACCGAGGAAGAGCAGGCCGAGCAGCCGGCCACCGTGCAGAATCGGCATGACCAGCTCCCACAATCCTGCGTGGCAGCATTTCCACACTGGACGGGGTCGGTGCTGCAGCTCCAAGCGGCAGCCGGTGAAGTCACAGGCGGTACAAGCCAGCGGACTGCTGACCTTGACCCGTAGGCAATGCGGGTGCCTGTGGGCGAGTCGAGCGGTCGACAGTTGGGGCAGGCTGCCGCTGACCACCTCGAGTACCGTGATCCAGGTTCCGGCGAGTCGCTCAAGGCCGGCCAGACAATGCTCAATGTCGTCGGGGGTTGCTTCGGCTTTTGTGGCCATGTCGCGAAGCTAGCCGATCCGCAGTCGTTACCAACGTCGCTTCAACCTCCGGCCTCCGCCATGGCGCCGGCGGTCTCGCCGAGGGCGACAGCGTTGCCGGTGACGCGGTAGCTGGCGTGGGCGAGGAAGTCGCCGCTGATGCAGCGTCCGGCGAGCAGCAGGTTGTCGCAGTCAGCGGCGCGCAGGGCGTCGCGCGGGATGTCGTAGGGCTGGATCGCCCGTCCGGCATAGCAGTAGCAGGTACCCGCGCGTGGATCGTGGGCGTGCACGTCGACGCAGAAAGTGGCCTGACAGGCCGGCTCGGCGAAGCGTGCCCCGCGCACCAGATCGTCGATGACCACCTGGCGGCGGCCGCGGATGCGGCGGCCTTCGCGGATGCCGATGTGGGCGGCGGTGGCGACCAGCCGCAGCCCCGACCACGGCCCGCCAGCGCCGCGCAGGGCCTCGACCTGACGGTGGATCTCGGCCCGCGCTCGTCGCGTGCCGTCGCTGATGCCGGCGCCGTCCCAGGCCTTGACCCCGTAGACGTGGTTGGCCATCAGGGCGTAGAGGTCGTGATGGATGGGGAACAGCGAGGGCCGACCGTAGGAGGGCTCTACGCCGACACCGCGTAGGGTGGCGAGCAATGCGTCCTTCGCCGGAGCATGATTAGCATCGGTGCACAGGAACGGTGCCGCCTGCGCGGCGTCGAGGCCGGTGAGCAGGGCCATCAGGCTCATCGGCTGGGTCAGACCGTCGCCGGGCCGGCCGCAGTCCCAGCCGCAGCCGGCGAGGTGGCCGAGGTCGCCGTTGCCGGTGGCGTCGATGAAGACGTCGGCGGCGAAGGCCTCGCGACCAGCCGGCCCCTCGCAGGCCACCGCGGCGAGGCGGCGGGAGTCTCCGGGCCGGCCGAGGACGGCGCAGACCCGGGTGTGCAATCGGACCTCGACGCCGGCCGCCGCGCACAGCTGATCGAGGATCAGCTTCATTGCCTCGGGATCGTAGCAGTGGTCGCCGGTCAGGGCGTTCTGGCCGCGCAGCCGCGCCAGGATCTCGGCCATGATCCCGCTTTTGTTGCGGGCATCGAGGATGAGGCAGAGCAGGCCAGCCGTCCACACCCCGCCGAGGCAGCCGCCCAGTTCGATGAGCAGGACGCGTCGGCCCCGACGGGCAGCGGTGAGGGCGGCGGCAACCCCGGCCGGCCCACCTCCGGCGACGACGACATCGCCACTCCAGGCCACGGGCAGGGCACGGGCTGGTTCGTTGATCGTCGGCGTCGGTGCGGGCATGTTGGGCTCAGGGCTTGGGCACAACGGTGATGTCGTCGACCTCGAGGACGCCGACCGCATTGCTCAGACCGACCTGCAGCACCATGCTGACGGCGTTGGCCGGGATACGGTCGCCGCTGTACCATTTCTTTAGCTGCACCCAGTCGCCGTCCTGGTCGACCTGCAGTGCCGGCAGCGGATCGCCGATGCGCTTGTGGTCGGGCCCTTCGAAGTACGGCGCGACGCGGGCGGTGTGCCAGACCGCATCGCCTTTAACCAGACCCTGCACGCGCAGCCGCGCGGTGACCGCCACCCCGGCCCAGGTCGGATCGACGGCGACGCGGGCGGTGGCGGTGAGGGCTCGTGCCGGCTCGCGGTTCTCGATACGCAGCCAGTGCTTGCCCTCGCCCTCGGCGACGGTGAAGCCGTCCTTGGCGCTGAGCGTCCAGCCGGGCACCGAGCCGGCGGGCGCGGCCTCCTCAAATGCTCCCTGCGGCAGCAGGTTGCCGTCGGCGGGGACGGGGTCGGCGGCGGCGAGCGGCGCCGCGGCGGCGGCGAGGAGGAAGAGGAGGGTGAGGGGATGGGGGTGCATGCGGGGCTCCATGGGTGGGTCACCAGTTGTAGTAGTGGTAGGGATCGTCGCTGATCAGCCCGGTGCCGGTCAGATGGTCTGGGTGGTAGAGGTCGGATCGCGGCGCCGGCCCGACCGTCAGGACGGCCTCGTCCTGGTCGAAGGCGCCGCCGAGATCGGCGAGGAGGATGGACAGGGCGGTGGTCCAGCGCCAGCGGGTCAGCCGCAGGTACGTGAGGCGGTCGGCCTCAAGCGCCGCGGCATCGAGTTGGCAGAACACCGCCACTCCGTCGCCCAGGCGCAGCCGGCCGAGCAGACCGTCGGCGCCGATCTCGCAACCGTCGGCCAGCGCCCAGGCATCGACCTCGACCCGCGCCCGCAGGGTCGAGACCGAGAGGCCGCGGGTTTCCGGCCAGGAGGGCACCTGATGCGCCCCGGGCTGGCGGCTCCGGCGCAGGCTGACGCCCAGCGGGGCGCGCTCACCGGTGCGGGGCAGGAACAGGGCCCGCCCGCCGGCGCGGATCCAGTCGCGCAGGACGGCCTCGTCCGGCGTCTGCTCGGCGCCGATCACCGCCAGGGCGGGCGGCGGCGGCAGGGTGGTTCCCGGCTGCAGGATCAGACCGGCCTGGGCTAGCAGCTGCCGACCGGCCTCGCCGCCGAGGTAGACCGCGGGTACGCGCCGGGCCGCCGGGGCGTCGAGGGCGTAGTCGAGCAGGGCGCGCATGGTCTGGCGGACCAGCGGCTCGCCGTCGGCGCGGTCCTCGACGTCGAGGCCGCACAGCAGCATGCGCCCGGAGCCGATGTCGGCCTCGAGCAGCGGCGCGTAGGCGAGGTCGAAGCCGCCGTGCAGCAACGGGCGCCAGCCGCCGCGGTGCGGTATCTCCAGCGGCATGGTGGCGACGCTGCCGCGTGAACCCCAGCGCCAGCCATGCTCGGGATCGCTGGTTTGGGCATAGATCGGGTAGGGATCGACCAGCGTGCTGCAGCCCGACCAGTCGCGCAGCGCCTCGCCATCGAGGCCGGCCAGGGCCGGGGCCGAGGCGAGCGGATAGACCTGGCGGAGCAGGGTGTCGGCGCAACGGAAGCCGACCGCCGTACGGTACCAGGCAGGATCCTGGGCCATGACCAGGATGCGGCCGCCCTGGCGGATATACTCGGCCCAGCCCGGCGGCGAACCGTGCGCCGACAGCGCCTGGCGTCCGACCACCAGCAACCGTTCGGCCGATCCCGGCACCCACGGCCGGCAGGCGGCGCCGAGGCCGGCGAGCAGGCGCGCGGTCCGGCCCTCCGGATCGTAGAGCGCCAGGCTGCGACCGTAAGCCGGCGGCGGATCGAGGATGCGCAGCCGGAACATGTCATCATGCGCAACCGCGCCGATGGTGGCCTGCAGACGCAGTTCGCCGGCGCCGGCCCGGGCGGGCAGGGGCAGTTCGATGGGCACGAAGGTGGTGCCAGCCGGTGCGAGAGTGCCAGTTGCCTCACCACGACCGGACTCCGTCCCGTCGACCAGCAGGGTCCAGGTGCAGCGGTAGGGCTGCGGCTTCCGGCCGTCGTTGAGCAGCACAGCCTGCTTGTGCAGGAGACTGCCGCTGGCGAAGGCGTGGTCCTTGGCAGTGAACGGCGTGCCGCCGCCCGGCCCAGCAAGCGGAGCGCCGCCCGGTCCGGCGATCCAGGCCAGGGTCTCCTGGTTGGCTGCCAGCAGGGCGGCGCCACCCGGCAGCGGTCGATGGCTTTGCGGACGCAGGTAGTCCGCCACCGCCGGGCAGTCCTCCCACAGCTGGCCCATGCCCCAGGGGATCATGCCGCCGTTGACGCCCAGGGCCCGCCAGGTCCGCCAGGTCCCCGGGGTCACCGCCGCGATCACCTGCTGCAGCATCGGCGAGGCGGTCATCTCGCGGTCATGGCCGAAGAAGCGGTAGAGTTGACCGCCCTTGAAGTGTTCGGCGATCAGCTGGCGGTAGGCTGGTCTTTCCAGGGCATAGCCCGCCTCGCCAAGCACGGCGACGGCGTGCTCGCTGTGCAGTGGTTCGGTCCGGCTCGACTTCTCGTAACCTTCGCGGCCGCGATGCATGGTGACGAACAGCGGCATGCCGAACTCGACGACCATGAAGGGCCGGTCGCCGACCGCCGCCCAATTGCTCAGCCACTCCTCACGATCCTGCGCCGGCAGCATGTTGAGATAGAGGTTGAGGGTGTAGATGTCGCCGAGCTGGCCGTGGTGCGCGAACAGCGGACGGGTCGGGTCAAGGGCTCGCACCTGCTGCATCAGTTCGAGACCTGGCGGCGTCATCGCGATGCGCCGCTGCAGGTACGAACCTGCCGCCTGCTGCGGCAGCAGGCCGAGCCAGGCATTGTCGTGGATGCCGATCTGCCGCGGATCGCGCAGGCCGTCGAAGACGTTGCCGCTGGTCCCCCAGAGGACGATCGACGGGTGGTTGCCGGCTTCGAGCAGGACCCGTTCCACCGCCGCCAGATAGGCCTGCTGGCCCTCCGCCTTGCGGTCGGGCAACTGCATCAGCTTGGCCGCCGGGCGCATGTTCGGCAGCACGCCGGTGATCAGCCAGCCCTTCTCGTCTGCGACCTGGTCCCAGGTGGCATATTCCGGCTTCGGCTCACTGGGCCACAGC
>JBBREK010000211.1:0-7451 GCA_038203025.1 Planctomycetota bacterium
GCGGATGCGTTCGGCGGCGTCGACGGCGCGCTGCAGCATGGCGTCCTCACGCCTGGCCAGGGCCAGGGCGGCGCGCGCCTTGTCGAGCAGTAGGGCGAAGCCCTCGCCGTCGCGCACCAGACTGTCGACGGCGCTCCACGCCGCGGCACAGCCCAGCTGCCGCCGCGCCGCGCCCAGGCTGAGACCCAGGGCTTTTTCGCAGCGCAGGCTCAGGCTGCCCGGGGCGGCGCTGGTGACCCAGGCGGTGAGGTCCTCGGTGAGGGCGGCTTCGATCGCGGCCTCCAGGCCGTCGCGGTGCCAGGCATTGGCGGCCTCCGGCGAGGCGTGCACAGCCCGGCGCACCGCCACGCCGCCGTCGGCGGCCCGACTGCGCTCCAGGGCGAGATGTCCACGCACGCCGGCCAGCATGGTTTCGGCCGGGCAGTCGCCGGGCCAGGCGGGGTCGGGCGGCGTCTCCCACTCGGCCTTGAGCAGGGCCAGGCGGTCGGGCGCGGCCTCGGCCTGGGCAGCGAGGAACTCGGGATCGCGGCCCTGCCACACCACGCCGGTGGCGCCGCGCACAATGACGTGTGGACGCAGCCACGGCGGCAGCAGCCGGCGGTCGAAGCGCACGGCGCGCAGGCCGTGGCGGGCCTCCAGCAGACCGGCCAGGGCGGTGGCGAGGTCGGCGCGTCCGCCGAGCGGCGCGAGTTCGGCGGCCAGGGCGTGCGAACTCTCGGCCAGTGGGATGAGCACGCGCCGTGCCTCCTTGGGCAGCTGTTCCAGCAGCGCCTGGCACAGGTCGGGCAACCAGCCTGGCACCAGGCCGTCGAGGATGGCGAGGGTGAGCTGTGCCGCCTGCGTCTCGCTCAGCTGCACGGTCACGCCGTCGTCGTCCGAGCCCGGCGCATAGCGATAGTGCAGCGGGGTCTGTTGGTTGCCGATGCGCACCGCGTCGGGACAGCCGCCGGCGCGGGCGACGGTCTCGGCCGGCACCAGGTCTGCCAGGCGCAGGCGCAGCGTCTCGTCGCCATGCGCCGACAGCCAGGCGAGCAGTTCGGCGGTGGTGCTGAGGCAGGCGTCGCCGAAGCGGGCGGCGTACCAGGCGGCGAGATGTTCGGGTTCCACCGCCAGACCGGGATCGCGCAGACGATCGCGCAGGCCGCGGGCGAGGTGGAACACGGCGCGGTTGGCATCAGCCTGCGGCACGCCCAGCGGCTCCTCGCCGCCGAGCGCTTCGCGTCGGAAGATCACGCTTGCGGCTACGGGATCGATCGGACCGAAGGGCACGGCGCGGCCGTCGCGCACTGGCAGGCCACGCCACAGCAGGGTCTCGGTCACCACCACCTGCTTGCGTCGCGCTTCCCAACGCGGTTCGCGGTGGCTGGCGCGCAGGCGGTCGCCGGCCAGCTCGATGATCCACGTCGGATCGATCGGCGCGCACAGCCGGGCGAACAGCCGACTGGTCTCGACCACCTCGCAGGCGACCAGCCAGGGGGGTTTCGGGTTTCGGGTTTCGGGTTTCGGGGACTCGCGTTGGCGCAAGGCGCTGCCGGGGTGGACGGCGAGCTGGCGGTCGCCGGAGCCGCGGTAGGTGCCGAGCTTGGCGTCCCACAGCAGGACGTTGCCGAGCATGCCGGCGAGCACGCTGCGGTGCACGCGCTCCAGCGGCCAGGCGTCCGGCTTGTGCGGCTCGGCGAGGTTCTTGCGCTGCTCACGCAGGGAGCCCCACAGCTGGTGGCGCACGTCCGACCACTCGCGCATGCGCCGACGGCCGAGGTAGAGCTCGCGGCACAGCTTCTCGCGCCGGCTGTTGGTCTCCGCCGCCTGCCAGCGGTCCCACAGGCGCAGGATGGTGGCGAGGTCGCCGGCCTCATGCGCCAGGGCGCGCTGCGCCGCGTCGGATTTGGCTTCCTCGCCCAGCGGCCGTACGCGCGGGTCCTGCACCGAGAGGAAGGCGGCGATGGTGCAGGCCTCGTGCGGCACGCCCTCGGTCAGCCCGGCGACGAGGATGCGCGCCACCTGCGGGTCGGCGGGGATGCGCGCCAGCGAACGGCCGAGGGTGCTGAGTCCGCCGTGATCATCCACCGCGCCGAGTTCATCCAGCAGCACCCGCGCCTGCTCCCAGGCGCTGAACGACGGCGGATCGAGCCAGGGGAAGGCGGTGGGGTCGCCGAGGCCGCCGCCGAGGCAGCGCAGCAGCACGCCGGCGAGATTGCTGCGCAGGATCTCGGGGGCAGTGAATTCGTCGCGCCGCTCCAGGTCGTCGGCGGCGTAGAGGCGAATGCAGACGCCGGCCTCGACGCGACCGGCGCGGCCGGCGCGCTGGGTGGCGCTGGCCCGGCTGATCGGCTCAATCGGTAGCCGCTCGGTGCGGGTCGACGGCTGGAAGCGCTTCATCCGCGCCAGGCCAGTGTCGATGACGAAGCGGATACCGGGGATGGTCAGCGAGGTCTCGGCGATGTTGGTCGCCAGGACGATCTTGCGCCCCGCCGCCGGCAGGAAGATGCGCTGCTGCTCGTGCGGGGTGAGGCGGCCGAACAGCGGCAGTGGCACTGCCCCGGGCAGCTCGCGCAGGCGGCGCTCAGCCTCGAGGATGTCGCGCTCGGTGGGGAGGAAGCAGAGGATGTCGCCGCCGTCGTCGTTTTCGTGCAGGTCACGCACCCAGCGGATCGCCGCATCGAGATAGCCGACATCGTCGTCGCCCGGCGGCTGGTGCAGGATCTCGACCGGGAAGGTGCGGCCGGTGACGTGGATGACTGGCGCCTCCAGATAGGCGGCGAAGCGCTCGGCGGCGATCGAGGCCGAGGAGATGATGACGCGCAGGGCCGGGCGCTCCTCACGGGCCAGCTTCAGCAGGCCGAGCAGCAGGTCGATGTCGAGACTGCGCTCGTGCGCCTCGTCGACGATCACCGCGTCGTAGCGGTGGAACAGCGGATCGCCGGCCGCCTCGGCCAGGAGCAGGCCGTCGGTCATCACCGAGAGGACGGTGTCGCGGCCACGCCGGTCGTCGAAGCGCACAGCGTGCGCGACCGCGGTCTCGCTGCAGCTCAGTTCCTCGCGGATGCGCGCCGCCATCGCGGTCGCCGCGACCCGGCGCGGTTGGGTCAGGGCGACGGACTCGCAGCCCAGCTCGAGCAGCATCTTGGGCAGTTGGGTGGTCTTACCGGAGCCGGTCTCGCCGGTCAGCACCAGCACCGGATAGGCGCGCAGCGTGTCGAGGATCTCCTCGCGGCGCTGGGCGACCGGCAGGTGCTCGGGGTAGGTGATGTGGAGGGGGGACGGCACGGGCGAAGCGAGGGAGGATCAGCGGATCCGTGCGTAGGCAACCGCTTGGGACTTCCGCTGCATGGCTGGGTCGATAGTCTCCCACGCTCTAAGGAAACCAACCAATGCGCATCACTGCCCTCCTTCTCGCCCTCTGCGCCACCACGGCCTTCGCCGCTGACGAGGTCGCGCCCGCCCCGGCCAGCGACACCAAGGCCCAGATCAAGGAGCTTGACGGGAAAATTCGCACCATCCACGACCAGACGATCAAGGATGACGCCGACCTGGCCAAGCTCAAGACCGCCGCCGACGACGCGCGCAAGGCCTATGATGCTGCGGTCGAGACCAAGCTGACGGCGAACGCCGACTACGTCGCTCTGAAGACCCAGATCGATGAGCTGAAGGGCAAGGGCAAGGAGCCCAAGAAGGAGAAGAAAGAGAAGAAGGCTGAACAGCCGGCTGAGTGACCGGCTGCCGGCCATCGGTCGCTGAACGTGCCGCCCTCCGGTCCCCGGGGGGCGGTTTCGTTTTCCAGGACGGGGCCTAGCCTGCGCCCGCCATGAACTTCGTCGACGTCCTCTCCGAGCGCGGCCTGGTCGCGCAGACCACCGATGCCGCCATCCGCGAGCGCTTCGAACGCCCGCTGACCGCCTACATCGGCTTCGACCCCACCGCCGACAGTCTGCACGTCGGCTCGTTGGTGCCGATCATGGCCCTCTACTGGCTGCAGCAGCTTGGCCACAAGCCGCTGGTGCTGGTTGGCGGGGCGACCGCCCTGGTCGGCGATCCGTCGGGCAAGAGCGCGATGCGGCAGATGCTCTCGCGCGAGCAGATCGCGGCCAACGCCACCGCCATCGCGGCGCAGATCGGCCGCATCGTCCACTTCGGCGATGGCCCGTCCGAGGCCAAGCTGGTGAACAACGCCGACTGGCTGGCCGAGCGCACCTGGATCGAGGTGCTGCGCGAGGCCGGACCGCATTTCAGCGTCAACCGCATGTTGACCATGGATTCGGTGAAGAGCCGCCTGGAATCGGGCGGAATCAGCTTCCTCGAATTCAACTACATGGTCATGCAGGCCTGGGACTTTTGGCATCTCGCCGGCACCGCTGGCTGCACCGTGCAGATGGGCGGCCAGGACCAGTGGGGCAATATCGTCATGGGCATCGAGCTGAGCAGGCGCAAGTCGGGCCTGGAGCTCGCCGGCTTGACCTTCCCGCTGGTGACCAAGTCCGACGGCGGGAAATTCGGCAAGAGCGAGGCCGGCAACATCTGGCTGTCCGCCGAGCGCACCCCGCCCTACGAATTCTATCAGTTCTGGCGCAATGTCGCCGATGCCGACGTGCGGCGCTTCTTCGGCTTCTTCACCATCCTGCCAATGAGCGAGGTCATGGCCCTGACCGCCGCCGGCGGCTCGTCGATCAACGTCGCCAAGGAGCGCCTGGCCTGGGAGGTGACCCGTCTGATCCACGGCCAGGACGAGGCTGACCGTGCCCGCGACAGCGCCCGGCGCGCCTTCTCTGCCGCCACCGACGTCACCGGCGAGAGTGTGCCGCATGCAGACCTGCCTGCTGCCGAACTGGCCGCCGGCATCACGGTGCTCGATCTGTTGGTGCGGGCCAAGCTGGCCCCAAGCAAGGGCGAGGCCCGACGTCTAATCGAGGGCGGCGGTGTGGTTCTGGGCGAGGCCAAGATCGACGATGTGCAGCGCAGGGCGATGCCCGCAGACGCGTCGGCCGGGCATCTGCTGCTGCGGGCCGGGAAGAAGCGGATGTTCCGCTTCGACGTTCGGTAGGTTGCGGTTCGCGATTCGCGGTTTTTCCGACGGACATGCTGCTTGTAGATAGGGGTCGCTATTCCGATGCCACACGTGGCGCCTACGCCAGCGTAGGCATGTCGCTTGTCCAACCGCGAACCGCGAACCCGCCCATACTTCCACCTTGGCAACACCATCCGACTGCGAACCTGCGTACATGGACCCATTCGGCCTGACTCGCGACGAGGCCCGCGCCTGGGCCGCCTCAATCGGACTGCCGCCGTTCCGCGGTGAGCAACTCATGCAGGGCGCGTACCGGGCGGGCGTGGCGCAGTTCGCTGAGATCAAGGGCCTGCCGCGCGAGTTGTCGGCGCGGCTCGATGTCGAGGGGCCGCTTGCCCCGGCCAGCGAGGTGAAGCGCCAGGAGAGTCGTGACGGCACGGTGAAGAGCCTGCTGCGCCTGGCCGACGGCAAGTTGGTCGAATGCGTTTCCATCCCGACCGCCGAGCGCCACACCGTGTGCGTGTCCAGCCAGGTCGGCTGCGCGGTCGGCTGTTCGTTTTGCGCCAGCGGGCTGGGCGGCGTCGAACGCGACCTGACTCCGGGCGAGATCGTCTGGCAGGTGGTGCACCATCATCGCGTACGCTCGGTGACCAACGTCGTGTTCATGGGCTCAGGCGAGCCGATGTTCAACTACGACAACGTCCTGCACGCCATGCGCATCCTTGGCGACCCGATCGGCCTGGGCCTTGGTCGGCGACGTCTGACCATCTCGACCAGCGGCGTGCCGGCGCGCATCCGCCAGCTCGCCGGTGACGAGCCGCAGGTGACGCTGGCTCTGTCGCTGCACGCCGGCGATGACGAGACGCGCAGCCGTCTGGTGCCGCTCAATGTGCGCTGGCCGTTGGCCGAGGTGCTGGCGGCGATGGGCGACTACGCCGCCCGGGTCGGGCGGCGGCCGACCCTGGAATACGTCCTGCTCGCCGATGCCAACATGACGCCAGAGCACGCCCGCTCGCTCTGCGCCGCCGCCCGCCCGATCGGGGCCCATATCAACCTCATCCCGTTCAATCCGGTGTTCGAGACCGGGCACCGCCGCCCGACCCCGGACGAAGTGCGCACCTTCGCCGAATTGGTCGGCAACCACGGCGGCCACGCCACCGTGCGCGGTGCGCGCGGCAGCGACATCGATGCGGCCTGCGGACAGCTTAAACGTCGGGAGGAACCAGCGGCATCACAAGGATTGCCCATACCGGCCGGTTCCTAGCATTGCTTGCCCATGCATAGCCCCGAACTCGTCCTCGCCTTTGGCATCAGCAGCTGGGAATGGCTGGTCATCCTGCTCGTCGCCCTGCTGCTCTTCGGGCGCCGTCTGCCCGACGTCATGCGCGGGCTCGGCTCCTCGGTGAAGGAGTTCAAGAAGGGCATGGATGAGGTCCAGGCTCCGATCATCTCGACCCCGCCGCCGGCTCCACCGAGCGGTGCGGTGGCCCGCGAAAGTGCCCCGCCTCCGGCGACGCCTGTCGCCCCCGCGACTCCACCTGACGCGCCACCGCCCAGCGCTCCGCCACAGGCCTGACATGCGCATTCTGGCCCCACTTGCCGTCGTGCTGCTGTTGGCGGCCGGTTGCGATGACATGGACACGCGTCCTCAGCCGATGGCGAAGGCCGAGGTCCAGCTGACCGCTGATGGCGGCTACCGGCTTGACGGTAGGGTGTTCGACTCCGCGGCGCTTGATCGCGAACTGATCCGGTTGGCCGACGAATCGCCAAACGAGAAGCTTGGCCGTACCCGCCTGCACGTGATCATCCGCTACGCCCCTGGGGTGGCCTATGACCGCGTCCTGGAGATGCAGGAACGCTGCCAGCATCTCGGCATCAGCCAGGTCGAGGTCCCGCGATGACGCCGCTGCTCGGCTGCGCCGGCCTGGTGCTGGTCGGTGGCCTGCTGGCCGGCGAGTCGTTCAGTTTCATCGTCGCCAGCCGACTGCTGGCCAGCCATGCGCGGGACCTCATTGGTGGTTCGGGCTGGGTCGACACGGTCCTGCCAATCTGCCTGATCCAGGTCGGTCTGATCATCGCCGGCGTGCTGGTGGTGAAGTCGGCGGTCGCCGCCCTGCCCAATGCCATGATGGGCAGCATGCTCGGTCAGGGCACCTCGGCCGGCCGGCTGATCGTGCGCCTGGTTGCCGGTATCCTGCTCATCATCCCCGGTTTCTTCCTCGATACTGTGGCGCTGTTTCTGCTGCTGCCGCCGGTCCAGGCTCTCTTCGGCAGCCTCGGCCAGCGCATCGCCATGTCGCTGGTCCGTCAGCAGATGGCCAAGATGTTCCCTGGCGGCATGCCTGGACGCGGGCCTAGCCTGCCACCCGGCTTCGCCTTCCCCGGCATGATGCCGCGCGGGCCACTGACCCCCGACGCCCGGTTGGGCAAGGGTGGCAAGATCGTCGAC
>JBBREK010000212.1:0-7357 GCA_038203025.1 Planctomycetota bacterium
GGCGTGTGGGGGCGGGGGGGCCCCTCCCGCTCCCGCCCCCCCCCGGGGGGGGGGGGGGGGGGGGGGGGGGGGGGGGGGGGCGCCCCCCCCCCCCCCCCCCCCCCCCCCCCGGCCGGCCCGGCCGGGGTTCGATGATCGGAAGAGCTGCCCACGCGCACCCCCAGGCGGGCCATCCGCGCTCCCAGGTCAACGCATCCGGCGCAGCCGCTGCGTCGCCTGGGCGTTGCCCAGCAGGCTGGCCTTCTCCAGCAGACGGCGCTGCAGTACGGCGTCCTCGGTCAGGTCCAGGGCGTCCATCAACGCCAGCGTGTCGCCGGCGTCCGTGGCGGCGTCGGTCATCGCAGCGAGATCGGCGGCGACCCCGGCCGCATCGCCCAGCTGGCGGCGCACCCGGGCCCGGGCCAGCAGGGTCGCTGCTCCGGGGCGCAGGACGACCAGACGATCGATGTCGGCGAGGGCGCCGGTGCGGTCGCCGGCCGCGGCCTTGGCTCGGGCGCGCAAGGCCAGGGTGTCGGCGTCGTTCGCCTGGTCGGCAAGCAGCGCATCGCAATCGGCGATGGAGCCGGCGTGATCGCCTGCGACCAGCCGCAGCCGCGCGCGCTGCCAGCGTGCGCCGCGGTCGCCAGGCTGGGCAGCCAGCAGCGGATCGAGTGCTACTGCCGCGCCGGCGGGATCGCCGGCGGCTTCGGTCAGCGCCGCGTCGAGGCCGTACACAACAGGGAACCGAGCCCCGAGGGCCGGTGCGGCCAGATGCAGCTTCAGCAGCACCGGCGGCAGCAGTTCGAGGCGGCGGGGATCGACGCCGGCCTGCGCGCCCTCGGTGACAAGCAGGCCGAGCGGATGCGTCGGATCGGCTGCGACCAGGGCTCGGCCCGCATCGCGGGCGGCGGCGAGCTGGCCACGGGTGAGTAGCAGGCGGAACAGCCGATCCTGCAGGTCGTCGCGCTCGGGGAAGGCGGGCGACAGCTCGGTGAGCGCAGTGACGTCGCCGGCGGCGATCGCCGGGTCGACCTCGCCAGCACGCAGCCGGCGGACCAGGGCGCGCAGGTGTGGGGCGGGATCGGGTCGTTCGATGCCAGCGGCAGCGGCGGTGCGCCACAACTCTAGGGCAGCCGACCAATCCTCGGCACGCTCGGCGGCAGCAGCTCGTAACGCCGCGAGCGTGCCGGTCGCCACGGGGCCACGCACCGCCTTGGCCAGCGGCTCTAGCGCAGCCAAGGCTCGCTGGGCGGCAGTGGCGTCGCCGGCCTCCTCGGTGGCGCAGCCGTCGGCCAGCAGCCTGGCGACCAGCGGCGCGAGATCGGCAGCGGCGCGGGCGGCGGTGTCGGGATCGCTGTCATCGACGTAGAGCCGGCCGCGCAGCTCGCGCGCCGCTGCGGCTGCGGGATCGCAGGCCTGGATGGCGATCAGCGCGTTCAGCGCCCCGTCGCGGTCGCCGGCCTCCAATCGCCCGAGCCCGAGCAGATTGCGCGCCTCGTCGTCGAGCGGCCAGCGTTCGAGGTGCGCCTCGACCAGGGCGGTGATGGCCTGCCGGCCCTGGTCACCGCTTAACTTGCGCAGGGCGGCGAGACTGGCGTTGCGCTGGCGCAGCTCGGCCAGGCGCGGCGGCTCGCCCTCTGCCGGCGGTTGCTCGGCGGCCTTGGCCTCGTCGCGGAACTGTTGCCACACCTGCCGTACGATGCGTAGTCCAGCCTCGCGCTTCGGCCCATCCGGCAGCGCCGCCACCGCCGCCAGCGCCCGGGCCTCCTGCCCGGCCCGCACCGCCTCGCCGGCGAAGGCCACGCAGGCGCATAGCGCCAGCAGAAGTCCCCGAAACCCGAAACCCGAAACCCGAAACTTGTAGGAATTCATCGTGCCATCCTCGCCAACCTGGGATCAAGCGCTGCGCGCAGGCCGTCGCCGACCAGATTGAGCGCCAGCAGCGTGCCGGTCATTGCCAGCGCGGGAACCGCCAACAGCCAGGCCTGGCCGCCGTCGCTGCCCAGCGCCGCCATGCCTTGCGCCACCAGGCTGCCCCAGGAGTCGAGCGGCCGGCCATCCTGCTGCACGCCCAGGCCGATGAACGAGAGGAAGCTCTCCTCAAGGATGACTGCTGGCACGGTCAGGGCGGCGAAGACCAGGATTGGGCCGAGGCAGTTGGGCACCAGATGGCGCAGCAGGATACGCCACGGCGGCAGGCCGGAGGCGCGCGCCGCCAGCACCATGTCGCCGCCGGCCAGGGCCAGCACCTGGGCGCGGACTATGCGCGCCGTGGTCAACCACTGCACCGCACCGAGGGCGGCGAAAAAGGTGATCAGGTTCCGGTCGAAGGTGGTCATCAGCAGGATGACCAGGAAGAGGAAGGGCACCGCGTCGAGGATGTTGATGCCGGCGACCATCGCCGCGTCGGTGCGGCCGCCGCGATAACCGGCGACGGCGCCGTAGAGTACGCCGATGCACAGACTGACGGCAGTAGCGACCAGGCCGACCAGCAGCGACAGGCGGCCGCCGTACAGGGTACGCGCCCACAGATCGCGGCCCTGCTGGTCGGTGCCGAGCAGGTGGAAGGCGGTGCGTTCGTGGCCGTCGGCGCGCAGGGACTGCACGCGCTCGCCGCGCAATTCGACCTCGCCGCTTACCGGCTCGCCATCGCGGGTGATGCTGGTCACCGTGCCGTCGCCATCGCAGGCGATAACCCAGGTCTGCAGTGCGCCGGGGTCGCTCAGGCGCAGGTAGCGCACGGGTTTCGCCGCGTCGACCAGCCAGCGCGGAGCGTCGCCGCCGGCGTGCAGCGCCCCGGCCTGGGCCGTACGTTCGACGCCCTGCGGACCGATGACCACGGCGCCGACCGGCACGTCGAGATGATCGAGCAGTCGCGCATCCGGCCCGCGGATCTCCAGCGCGCCGCGACGCAGGGCGCAGCGGTAGAGGCGCTCGGCCCCGGTCGCCAGCTGCAGCTCCAGCTGGCGGGCGCCGGCGGCCAGCGCGCTGCGCTCGCCGGGGACGAAGCGCTCGACCAGGGTCACCGCCGGGTGTCGCGACAGCGGCGGCTGGGCGCCGAGCCACGGACGCAGCTCTTCCGGCGATGGCGCGATCCACGGCGCCAGCAGGCAGGCCAGCGTCACCAGGAGGAAGATGCCGAGTCCAGCCAGGGCCCAGCGGTCGCGGCGGAAATGCTGCCACAGCGAGGCGCTCATGCCCGCCTCGCCCGCGGGTCGATAAGCATGACCACGCCATCGGCGGCGAGGTTGCAGACGATGACCAGGCTGCCGAACAGCATGGTCAGACCCATGACCAGATTGTGGTCACGGTTCATCGCCGCCTGGATCATTTCGCTGCCCAGGCCGGGCACCTGGAAGACCTGCTCGATCACCACCGAGCCGGTCAGCAGGTAGGCCGAGGCGGTGCCGAGGTAGGCGGCGACCGGCACCAGCGCCGGGCGCAGCTGGTGGACGACCAGCACGCGCCATGGACCGACGCCCTTGGCGCGGGCGGTGCGGACGTGGTCGGCGTTGGCCTCCTCGGCCAGGGTGCTGCGCGCCAGTCGGGCGATGCGCGCCGCCGGCGCCGCCGCCAGCGCCGCCACTGGCAGGATGAGGTGGGCGAAGGTGCCCCAGCCGGCGGCCGGCAGCCACGGCAGCCACAGGCCGAAGGTCAGCACCAGGGCCGGGCCGATGACGAAGGCCGGCACCGCCACCGCCGTCATCGCCGCACTGGCGGTGCAGCGATCGAGCCAGCCGCCCGGCCGTGATGCCCCGAGCAGCGCCAGCCCCAGTCCGGCGAACAGCGCGACGATCAGCGCCCCGCCGCCGAGTTGCAGCGTGGTCAGAATCTTGCCGCCGATGACCGAGCCGACCGTCTGTCCCGGCGACAAGGTCGGCAGCGAGCCGTCGGCGACCCCGGCCATGGTGCGCACGAACTGCTCGGGCAGCGGCCGGTCGAAGCCCATGCGCTTCTCCTGTGCCGCCTGCACCACAGGATCGATAGCGCGCTCGGCATCGAACGGCCCACCCTTGGCGGACCGCACCATGGCGAAGGTCGCCAGGGCGATGGCCAGTAGCACCAGCGGGGCGTAGACGAGGCGTCTAAGTAGCACGGGTTTCGAGTTTCGGGTTTCGGGTTTCGGGACGCAAGCGTGGCACGGGGCGTTTCGCGTCGGTACACGACCCCGAAACCCGAAACCCGAAACCCGAAACCGGGGCAATCATCGCCCCATCCACATATACTGCCACGGATGCTCATCGCGCACGTTCTCGAACCAGCCGCGCACCTCTGGCCGGATCAGGCCCTGGCTGACGTAGATGTAGATCGGCATGAAGGGGAACTCGTCGGTGACCAGGCGCTCCTCCAGGGCGCGGTAGCGGGTCAGGCGGCGGACCGGGTCGGTGTCAGCCTGCGCGGCGGCCAGAGCGGTGTCGTAGGCCGGGTCGCTCCAGCCGGTGCGGTTGTTGCCGCCGCCGCCCCGCCACAGGTTGAGGAAGGTGTCAGGGTCGAGGTAGTCGCCCTGCCACGAGGCCCGCGCCACCTGGTAGTTGAGCGCGCTGGTGTCGGCGAGGTAGGCCTTCCACTCGCGGTTGATCAGCTCGACGCGGACGCCGAGCGCGTCCTCCCACTGCGTGGCTACAGCCTCGGCGACCTGTTTGTGGGCCTCGCTGGTGTTGTAGAGCAGTTCGACGCGGCCGAGGTCGCGCCCGCCCGGGCCGTAACCGGCCTCACGCAGCAGCCGGCGCGCCTCGGCGCGGTCGGTGGGCAGGCCAGGCGGCGGTTCATAGCCGGCCACCGCCGGGGTCAGCCAGGTGGCGGGGATCTGCCCGGCGCGCAGTACCTGGCCGGCGATCACGCTGCGGTCGAGCGCCAGACTGAAGGCCTTGCGCACGCGTTTGTCGTCAAATGGCGGCTTGGTGCAGTTGAAGCGGTAGAAGTAGGTGGTCAGCACCGGCGAGACGTAGTACTCGGGCAGCCAGCGCACCTCCTCCCATTTGGCCTGCGGCACCGAGGCCATCCAGTGCAGGCCGCCCTGGCGGAACAGCCGGTAGGCGGCGTCGAGATCCTGGTAGGGCAGGGCGGTGATGCTGCGCAGGCGCACGCGGTCGCGGCCGTGCCAGGCGGGATTGGGCTCCAACACGATGCGCTCGCGCGGCTTCCACTCGCGCACGGTGAAGGGGCCGTTGACCACGAGGTGCTCGGGCCGCGTCCATTGCTCGCCCCACGTGGCGATGACGTGCAGCGGCGCCGGATCGAAGGCGTGGAAGGCACACAGCGAGAGGAACCACGGGCACGGGCGGTCGAGGCGGACCTGCAGGGTGTCGCCTGTTGCGGTGACGCCGAGGGCCTCGGCGCCGGCCGCGCCGGTGCGGATCCGTGCCGCTCCGACGATTGGATCGTAGAGTTCGGCGTAGTCGGCGCCGGTCTTGGGGTCGAGGGCGCGCAGCCACGAGGCGCGCAGGTCCGCGGCGGTGATGGGATGGCCGTCGCTCCAGCGCAGGCCCGGTCGCAGGCGGAAGGTCCAACCCAGGCCGTCGGCGTCGGCTTCCCACGCCGCCGCCAGGCCCGGCCGCGGTTCGAGGGTGCGCGGGTCGAGGGTGGTCAGGCCTTCGAACAGGGCCAGGGCCAGGCGCGCCTCAACCACGCCGGTAATCAAGTGCGGATCGAGGGTCTTCGGCTCGCTCTCGTTGTTGAACACCAGGTCCTGCGCGGTCGCACGCCAGCCGTCGTCGGGCGGACGCAGCGACTCCTGCCAGGCGTCGGGGTCGGCAGCGCCCACGGCGGCGAGCAGGCAGAAGACGACCAGGCAGCGCACGCCGGGATCGTGGCCGGGCCGCGCCTGCGGCAACCTGGGACAGCGCGCCGCTGGCGCGCTGGGGCAATGGGTCGCCCAGGCAGCATGTCGGCGCCGCACGGTCCCAGGTTGCCGCATTGCCGCCCATCCTATCATGCCCCGCCCATGAGCGCCCCTTTCGACTTCCTCGACCCGCTGGCCCGCCTCCAGGACAAGATCGAAGAGCTGCGTCAGCTCTCAGAGTCGACCGGGGTCGATGTCGCCCGCGAAATCGGCGGTCTTGAGGAGAAGCTCGCCGCCGAGAGCGACCGGCTGTTCGCCGGCCTCAGCCCGTGGCAGCGCGTCCAGCTGTCGCGTCATCCGTTACGCCCGCAGACCAGTGACTACATTGGCTTGTGCTGCACCGACTTCGTGCCGCTGTCCGGCGACCGCCTCTACGGCGACGACGAGGCCATCCAGTGTGGCCTGGCGACCATCGGCGGCATCCGCTGCATGGTCATCGGCCAGCAGAAGGGCAAGGACGTCCACGAGCGCCGCCGCTGCAACTTCGGCATGCCGCATCCCGAAGGCTACCGCAAGGCGATGCTCAAGATGCGTCTGGCCGAGCGCTTCGCCCTGCCGGTGGTCTGCCTGGTCAACACCCCCGGCGCCTTCCCCGGCGTCGAAGCCGAGGAGCGCGGCCAGTCGATCGCCATCGCCGAGAACATCCGCGACATGGCCGCCCTGCGTACCCCGGTGGTCATCGTGGTGATCGGCGAGGGCGGCTCTGGCGGGGCGCTGGGCATCGGCATCGGCGACCGCCTGCTGATGCTGCAGAACAGCTACTTCTCGGTGATCAGCCCCGAGGGCTGCGCCGCCATCCTGTGGAAGGACGGCTCCAAGCGCGACCTCGCCGCCGAGCGCCTCGGCCTGACCGCCGACATCCTCAAGGGTCACGGCGTGGTCGACGAGATCGTCGCCGAACCACCGGGCGGCGCCCATCGCCGGCCGCAGGAGATGGCCGCCCGCCTTGGCGACGCCATCGCCCGCAACCTCGCTGAGCTGTCCAAGCTGACCATGACCCAGCTGATGGACGGTCGCTACGCCAAGCTGCGCGCCATCGGCCAAGTGGTCGAAGTGGCGAAGGCCGGTTGAAGAACCGCGGGCTTCAGCCCGCGTCGAGCAGCGATGTTTAAAGCCCTGATCGTCGTCCGACCGCAACGTGCCGAGGTGCTGTGCCAGCGCCTCGCCGCCGCCGGCTGGGCTGAGGACCTGGCCGCCTGGGAGACGCGCGGCTACGGACGGCAGAAGGGCCATCTCGAACAATACGCCGGTCGCGAGTACCAGATCGAGTTCCTACCCAAGGTCGCGGTCGAGTGCCTGGTCGACGACGCCCGCCGGGAAGAGCTGATCCAGCTGGTGCTGGCGACCTGCCGCACCGGGCGCATCGGCGACGGCAAGATATTCCTCAGCCGCGTCGACCCCGACGCGGCCTGACCGGGGAGCGCGGGCCGCGGCCCCGCCCGTCCCTCCGGCCGGCCCGGCCGGGGGCTCATTTCAGCCCTGGGCGGGCCGCCCAGGGCGACGGTCGGCCGGGCCGGCCGCGCTCCCAGGGTGGAC
>JBBREK010000213.1:0-7347 GCA_038203025.1 Planctomycetota bacterium
GACGTCCAACGAGGCGTGCTCGGCTCCGCCTGCGCCACCATCGTGACATTCCTCCACCTTCGCGACGTACCTTCGCGACGTACCTTCGCGACGTACCTTCGCGACGTACCTTCGCGACGTACCGTACGCGACGTACCTTCGCGACGTACCTTCGCGACGTACCGTACGCGACGTACCGTACGCGACGTACCTTCGCGACGTAGCGCCGGCTTTAGCCGGCACGGTCGGCGGACTTCAGTCCGCCGAGAGGCAATCAGCCCCGCGCTGACGCGCTCCTGGCGGGGGCTCGACCCCTCCAGACCTCCCCGACCGGGCTCTGCCCTGGACCTGCAAGCCCGGCTCACTGACGTTCGCCGATTGCGCGTCCGACGTCCAACGAGGCGTGCTCGACTCCGCCTGCGCCACCATCGTGACGATCCCTGGGACCGCGCGCCGCTGGCGCGCAAAGGGGCAATGGCGATTGCCCGACGTACGTTCTGCCCACAACCGCGCGCGTATGAGCCTTGTTGCGCAGGTCTCCTCCTATCCCTACGGCATCAGCAGCCAGGATCCGCTGAAGCTGCTGGAATCGGCCGGCTTCGAGATCCGCCTCTCGCCGCACCGGCGTAAGCATACGCCGGATGAGACTCTGGCCCTGATCCAGGACGTCGACGTGCTGCTGGCCGGCACCGAACCGTTGCCGACCCGCGTGATCGAGGGCGCCGGAACGCGCCTCACGCACATCGCCCGGGTCGGCGTCGGACTGGACGGCCTTGACGTCACCGCCTGCATGCAGCGCGGTCTCGCCGTCACCTACACCCCCGAGGCCCCGGCACGCAGCGTGGTCGAGCAGGTCTTCGGCCTGCTCTTCAGCCTGTCGCGACGCCTGGTCGAAGCGCACGAAGGTCTGCGTCAGGGTATCTGGGTGCGACACGTCGGGCCGCTGTGGCAGGGCCGTACCCTCGGCGTGCTTGGCTGCGGTCGCATCGGCAGGCAGGTGGCGGTACTCGCGCGCGCCTTCGGCATGCGCGTCATCGCGCACGACATTGTCGAGGATCCCGCCTGGGCCACCGCCAACGGCGTGACCTACGTCGGACTTGATGATCTGCTATGCACCGCCGACGCGGTCACCGTCCACCTCGCCTACACCAAGCGCACCCACAACCTGCTGTCGCGCGAGAAGCTGGCGCTGCTCCGGCCGACGGCCTATCTGCTCAACACCTGCCGCGGCGAGGTTCTCGATGAGGCCGCATTGGTCGAGATGCTAACCGCCAAGCGGCTCGCTGGCGCCGCCCTCGACGTCTACCAACACGAGCCGTATCGCGGCCCGCTCACTGCGCTGCCCAACGTTGTCCTGTGTTGCCACCAGGGCTCCTGCAGCTTCGAGGGTCGCTACGCCATGGAAATGCAGTCGGCCGAAAACGCCGTCGCCTTCGCCCAGGGCAGGCCGATCCTGCCCGAGCGCATCGTCTGGCTGCCAGGCCTGGCCGAGCCGGCGGTCGAGGTGTGGGGATAGGGGCTCGTTTCACTCGCGCTACGGCCGGCCCGGGCCGGGCCGGCGCTGCGGTGCGCCAAGCGCACACTCGAGCGCCTCGCCGTAGCGCGAGCCTAGCGAGCCCCTAGATGCCCTCGCCGAGGCGCTCGGCGAGAAACTCGTTCAGTCCCGCCTTGCGGATCTTGGCCTGGGTCACCTGGATGTCATAGGTCAGGCGGTGGAAGGTCAGGGTCTCGCCGTCGAGGGTGGCGAAGCTGGCGCGCAGATCGCGGTCGCGCGGCTGGCCGACGCTGCCGACACAGACGTAGGCCTTGTGGCCCTTGGGCAGGCGGAACTGCCGGTGGCCATCGTGCGGCACCATGATGCCGACGGTGGTGGCCATGAACGGGGTGTGGTTGTGGCCGGCGAAACAGATGTCGAAGCCGCTGAAGTCCTTGTTCAGCGTGTCGATCATCTGCTGGGCTTCGATCGGGTTCTCCGGCTCGTCGACGTAGTCGTGCACCGGGTCGTAGATCGAGCCATGCACGCACAGCAACCGGTCCTGCACCGCGAACGGCTTGCGCGCCTTGAACCAGTCCCACAGGGCGTGGTGCTCGGGCTGTTGCAGCTGCTGGCGGGTCCAGTTGATCGCCTGGGCGGCGTGCGGGTTGAAGCGATGCTTGCCAGTGACCAGGGCCTCCTCGTGGTTGCCCATCAGGCTGACCTTGAAGCGTTCGGCCGCGATCTGCGCCACCGGCAGCGGATCCGGTCCATAGCCGATGACATCGCCCAGGCAGAGGTAGCGCTTGACGCCCAGCGATTCGCAGCGTTCCAGCACCACTGACAGCGCCTCCAGGTTGGAGTGGATGTCAGAAAGGATGGCGATCACTTCAGGGCCCTCTGCAGTCCCGTGCTGGTCGGTCCGGTGTAGCCGGGCAGCGAGCCCTCGGCGACCTCGCGCCACAACTTGGCGATGGTCGGGACGTACAGGCCGATGACCGTCTCGATGGCGCCTAGTAACTCGACGACGAAGCGATCGGCCTTCTCCTGGATGGCATAGCCGCCCGCCTTCGCGATGCCCTCGCCGCTGGCGGCGTAGTCGGCGATCTCCTGCGCCGAGAGCGGACGCATGGTGACGCGGGCGGTGCTCAGGGCGATGGCCTCGGTGTCGGAGCCGGCCTTCCACAGGCAGTGCGCCGTCATTACCTGATGCGTCGTGCCGGAAAGCTTGCCGAGCATGGCAGCGACGCCGGCGGCGTCGGACGGGCTGCCCAGCACCTCACGGCCGAGGGCGACGACGGTGTCGGCGCCAAGTACGATGCCTCCGTCCGGCACTTCCTGGGCCCCGCGCGCCTTGGCCCGGGCCCGCTCGATGGCCAGGGCCTGGGGCAGGGGTGAGGCGATGTCGTCCTCGCGGCAGGCGCTGGGCACGACGGTGAATAGCACCGCGGCCCGGGCCAAGAGGGTCGCGCGTTGCGGGCTTCGGCTGGCGAGGTAGAGCACAACCCCAGCCTAGTCCGGTGACCCGGGCAGGGCAACTGGAGGTCTGCATGGTCCGCACTGCCCGTACTCGCGATGAGCCCATCGCCGGCCCCCGATCCCGCCGCGCCTTTGCCGCAGCCAGCCGCGTCATCCCCGGCGGCGTCAACAGTCCGGTGCGGGCGTGGAAGCGCCTGGGCGGCAATCCGCCGATGATCGCGCGCGGCAAGGGCAGCCAGATCATCGACCTCGATGGCCGGCGCTATGTCGACTACGTGCTGTCGTGGGGACCGCTGCTGCACGGTCACGCGCATCCGCGCGTGCTGCGCGCGGTCGCCGACGCGGCCAAGCGTGGCCTCGGCTTTGGCGCCCCGACCATGGCCGAGACCGAGCTGGCCACGCTGCTGTGCTCGGCCGTGCCCAGCCTGCAGCAGGTCCGCCTGGTCAGCAGCGGCACCGAGGCGTGCATGAGCGCCCTGCGCCTGGCCCGCGCCGCCACCGGCCGTGAGTTGGTGATCAAGTTCGATGGCTGCTACCACGGCCACGCCGACCACGTGCTGGTCGCCGCTGGCTCGGGCTGCGCGACGCTCAACACCCCGGATAGCGCCGGCGTCCCGGCCGGGGTGTCGGCGACGACGATCAGCTGTCCGTACAACGACGTCGCCGCGGTCGAACGCATGCTGGTCAAGCACCGTGGCGCGGTGGCGGCGGTGATCGTCGAACCGGTGGCCGGCAATATGGGCCTAGTGCTGCCGCAGCCCGGCTTCCTTGAAGGCCTGCGTGCGCTGTGTACCGCGCATGGCGCGCTGCTCATCTTCGACGAGGTGATGACCGGCTTCCGCGTCGGCTGGGGCGGCTGGCAGGTGGTCACTGGCATCCGCCCGGACCTCACCTGTCTGGCCAAGGTGATCGGCGGCGGCCTGCCGGTGGCGGCCTACGGTGGATCGCGCGACGTCATGGCGCAGCTCGCCCCGCTGGGTCCGTGCTACCAGGCCGGCACCTTGTCGGGCAACCCGGTCGCCGTCGCAGCCGACCTGGCGACGCTGAAGCTGGCCAGCCGCCCCGGCTTCTACGTGCGCGCCGCCGCCCGCCTGACCCGTCTGATCGACGGCCTGCGTGCCAGCGCCGCCCGTCACGGCGTGGCGGTGCAGTTCTGCCAGGCCGGCACCATGTGGGGCTACTTCTTCACCGACACCCAGGTGACCGACTGGACCAGCGCCCAGCGCCAGGACGACGCCCGCTGGCGCCGCTTCGTCACCGCCATGTACCGCGCCGGCATCTATCTGGCCCCCAGCCCCTACGAGGCCGCCTTCTGGAGCTCGGTGCACACACAACGTGATGTACAACAGACATTTATGGCGTCGGAAGTGGCGTTCGCGGAAGCGAGGTAGGGTAACAATTCGATACAAATGATTTCTTCACGCATCGTTTCTGCACGATGACTGTCGTGGTTTCCCACAGTGGTCTAGGCCGGAAGTGTGGTATTCCACGGGTGGAATAGGAGCGTAACCGTGAAGACGCGTCGTCACATCTCTATCAGTGCCTTTACCATCCTCGAAGTGATGGTGGCGATTTCCGTGCTGACCATTGGCATGCTCGCTGTCATCAGCGGCATCGCCAACCAGGACATGGTGCGACGGGATGTTGACGACTACCGACAGGCCAGGCAGGTGGCGGAGTTCATCCTGCAGGGGGCGCAGGCGCAGAACTGGGACGACCTCAACAACCTGCAGGAGGATGACGCCTACCTCTACTGGGCGAGGCATCCGGACACAAGTAACGACGGCATTGATAACGACGACAACTCGCTGGGTGATGATCGGGGACTGCCGCTGGTTGTTGGAACCCAGGATCCTCGCCAGCGGCGTCGGCTGCCATTTCAGACTACCCTCGACGGGTTGCGCGTTTATGTCGAGTACTACCGCGCCCACACTGCCCTCGACTCGTTCGGTGATGTGATCCGCGACACGGCCAACGGCAACGCCCCCTGCGATGGTGGCTTGCTCGACGGAACACTGGTCCGGACCGGAAGCCCTCCGGTTTGGGCGATCAACCCAGCGCAGGTGGCAGAGCGCAT
Organism: Planctomycetota bacterium; assembly: GCA_038203025.1. Taxonomy (GTDB): domain Bacteria; phylum Planctomycetota; class UBA11346; order UBA11346; family UBA11346; genus UBA11346. The sequence goes on from JBBREK010000213.1 coordinate 5,010, forward strand.
CCAGCCGGCGATGACCGGCCACGCTGTGGTCGATCGCCTCGCTGGCCAAAACTACATCCCCCGCATTGGCGTTACCGGCGGCGCAGCGCCGATCCTCCTGCCTGAGACCGAGAGCGTCGCAAGTCAGGCCACCGTCCGCATTGGCGAACACGACCCTGCGGCGATGCGTATCACTGTCACGTGGATCGATCGTCGCCGGCCGTCGCCACCGCCCGGCGAAGCGCCCAATCGCCGCATGTACACCCTCATCTCCGGCAAAAAGCGCTAACCCATGAGCCGTTCTGTCTGTCATGGCGTCACCCTCCTCGAAGTTGTCATTGCCATGGGCATCTTCCTGTCGGTGATGGCACTGGCCATGGAGTCGCTGGTCAGTTCACAGCGTTACCGCGCCGTGGCCGAGGCGCAGGACCAAGTGCATTTTGATATTGATAGCGTCACCCGCCGCATCTCCGCCGACATGAGTGCCTCCGGATGGTACTTCTACGGCCAGGAGGACAGTAATGGCAATGGCGTTCTCGACCCCGGCGAGGACATCGATGGCGACGGCCTGCTCAACGAGGTCGAGTATCAGTCTGTGGGCAACGACCGCCGCCTGCGCTATTATCCGTATCTGCGCGCCAACACCCCACCGGCCATCGGTACAGCCTTCCCCACACGAGCGGAGCCGGGCCAGGGCCCATACACGCGGTGGACGCCCTGGACGTCAGCTGCCTATCCAGGATGGAGCAGCGGCTCGGTCGCCGCACTAGCGGATACCGTAACCGCTGAAATGGCCCGTGGTGGCCTGCTGGTCACCAGCGATCTGGCTCGGGAGATGGCACAGCCTTCGAATGACATCATCTACCTGCGTGTCGCCACCAGCGCCTGGAACGTGGATCCCACCGACGCCGATAGACAGATCCCCGGCGACATGACCTTCTTCCCGGGCTACTCGGGTGGGCCGCTTAGCTCTGGCGACACACAGGTGGTACCTGCCGGCGGCGACGCGTACTGGCGCACCCGCGGTTCGCGCGCCTACGATTGGCGCCAACCGACCAACTGGGCCAACTTGCCGAGATCAGCCCAGGGCGAGGACTTGGTGCTCCGCCCATCCGCCTGGATCGACGATGGTAGTGGAAACTTCGTCCACATCAATTCGCTGCTGCCTACCTCCGACCCGAATTACATGAAGCCCTATGGAGTGCCGATGTGGGGCGCGGTACTCGATGACGCCTCATCCGGACCTCGTCTGCGCATGCAGTGGGAAACGATTCTCGCTGACCGCATGTATCAAGACCCGACCGAAGGGCAGGATGACGAGCAGCGTCCGGACGACCTGCGCGAGTTCTGCTATGCCGTAATTCCCAGTCCGACAGGCTTCGGCCGCCTCGTCCGTGCCCATTCTGTTCTTGCCTCTGGCACCCGTGTGCTGGGCCAGGACCAGGGCGATTGGATCACCGACCCAACCAATGCGCGCGGCTACCAGATCGATCTGGTGTTGTCCGATGACATCGTTCGCGCCACCTGGACGACGCGCCGGCACGACCGCACACTGGCGGCGAACCAGGTGAGGTTGCGTCTGGTGGTGGCGCGACCATCGACGGAGTCGGTCAATGGCCTGCGTCTGGTCAGCTGGCGCATCGTCGAAAACACCTTCGCCATGCTGGCGCGCAACGAATACGACGACCAGGTCGCCGCCGAGGAGGACCTCGATGTCTCGGCGACCCTCAACAACATCCCCTTCGTGTACTGAAATCGAGGCTGCCATGAATATCTCCACCTACAGCCCACGCCTTTCGCGCACCCGTAGCGGTAATGCTCTGATAACGGCAGTGATTATCATGGCTGTAGCCGCGGCCCTCATCACCACGGCCACCGATGGCGCCATCTACTCGCATCAGCGCGAAGTTGCCTCGGGCCGCGAGGGCGAGGTTGTGGCCGCCCTCGACATCGTCCTGGCGCGGCGCCAACGCGAGGTCATCGAACTCGCCGCCACCGGGCGGCCGGAGGATTTCAGCCAAATCGACCCCAACTACGGTGCCGACTTCGTCGGCGGTGTCGAGGTGCGCTGGAAGTTCGAGCCGGTATGGACTAAGCTGCGCACTACCGCCGGCGTCGAGTCGACGATCGAAAACCCCCCCCCTGATGGTGGCAGCGGCGCGCCGCTGGGTGCGACCGAGAATCCGGGTGCGTTCTTCATGTACCGTATTTCAGGCGAAGCCCGGGCGAGCAGCCAGGTCGAGCACGATGCCGGTAGCGCTAACGCTACCGACGACCGGGTGGTCCTTGACGCACAGCGCAGCGACATCCTGGTCCGCGCCCAGGGCGTGCGTTTCATCTCTACCCTCAATGAGTCGGT
>JBBREK010000214.1:0-7318 GCA_038203025.1 Planctomycetota bacterium
CCTGCCCGGCGCCCGCGGTTCGCGGTTCGGGGGCCGGGGTTCGCGGTCCCCGCTTGGACAAGCGTGCAGGGGCCCCGCATGACGCAACACCCGCGAACCGCGACCCGCGAACCGCGAACCTCGCCATAAGCCATGCTTCCATCGTCGTTGCTGGCCAAGATAGCTATCGTCCCCGACGATCCGGGCTGCTACCTGTGGAAGGATGCCGAGGACCGCGTCATTTACGTCGGCAAGGCCAAGCATCTGCGTCGCCGGGTGGCCAGCTATGTGCAGCGCATCGTCGAGCATGCGCCGCGCACCCTGCGCATGCTCCAGGAAGCGGTGGATGTCGAGTGGCTGGTGACCGGCTCCGAGGTCGAGGCGTTGCTTGCCGAGTCGCAGCTGATCAAGGACCTGCAGCCGCGCTTCAACGTCCTGCTCAAGGACGGCAAGGACTACCCGTTGCTGGCGATCACCCGCGAGCCGTTTCCGCGCGTCTTCGTCACCCGCGATCGACGGCTGCCCGGCGTCGACCTGCTCGGCCCGTTCACCAGCGGTGGGGACCTGCAGCGCGCCTGCCACTTCCTGCAGCGCGCCTTCCGCTACCGCACCTGCGAACTGGACATCCGCGAGGACGATCCAGTGCGGCGCTCGTTCACGCCCTGCCTGAACTGGCACATCAAGCGGTGCAGCGCGCCCTGCACCACGAAGATCGATGCCGCCGGATATGGCGAGGACATCCGCGCCCTGCGCGCCTTTGTCACCGGCCGTGGCCGCGGGCCGCTGCTCGAACAGATGCGCGAGCGTATGCGCGCCTCGGCCAAGGGCCTGCACTTCGAGGATGCGGCGCGCGTCCGCGACCAGATCCAGGCCATCGAGCGTCTGTCGGAGCGCGGCAAGCTGTCCGACTACCGCGAGCCGGCCGCCCCGGTGATCGACATCGGCGCCGGCGTGGCAGCCCTCCAGCAACATCTCGGCCTGGCCGCTCCGGCGCGCACCATTGAGGGCTTCGACATCGCGCACCTGCACGGCGAGCACGTCGTCGCGGCCATGGTGCAGTTTGTCGGCGGGGTGCCGAACAAGGACGGGTACCGTCGCTATCGCGTCAAGGGCGCGATCGATGCGGTGCGCAACGACGATTTCGCCAGCATGCGCGAGGTGGTCGGCCGCCGCTACCGCCGGCTACGAGACGAGGGCCGTCCGCTGCCCGATCTGGTGCTGATCGATGGCGGCCTGGGACAACTCAACGCGGCGCTGGCGGCCCTGGCCGAGGCGGAGGTCGTCCTGCCGGCGATTGTCGGCCTGGCCAAACGCGAGGAGACGATCGTGCTGCCCGGCGGCAAGGGGCTGCGTCTACCCCGGCGCGACCCCGGCCTGCGCCTGCTGCAGTACGTCCGCGACGAGGCCCATCGTTTCTGCCGCCGCTACTACCATCTCCTCCAGCGTCAGGCGCTCGACCGGTCGGAGGCGTCACAGGATACTTGAGGGGCTGATACGGACTGCTACCGTCCCACCATGACCGAGGGCCCTAGCCCAGCTCCGACGGCAGCCCTGGCCGCCTGGCTGGCTGCTCCATCTGACCCGCAACGGCTCGCTGCGCTGGTCGCTGCCTCGGTCAAGGCGCCAATTGCAGGTGGGACCATCGACCGCCTGCCGGTCGCCGGTCTGACTGCGCTCCAGCAAGGGGGCATGGTGCGCTTCGCCGGTCTGCGTCCGGCGGTCCGTGCCACGGCAATCATCGTCGGTCTGGCATCCAAGCTGACGATCGAACTGACCGAAGCCGAACGCCATGAACTGGATGCCCAGCCGTTCGTGATGCATCTGCAGGGTGGCGAGGCGGTCCTCGACGTCCACGCCACTGCCGAGCAACGTCGTGGCATCGCACAGCCTTTCTACCATCAATGGGCGGCGGGCCTCTCGGCGGAGGCCATCGTCATCGACCTGCACCGGGTTGGGCATGTGAACTCCGTGCTCATCGCCTGGATGCTGCAGATCGTGCAATCTGCTAAGCCGATACCGGTACATGTGCGGCGGGCCCACGCCCAGGTCGTCACCCAGCTGCGACAGCTGCGTCTCGACCACCTGATGAAGATCGGGTAGACCTAGGAGCGTCGGCGCCCCCGCCGGCCGGGGCAATGGGCATGTGGCATCATTCCATGCCCCTGGTCCAATGCGCAAGATCACGCCAGATGACATCCGGTCACGACCGCGACCTGTCGTCGCAGCGGTCTGTGACCAGTATGCGGGTATGAACGCACCTTCCCCGTTGGCCGCCCGGATCGGCCCGGACGAACTCGCCCACTATCAGAGCGAAGGCTACCTCCTGCCACGTGGCCAGGTGTTGCCGGAACCTGTTTTTCACGACCTGCGCGCGACCTTCGAGTCGCTGCTGGCCTCCTGGGTCGCCGACGGCGGACGACCAGAGGCGATGGACGTGCCGCACTTCTACCATCCCGAGTTGATGCGCTGGCTGCTGCATCCCGCCGTGCTCGACCTGGTCGAACCAATCATCGGTCCGGACATCCTGCTCTTCTCCAGCCATTTCATCTGCAAGCCCGCGGGCGACGGCCGTCGCGTGCCCTGGCACGAGGACAGCGCCTACTGGAAGGGGCAATGGGATCCGATGGAGGTGGTCACTGTCTGGCTGGCGATTGACGACAGCGATCTCGCAAACGGCTGCATGCAGGTCGTGCCGCGGACGCATCTGCACGGCTACAGCGAGTATAGCGACCTCACGGAACGGGCCGTGTTCAGCAACGAGATCAAGGCCGGGACCTTCGACGAGCGCGCCGCCGTGCCGTGTCTCCTGCGCGCCGGCGAGGCCAGCCTGCATCACGCCAAGACGATCCACGGCAGCTCCGCCAATGCCAGCGATTGTCGCCGTTGCGGCTACACCATGCGCTACATCAGCGCGACGTCGCGGTTCAATGCTGCGCGCAATGCGGACGGGATATTCCAGATCTACCAGGCGCGAGGCCGCAATCTGGCCGGCAACAGCCTCGCCGACTCATCCCAGCCGAACATCCCGTGGATCCAGCGCTTCGGCGTCAAGCCGCCGAAAGCCCACTGACGCCGAGGTGGGCGTCAATGGATCCGAGCGGTTTCAGGCTTCAGACGTAGGAGAAGCCGCCCTTGGGGGCGACTGCCTTGGAGACTGTCGCAATCTCCGTCCGCGCGACTGTTCCATAGGTATCACGGAGGAATCCCCAGATCCAACGTTGGAAGTCGGAGGTGTCGCCCTTGAAGCTGCCCACATTCGGATCGAAGAAGTAGGTGTGTCCGGTCCACTTGCTGAGCATGCCGGAGTTGCTGCCCGAGCGCCACATCCCGATGGCGTGGCCTCCGCCGTCACTGAAGTAAATACCCATGCTGTAGCCGGTACGCTTGGTTGGCATCATCTTGCCGATGGTCAGCGCCGAGCATTCGGCGTATTCAGTGACCTTCATGCCGCGCAGACGCCAGGTGACGGCCTCTTTCTGTGCGTCCGATGTGCTCTTGATCTTGCTGTAGAACCGCTGCAGTTTCTGGGCCTCAGAGCGAGTCGAAATCTCCAGGCCCTGCGGTGAGTTGTTGATGAGTTCTTTGTTCTGATCCATCAGGTTGATCCAGTAGGCGACCAACTGCATGCACACACCGCGATTGGTGGGCGGTAGATGGTCACTCTGATCGAATTCCCAAATCTGCTTCACGGTGGACTCCTTGGCTCTCTGGTTGGTTATGGTCGGCCGGCTCCGCCGTGCGGCCGCCGCAGTGACTGCCGGATCACATCAACGTGGCAGGTGCCGACGATGACGGATCCGGTTGTCTTCCGTCTGCCTACTTGCCGGCCATCCAGTCTTCCTTGAACGGTTTGGAGGGCTTGAGCCAGTTCACTTCGATGGTGCGGTAGCTGAAGGTCACCATCTCGACGGGCGGGTCGGACATCGGGCTGATGGCAACGTTGGTCACCCGGGCGTTGTCGAACTTCACGGTCAGGTAGTGCTCATTCTTCTCGGTGTCGGTCGAGCGGAAGAACTGGATCTCGCCGGACACCTTCTTCTGCTGACTCATGGCGGTCAGCAGGATGGTCGTGTCCTCGTCCATGCGCTTGGTGATGGAGATCGGCGAGTAGCTGACGCGGCCGTGGGCGACACCAAGCTGGTGGTCGAAGGGGAGATCAGCGCTCAGGGCGAACGAGAGCAGTTCCATACCCTTGTTCTGCTGCTGGGTGCTGACCCCCTTGACGGTCTGGCCTTCAATCTTGAGGACGAGGTGCGGCGAGTAAGCCATGAGGGCTCCTGTGATATGGTACGAGTGGTCGGTCGGGTAAGACGACGCACTCCTAGAACGCCACCCCGGGGAGTCAAGTTCAAGCCGAGCCTGCTTCGCCATCAGGCAACTGGGGCGATGCAGGCACCACCCGGGCCTCGGTTTGCATGCGAGGTCCTCGCGAGCGGATTTCCCGGGACGGCGCGAACTGTGTCCTCTGACATGCTGCGGGCTGCAGTGATGTCGGCCCCAGCGGGCGTTTCAGGTCTGGTGCTACACGGATGCGAAACGACGAGTCTTTAGGTGTGGAACTCACAAAACACGCGTGGAAAGATCAGACCGCAAGCGTGCGTGCATGAGGGAGGCAAGAGTTCTTGCAAGTCAGGTCATCTCCCTAGCGTCCCTCTGTCTAATACCTACCACGGAGGATCCTATGGCTAGCGAAGGCTCAGTCGCCCCCAAAGAGCGCGTCAATATCGTCTACAAGTCCGACACTGGCGGCGCCAAGGAGGAGAAGGAACTCCCCCTGAAGATGCTGGTGCTGGGTGACTTTACTCAGCGTGCCGACAGCACGCCGGTCGAGCAGCGCAAGCCGGTCGACATCAACAAGGACAACTTCAACGACGTCCTGGCGGCACAGAAGCTCAGCCTGCAGATCGGCGCCAAGAACACCCTCGCCGGCGAAGGCGAACTGCCGGTGCAACTGCAGTTCAAGACGATCAATGATTTCGGCCCCGAGGCGGTTGCGAAGCAGGTGCCCGAGATGTCGAAGATGCTTGAACTGCGCGAGGCCCTCAACGCACTCAAGGGACCGCTCGGCAACATCCCGGCGTTCCGCAAGAAGATCCAGGCCCTCATCCAGGACGAGGCCGCCCGCGCCGCTATCCTTGCCGAGCTTGGCCAGAAGCCCGCCTGAACACCCACTAGCAACAGCAACCAACGGATCATTCCATGAGCACTGAAGCAGCAGCCGGCGGCGGGAACCTCCTCGACGCCATCATGACCGAGACCAATATGGCGCCCGCCGACGAGGGCTACGGCCTCGCCCGTCGTGGCGTCGAGGCTCTGGTCGCCGAGCTCGTCAAGGGCAAGGCCGACGCCAAGGTCGACAAGGCGATGATCGACGCGATGATCGCCGAGTTGGACAGCAAGCTGTCCGCTCAACTCGACGCCATCATGCACCACGCGGAGTTCCAGAAAATGGAAAGCTCGTGGCGTTCACTGAAGATGCTGGTCGACCGCACGAACTTCCGCGAGAACGTCAAGATCGAGCTGCTCAACGCCTCCAAGGAGGACCTGCAGACCGACTTCGAGGACGCCCCGGAGATCACCAAGTCGGGCCTGTACAAGACCGCCTACACCGCGGAGTACGGCCAGTTCGGCGGCGAGCCCTACGGCGCCATCATCGGCAACTACGAGTTCTCGTCCGGCCCGCAGGACATGGCCTTGCTGCAGAAGATGGCCAGCGTCGCCACCATGACGCATGCCCCGTTCCTGACCTCGGCTTCGCCGAAGTTCTTCGGTGTGAAGAGCTTCACCGAGTTGCCCAAGCTCAACGACCTGAAGTCGCTGTTCGAGGGGCCGCAGTACGCCAAGTGGCGTTCGTTCCGCGAATCGGACGATGCCCGCAGCGTCGGCATGACCGCGCCGCGCTTCCTCCTCCGCCTGCCCTACGGCCCGGAAACCGTGCCGGTCAAGGCATTCAACTACCAGGAGCAGGTCAAGGGCGACCATGACGCCTATGTCTGGGGCAACACCGCCTTCGCCCTGGCCAGCCGTCTGGCCGACAGCTTCGCCAAGTACCGCTGGTGCCCGAATATCATCGGACCCCAGAGCGGTGGTGCGGTCGAAAACCTGCCGCTGCACCAGTACGAGTCGATGGGTGCGATCGAGACCAAGGTGCCGACCGAGTGCCTGATCTCGGAACGCCGCGAGTACGAGATGTCCGAAGAGGGATTCATCTCGCTGTCGATGCGCAAGGGCAGTGACAACGCCTGCTTCTTCTCCGCCAACTCCTGCCAGAAGCCGAAGAACTTTGGCCAGAGTGCCGAGGGCAAGCAGGCTGAGACCAACTTCCGCCTTGGCACCCAGTTGCCCTACCTGTTCGTGGTCAACCGTCTGGCGCACTACATCAAGGTGCTGCAGCGCGAGCAGATCGGCTCGTGGAAGGACAAGAACCAGCTGCAGCGCGAGTTGTCGGAATGGATCAACCAGTACGTCGCCGCCCTCGACAACCCCAGCGACGAGGTGCGCAACACCCATCCGCTGCGGTCCGCCGAGATCACGGTCGAAGACGTGCCGGGTGAGGCCGGCTGGTACAAGGTCGGCATGAAGGTGCAGCCCCACTTCAAGTACATGGGCGCGTCCTTCACCCTGTCGCTGGTCGGCAAGCTCGACAAGAAGTGAACCGCTGTTGATCAAGCCCTTCCGCCGCCGGAAACCTCAAGCGGCGGGAAGGGACATCGCCATGCTCCGCAACATCACCCTGCTCGAACGCCTGAACCGCGCCGCCCGAGAGGGTGGCGATCGGACTGTGAAGGAGGATCGCGGCGCGGTCATGCGCTCGGTGCTGCGCAACCTGCAGTGCATCCTCAATACCCGCGAAGGTAGCGCCGCCGCCCAGCCCGAGTTGGGTATCCCCTCGCCGCATGAGTTGATGTGCGGCTATCCCACCAGCATTGAGGTTGCGCTACGGGCTGTGAAGCTGTGCCTCCAGCGCTTCGAACCGCGTCTGACCAATGTCGTGGTCAGCATTGATCAGGCGGAGGCCGAACGCATGGCCATCGGCTTCACCGTCTCTGCCCAGCTCGCGGGCGGGGATCGGCGCGATCCCGTCTCCTTCCACACCTCGATCACTCCGGACGGGCGCATGCGCCTGCGTGACGCCTGATGGCTTTCAATACCTACTTCCAGGACGAACTCACCTGGCTGCGTGAGATGGGCCGGGAATACGCCCAGGCGCATCCCGAGTCCGCCGGCATGCTCACCGAGGTCGGCAGCGACCCTGACGTCGAACGGCTGCTCGAGGGCTTTGCCTTTATCGCCGGACGGCTGCGGCAGAAGCTCGACGATGAACTGCCCGAACTGACCC
>JBBREK010000215.1:0-7295 GCA_038203025.1 Planctomycetota bacterium
GTGGTCAACATCACCATCCGCGCGCCGGCCGGCACGCCGCTCGACGAAACCGACCGCCTGGTCCGGGGCATTGCCGCCGAATTGGCAGCGGACAAGGCGCATTTCGCCGCGGTCAGCGGCCTGTCCGGCTTGTACATCGACACCAGCTACAAGCCGGTGTGGGGCGATAACCACGCTCTGCTCTTCGTCGAGCTGCGCATCACCAGCAGCGACTCCGACGCCATCGCCACGGTCGGTACCATCCGCCGCCAGGTCGAGCAGCGCTACGAGCGCGACGGCGTGCAGATCGACGTCGGGGCGCAGAAGGACGGCCCGCCTACCGATGCCCCGCTGGTCGCCCGTTTCGCCGGCGACGACGACGCAGCCGTGGTGCGCGCCGCCCTCGCCCTGCGCGACCACCTCGCCACCCGCGCCGCCAACGGCAGCCTGCCCGGCCTCACCGACCTGCGCGATGATGCCGCCGCCCGCTCCGAGCGCCTGGTCTTCCGCCCCGATGCCGACCGCGCCGCGCGCTTCGGCCTGACCCCGATGCAGGTGGTGGCGTTCATTGCCGGCGCCAGCGAAGGGTCCTACGTTGGCGAATACCGCATGGCCCGCGACGATGTGCCGCTGGTACTGCGCCTGTCCGAACGCATCGCCGACGATCCGGCCCTGCTCACCCAAGTGCCGCTCGCTCTGGCGCCCGAGGGCCGTACCCTGCGCTTCGGCGACGTCGGCAGCCTGACGGTCGAGCAGCGCCCGGCCCAGCTCACCCGCCGCGACTACCGCCGCACCGTCACCATCACCGGCGATCTGACGCCTGACAGTCCGCTGTCGGCGGTGCATCTCGACGCCGCGGCGCGCACCTGGTGGGCGACCGCCAGCCACGATCACCCCGGAGTCGCCCTCGCCTTCGGCTGCGAGGCTCAGGCCACGGCGCGCAGCTATGCCAGCCTGCTGACCGCGCTGGTCGTCGCCATCTTCATCATCTACGCCGTCCTGGCGACGCAGTTCCACAGCTACCTGCAGCCGGCCCTGATCATGACCAACGTCGCGTTCGGCTTTATCGGCGTGACCCTGATGATGGGCGCCATCGGGGTCTGCGCCCTGCTGCTGCCAGAAGGCTGGGTGCGGCCCGAGCGCGCCATGTTCACTGTGCAGACCTTCATCGCCATCGTCGGCCTCACCGGCATGGTGGTTGGCGAAGGCATCGTCCTGCTGGAGTTCATCAACTCCCGCCGCGCCGAGGGCCTGGCCCTGCATCCGGCGCTGCTCACCGCCGGCCACCAGCGCCTGCGCCCGATCCTCATGGCCACCGCCACGACCATCGCCGGTCTGCTGCCCATGGCCATCGGCCTGCCCGAGTTCTCGGTCGCCTGGAGCCCCATGGCCACCGCCTTCGTCGCCGGCCTGCTGATGAGCACGACCCTGACCCTGATCGTCCTGCCGGCTGGATACCTGCTGCTGATGCGTCGATCAGCGGCTTGACGCCGAGCGCTGACACGTGTCCTCCGCCTGCCGACCAGGACGCCCACCATCACCCACGCCCTCCTTCCCTACTGGCACATCGCCCGACTGACCCTGCTGCGCCTGATGGCGTACCGCATGCGCTTCGTCACGGGCATCGCCACCTACGCGATCTTTGTCGGCGGGCAGTGGTTCATCTGGAAGGCGATCTTCGCAGCGCGCGGGCCCGGGGCCGAGATCGGCGGCCTGGGCCTGGCCCAGCTGACCACCTACCTGGCGGTCGGCTACCTGGCGCGCAGCGCCTACTTCACCAACCTCGATTCCGAGATCGCGGCGAAGTTCCAGAACGGCGATGTCGCCCTCGATCTGCTCAAGCCGATCGATCCGCTCGGCCAGTGGCTATCCCTGGCGGTTGGGGAATGCGCCTTCCGCATCCTCTTCTTTGCCCTGCCGATGTCCTTCGTGCTGGTGCCGGTGTTCGGCGTACTGCCGCCAGGCGGCGACGGCTGGTGGCAGTTCCCGGTGCTGTTCCTGCTCGCCTTCCTCATCAACCATGAGCTGAACGTCGCCGCCGGCATCGCCTGCTTTTTCCTCGAGGACGTCACCGCCCTGACCAGCCTGAAGCGCAACCTGATCATGCTGCTGTCCGGCCTGATGGTGCCGCTGCACTACCTGCCCGACGCCATCGCCGCCGCGGTGTCGTGGCTGCCGTTCGCGCTGATTAGCTACTGGCCGGTGCTCGCCTACGTCGGCGAACTGGGCTCCGACGGCCATCCCGGTTTCGCCCAGGTCGCGGCCCTCGGCCTCGGCTGGCTGCTGGCCCTGCATCTGGGCAACCGCTGGCTGTGGTCGCGGGCACGGAACCGATTGGAAGTGCAAGGGGGGTAGCATGGCCGCGGTTCGCGGTTCGCGGTTCCACAGGTTGCAGGAGGGTATTGCGGCTGATGCTGCGCGTCGATGGCCGATCTGCTCGACAACTTCAAGGAACTGGTCGAGCTTGACCGCGGCTTCGGCATCGAATTCCAGGGCAAGCCCCCGCCCAGCGCGCGACCTGCCGCGCCGCCTCGTTCGGAACCACTGCCGAGGACCACAGTGCCTCCCGTGGTGCAGCGAGCTGCGAACCCCGAACCGCGAACCGCGAACCGCGAACCGCGAACCGTGGCAATGCCCGCCCTCTCCGGCCTCCCCGCCGCCGATCTCGCCGCCATCGCCGACGTCATCGCCCAATGCCGCGCCTGCGGGCTGTGCGAGCAGCGGACCAAAACCGTGCCGGGCGAAGGCCCACCGACGCCCGAGTTGGTCTTCGTCGGCGAGGGCCCCGGCGCCGACGAGGACGCCTCCGGCCGGCCCTTCGTCGGGGCCGCCGGTCAGCTGCTCGACAAGATGATCGTGGCGATGGGTCTGCAGCGCAGCGAGGTCTTCATCTGCAATGTGGTGAAGTGCCGACCACCGGGCAACCGCGCCCCGGAGCCCGACGAGATGGCCGCCTGCCTGCCCTACCTGGAGGCGCAGCTGACCGCCCTGCGGCCTAAGGTCCTGTGCCTGCTTGGCGCCACGCCACTGAAGGCCCTGCTTGGCCTCACCGGCATCACGCGGCTGCACGGCCAGCGCAAGGAATGGCGCGGCATCCCGGTGATCCCCTCCTTCCATCCCGCCTATCTGCTGCGCAATCCCGAGGCCAAGAAGCCGGCCTGGGAAGATCTCAAAAATGTGCTTGGTGTGCTCGGACGCGAACTCCCGAAGCGCTGAATGCAGTTGCCTGCCCGACTCCCCGCTCCAGCCTCCAACGCCATGAGCCCTCGCGCCGAGACCGACGACAACCTGCCGACGATGGATCTCATCGCCGAGGCCCGCCGCCCCATCCTCATCGAGCGACATCGCAGCGTGATCGAAGAGATGGAGAGCGGCATCGGCGATGCCTTCATCAGCGGCGAGAGCGAGAACCCGCGCCTGCAGGCCATGCTCGCCGAGCTGGAGTCGGAGATGGCCCAGAAGCGCCTGCAGACCGCCATCACCGCCCTGGCCGAAGACTTCCACTACCGCAGCCACAGCGTGCGTCAGGCGGTCATCGAGGAGCTGTGCCTGCTGCGCGAACAGGCGCAGGTCGAGGTCGCAGCCCTGCAGCTGCACGCCATCGGTATCTACCGTGACCTGCGCCGCCTGCTGGTCGCGCGCCAGGGCGAGGCGCCCGGCATCGCCGACCTGCGCGAACTGCCGTGCAGCGCCGTGGGCAAGCTCACCGCCACCGAGCAGCCCGGCTTCGGCTCGCCGCGCCTGGCCGACGCCGCGGTATGGACGCCGTCCTTCGGCGAACGCTGCCTGCGTACGATCAAGCGCCTGCGCCGCCCCGACGGGGCCGATAGCCACTGGGACGACGCCAATGGTCCGCCGATGCTGGCGCGCGAACTGGAGGAACCGATCGCCAACCTGCCGGAGGCCGAACGCACCGCCGCGCGCCTCGCCCTGGTGCGGGATCGCATCCGCTCGCAGTTCTTCAAGGAGGTCTTCCTCGGCTACATGGCGGTCGACGAGTTTGATCCCGCCGAAGGCGAAGCCCATCCGACCGTGCTGCACTGGCTGGAAGCGATCGAGAAGACGCCGCATCTGTTCCCGTTCATGCAGGGCCAGACCAGCGGCCAGAAGCTGTTCCGCCTGGCGCAGCTGATGCAGAAGCTGATCCAGCTGCACGAGATGTACGCCCGCGTCGCCCTCGCCAGCGACCATCCGACCTACCGCGCGGCCTTCGCCACGCTCAGCTCGCGCGAACGCCTCAAAGTCATGGCCAAGGACCGCTACCCGCCGATGGTGCTGTCGCCCGAGATGACCATCGCCTCCCTGCTCTGCTCGTTCGCCGGCATGGTCGCCTGGGTACAGGAGAAGGTTGGCACCAGCGACTTCGTGCTGCCGCCCGATCCGCGCCGCTAGTCGCTTACCTGAAACTTTCGCGACAAAGGCAGTAGAGTAGGGGAGGCGCGGTTGCCCGACACAACCCCATCGTCAAACCGGACTGGCAGATTTCCCGCAACCGGCTTACCCACGTGGTTCATCAGTTGGCTGTCGTTGGAACAGTCAGCTGTTTCCAGCCCAATTGCTGGGTCAGATGTTGCCACACGTTGTTCCCTCCGTTGGTGGGTAGGGATTCAGCAGGACTCGGGAGACACCCCACCAAGCTCAGACGATGGACGACGGCAAACCCAGGAAGCGGCGCCACCGACGCTGCCGCGAGCGCGCCGCCATCAGCGCACGCTGGCCGGTGAGCCGCCGTGCTACCGCCGCCAGGGGCACTCCGACCGGTAGTCGCTCGCGCGTCTGCAGCAGCACCACGCAGGCCTCCTGCACCGCATCGTCGGCGTCCGCCGCGTTGCCCAGCACCCGACGGGCCTGGCCCCGCAGACTGGGCAGCAGTCCACCCAACTCCTCTTCCAGATCGGCCGGCTCGCCGCGCTCCAGCCAGACCCGATAGCGACTGTCGATCATGGGGTAGCCAGACCGAGGTCGACGGCATCGACCCGGCCGTCGCTATTGAGGTCGGCGGCCGCGTTCCAACCGGTGTCGCCGCTCCGCCGGCCGAAACAGGCGCGGACCAGGTCCAAGGCTGGATCATCATTCCTGATGGTCAGCACTGCAGTCGACTGTGCCCCAAGCGTCGCGCCATTGGTCGGTGCGGACAGCGTTAGGTGCACCGTCTCGTCCGACTCGTAGGCCGTGTCGCCCGCAATTGTTACCGTGAAGGTCTTGTTCGCGGTGTCACCGGCGGCCCACGACAGCGTTCCTGAAGCAGCCGTGTAGTCGCTGCCGGCCGTCGCCGTCCCATTGCTGGTCGCATAGCCCACTTGGACTGAACCGGTGTTGCCACTGGTGCGTGTAACGGTGATGGTCACCGTCGAGGTCCCGCTATCCCCCTCCGTCTTGCTATAGGTCCCCGCGCTGAACTGCAGTTGGCCGGTGGCCTGGAACTCGTGCGGTCCGATGTCGCAAGCTTCTACCGGCATAGAGTACGCGAAGAAATCCCGGGTACCGATGTTGAGTGAGCCGAAGGTCACGGTACGCAGATCCTGGCCTGCGTCACGAGCCGGCGACCCGCTGAGCAACTTGAAGGCGGACATCGACTCCATGGCAGCCACCGACGTCGGTTGGGCACCAGCCGCAAGACTGGCCACCAGAGGATCGGTCTGCAGACCGACCGGCGAGCCCGCCAGAGTCTCGGGGGTGCCGGCCGCGGACCGCCAAGCCGACAACGAGGTATAGGTCGACGCCCCCCATTTCCAGCCGCCTGTCCACACCCCGTCGGTCGCCCACCATAGGTTGCCCTGGATGGTGAAGTAGGCGGTATTGCTGCCGATGTCGACGAAGCGCTCACCACCTTGGATGACGAAGATGTTGTTCCACAGACGGATACCGGCCATCGGCCCGCTCTGGTAGCGTACGCAGGCCCCACCGGTGCTTGCCTCGGTGTAGACTAGGTTGTTATAGACTCGGATGTCCTGGCATTCCGAAGTCAGATTCTCACCACTCCAGAAATGGAAGCCACTGGCCATGTTGTTGGCAGTTCGCCGGCCATCGCGCCAGGAGATGTTGTAGCGGAAGGTGCCGTTCTGCAGTGGAGTGGCACCGGTATATTCCGCGACCAGATAGCCCGGACCGTCATTGCCGTAGGAATAGCAGTACTGGATCAAGGCATTGGTGGCGCCACCATCGATATCGAAACCACCACCATCGACCGCGCCGGCCGTGGTCCGCTGGCCATGCACCAGGCAGCGCTGCATGGTCACGCTGTCGGAGGCGTAGGTCCAGATGCCGACCGGACCGCCGCCGGCGTTGTCGCCAGCCGAGCCGCCGTTGTCGTGGACATAGCAGTGGTCGACCAGCCCTCCCTTGGTGCCGCTGATGATGATGCCGCTACCTGAATGCTGGGACGCGGGATTGCTCAGGGTGGGATCGCCGTAGTTGCGCATCACTTCGCAATCAACCACCTGCAGATTGGCGTGCGACTGCTGGGTGATGCTGCCCGGTTGGTAACCATAGGTGCTCAGGCCATTGCTGAGATTGTCATGGATGACGCAGTTGGTGACCAGCACATCCTTGAAGCCGCTGAACGAGGCCTGCCAGGCGCCGATAAGGACGCCTTCGAAGAAGGCACTGATGTCGAGGTTGTCGAAACGCAGACTGGTCAGCTTGGCGCCGCTGGCCAGGTCGCAGTAGGCTTGAATCCCGCGCTTCTCATTGGTGTTGGATAGTACTGGTCCGGGACCTACGAGGATGAGATCACGGATAAACAGACCGGCGGTGTTGTAGATGTCGATAGCATGCTGGCTAGCTGGCGGCTGCAGGGTCGCACGGCCAGTGCCATAGCTGCCGATCGTCACAGGATTGGCCGCCGTGCCGACGTCGTCGCTGTGCAATTGCAACCCAGCGTCGGTGAAGGTCTGCCCGCCCTGGAACAACACCCTGTCGCCAGCAGCGAGACTGCGTCCGTTCACCTTCGCCACCGTCTTCCACGGCGCTGCCGAGGATGTGCCGGCATTGCCGTCGTTACCAGACGGACTGACGTAGTAGTCGGCAGCGACGGCAAGGGTGGCCAGCAGCAACAGGGCGATGTAGCGCATAGGGTGGGTTCCGTTGTTCCTTTTCCCGGGTCTGCTGGGCAGAGCGGACATATATCTGCACTAACAACTCAGGGGCTCTGCCCCCGCGGCCCTGCGGGCCTACCCCCCGGGCTGGTAAGAGCTAAATCGTCGCCGCTGGCCTTCCTGGTAGGCATACCGGGAGGGGTGACCAGGGTGGCACTCGCTGACGGATAGCACGCCTTCGGGCAAGGGGCTCGACCCCGTACAAAGATCGTGCCTCCT
>JBBREK010000216.1:0-7256 GCA_038203025.1 Planctomycetota bacterium
AGGGCGCGCAGCGCCCGAGCTCCGGATCGAATAGGTCCTGACCACAACCCGCGCCGCGCTCGCCACGCGGACGGACAGGGGATTGCACGCGCAATCGGGCCTCCGGTACGGCGCTCAGCCCCGGCACCACCCGGGTACCTCCCTCCGACCGGCTCATCGGACAGTCTATCCCCGCAGACTGGTCCGCAAAGAAGGACTTGATTCGGTGGTAGTATCTTTGTCGCGACTCGGTTTCGTCTCAGGCTCCGAAACCGTGGCGGTATCGGCTTCGCCGATTGTATGCCGCCACCGCCACCGCCACTCGGCGCCCGCCCCATCGCGGCACGACGGGGCCCCGGCTTCGCCCCTACCGCCACTCGGCGCCCACTCTAGTAGCTGCGCCTCAGACCCCCGGTCCGCCGACTTGCCCTTCTATTTCAATTCTCCCGACCACCCTCCGCCTGCTTATGCGCCGACTCGTCCCGCTCCTCTTTGCTGCCGCCTTGTCCGCCGCCGAGCCGTACGCCGTCTCCGACCTGCAGGGCCTCGCCGCCGCGCAGGACTTGGCTGACGATCGGGAATGGCTGACCCTGCTGCACGTCGAGCGCAACTGGATCGGCATCAGCCGCAGCCTGGTCGATGATCCGAATTTCTTCCTCAGCCCGCGCGGCAAGTACAACCCCGCGGACGAGCTGGATGCGACCATCGCCGGTCTGCTCGCCGCCCCGGTGCCCGGCGCTCAGCACGCAGTAGAACGCTTCCCGGCCCGTGCCGAATACCTCATCCGCCGGCTCGGGCTCGACCGTTCGCGCCTGCCCATGCCGCGGTCGCAGGAGTTCGAGGACGCCTACACTGGGCTCGGACCACGCTCGGCTGCCATCGCCTTCCCCACCGCCTACATGAACACGCCGGCCTCGATGTTCGGCCACACCCTGCTGGTCATCCGCAGCCGGGTGAAGACCGGCATGGCCAGCCAGGCAATAAACTACGCCGCTCTAACTGGCAACGACGGCGGCGTCGCGTTCGCGCTCAAAGGCGTGCTCGGCGGCTACCCCGGGCACTTCTCGCTGCTGCCGTACTGGCAGAAGCTCAACGAATACAGCGACCTCGACCAGCGCGACGTGTGGGAGTACGAACTCGCCCTCTCGCCCGAGGACCTCCGCCGCGTCCTGCTGCACGTCTGGGAGATGCGCGGCATCGCCTCGGACTATTGGTTTTTCGATGAGAACTGCGCCTACTACCTGCTTTATCTGCTTGATGCTGCGCGTCCCGAGCTTGATCTGCACGGCAAGGCGCCGCCGTGGGTCATCCCGCTCGACACCGTGCGCATCCTCAGCGATGCCGGACTGGTCTCCGGCGTCACCTGGCGCCCGAGCCTGGCGACCAAGGTGCGGGCCCGGATTGCTCGCCTGCCGCCCGAGCGTGCCGAGCGCGCCCGGCGCATCGCCCTCGGCGAACTACCGCCAAGTGCGGCGGTCGACGGCGATGTCGCCGAGAGCGCCGACGAGCTTGATCTTGCCGTCGACTACCTGCAGGCCCTGCGCAACCGCAAGAAGCTGACTGTCGAGCAGTTCCAGCCGCGCTTCATGCCGCTGCTGGCGACCCGGGCCAGGCTGGGGGTGCCGGCCCACGAAGCCATCTCCAGCCCGCCCGACGTGCCGCCCGATCAGGGGCACGGATCACTGCGTCTGGGCCTCGGCGGCGGGGTCAGCGGCGGTCTCGGTTTCGTCGAGGCCTCCATCCGCCCCGCCTATCACGACCTGCTTGATCCGGCCGCCGGCTACACCCCGGGCGCGCAGATCGATTTCATGGGCCTGACGACGCGCTGGTACGAGGACGATCAGCGCCCGACCATCGAACGGCTCGACGCCATCGGCCTGCGCTCGTTCAGCCCGCGCGACCGCTTCTTCACTCCACCATCGTGGAAGGTTGACACCGGCCTGGTGCGCGAGCGCATCAGTGAGGCCGGCCACAGCGAGCATCACGCCTTCGTTGATTTCGGCGTCGGCTTCAGCTGGTCGCTGCCGGCAGGCGGCCTGTGGTACGCCACTGCTGACGCCGATCTGCGGGTGGTCGATGATGATCCCTCGATCGCCCTCGGCCTGGGCCCAGAGCTCGGGGCGGTCATCCGCGTTGGCCCTGTGGCGGTCAATCCGGTGGCGCGCTGGGCGTCATTCATCGGCGACCTGCCGGCTGACAACTGGCGCGTCGGCCTGCGCGGGACGGTGACCGTCCATCCCGGTCTCGCGGTTGGCTTCGACCTCGCCAGATCGGCGACCTGGGACTTCTTCTCGACCAGCGCCGGTGTGCGCGTGTTGTCCTACTTCTGATCGCCCAGTCGGGCCCACGCGGCGGCGACGCAACTGGACAGGGCGATGCCAGCCAGCACCCAGAACTGGTCATGAGCCGACATCAGACCGAGGAACAGGGGCACGGCCAGTGACAGGCCGATGACCATGATGGCAAGCGAGTGGACGAAGCTCATCACCGTGCCGCCGAGGCCGGCGAGACCATCCTCATGGGCGTTGGCGAGGAACTTCGCATCCAGGACGTTGGCTGGCGCGGCGAAAAGAAAGCCGATCAGGCAGACCATGGCCGCGGCGCTGTACTTGTCGGAGACCACGTAGGGATAACTGGCCAGGGCCACCGCCAGCATGAGGAAGGCGGCGATGACGTAACGGCGTCGGGTGTAGCGGTGCGAGACAAGATTGCCGATGATCGCCCCGACGGCGGCGCAGGCGGCCAGGGTCGAGGCTGGCCCGCGCCCCAGGCCCAGATCGTCGACCGCGTGCACGAACATAGCTAGGCTGGCGGCGGCGGTAATGCCCCAGGCGAGGCCGCCGCCAACCAGCAGCGGCCAGTGCTTGCGGAAAAGGATGCTGGTGGCGCGGACAAAATCGTGCAGGCCCTGGCTGAAAGGGATGGCCTGCGGTTCGGGGACGCGGATGAAGATCGCTGAGGTGACGCCGAGTCCGGCGATGGCGACGAGGATGAGGTGCTGGACGGTGGCGCTGGCGATGTTCTGCGAGACGAACGAACCGGTGATGGTGCCGGTGATCAGGCCGATGGCCAGGGCGGCGTTGATCGCCCCGCTGACCTTGGTGTGGCTGAAGCCCGAGGACAGGGCCAGCAGCGGCACGATCTTGCCGCGCGCAGCGCAGGCTGTCCCGTAGGTGATGCCGATGAAGCAGGCCCAGGCCCAGGGGTTGCTCCATAGGGCCATTAGGCAGCCGAAGCCCACGGCGGCGGTGGAGACGGCGAATAGTCGATCGCAGCGCCAAGCGCCAGCCAGCGGTCCGTTGATCGGGAAACCGAGCAACAGCCCGAAGGTCAGCACCACGCTCATCGACTGGGAGGTGGCCTCCTGGAAGCCGCCGCGCTGGTGGCTGGCGAGGATGACGTCGCGTAGCCATTGCCAGGGCAGGACCTCGAGCGCCGCCGGATCAGCCGGGTTCCAGTCCAGCGCGATCCGCCCGATGAGCACGAACTTGAGGGCGGCGAAACCGCATCCGACCAGGAAGGTGGTGGCGATGGCCGGGATGATGCTGGCGCGGGCAGCGGGCTGGAGATCGGCCATGCGGGGCGGGGAGCATCGGCATGGCGACGGTCAGTCCAATAGAGTTCGTCCTAGTGTTGCAGGGCAGGCTAACCACCCAGCGGGTCCCTGGTTGCCACCCTGGTCCATCGCCCACAGTGCCCCGCCGGAGGTCGCATGCAGGTCCTGGTCGTCGGCAGCGGTGGGCGTGAACATGCCCTGGCATGGAAGCTGAAGCAGAGCCCGCGGGTGGACGCGGTGTTCGTCGCCCCGGGCAACCCCGGCACAGCGACCATCGCCACCAACGTCGCGATCAAGGCCGACGACATCGAGGGCTTGGCGCGCTTCGCCGCCGAGCGGTCCATCGATCTCACGGTGGTCGGACCCGAGGTGCCGCTGACCCTGGGTATCGTCGACCTGTTTCAGTCCAAAGGGTTGAAGTGCTGGGGTCCGTCGAAGGCCGCTGCCCGCCTCGAAGGCTCGAAAGTCGACATGAAGGAGTTCATGCGCCGGCACAACATCCCGACCGCCCGCTTTCACGCCTTCACCAAGAGCGCTGACGCCATCGCCCACATCCGCGAGTTGGATGGGCCGTGCGTGGTCAAGACCGACGGCCTCGCCGCCGGCAAGGGCGTCACCGTCGCCAAGGGTACCGAGGAGGCGATCGACGCCGTCATCCGCATGATGGAGAAGCATGAGTTCGGCAAGGAGGCCGGCTCGCGGGTCATCGTCGAGGAGGTGCTGCGCGGCGAGGAGATCTCGGTGTTTGCCTTCTGCGATGGGCGTAACGCGTTGATGCTGGACCTCGTCCAGGACCACAAGCAGGCTTTCGACGGCGACGAGGGTCCGAACACCGGCGGCATGGGCGCCTTCTCGCCGGTGCCCGGCATGGTCAACACCCGCACCGAGGACGAGATCGTCCGTCGCATCCTCGTGCCGACGATGTCCGGCCTGGTCCATGAGGGCCGGCCCTACGTCGGCCTCCTCTACATGGGCCTGATGCTCAGCGATTCCGGCCCCAAGGTGCTGGAGTACAACGTTCGCTTCGGCGATCCCGAGTGTCAGGCGCTGATGCCGCGGCTGCAGAGCGACCTGGCTGAGATATGCTTGGCTTCGCTTGAGGGGAAGCTTGACCAGATGGAACTGGAGTGGGATCCGCGCACCTCGGTGTGCGTCACCCTGGCCAGCGGCGGCTACCCGGGCGACTACAAGAACGGGCTGCTCATTGAGGGCATCGCGCAGGCCGAAGGCCGTGGGGCCATCGTCTATCACGCCGGCACCAAGGACAAAGCCGGCGAGGTGCTGACCGCAGGAGGGCGGGTCCTCTCGGTGGTCGGACTCGGAGTCGACCTCGACCAGGCCCGCGACATCGCCTACGCCGGTTGCGACGCCATCACCTTCCACGGCAAGCACTGCCGCCGGGACATCGGCAAGCGCAAGGAAGCGCGCAAGGATACCAGCAGGCGGGGCTGAACTGGTGCGCCTGCTCTGCGTCTGCACGGGCAATACCTGCCGCAGCCCGATGTTCGCGGTGCTGCTGAACGCAGCGTTGCGCCGCCAGGACGTGCAGGCGATAGTGGAGAGTGCTGGTACAGCTGCCGAGGCTGGCGGGCCGGCCAGTGCAGGAGCCCTGCTCGTCATGGGCCGTCGCGGTCTTGACCTGTCCGGGCACCGCAGTCGCGCCGTGCAGGATCTCGACCTGTCGGGCTTTGACCGGATCTTCACTGTCAGCTCACGCCACGCGGCCTATGTCCGGGCGCAGGGGGTCGAGCCGGGCAGGATTGAGGTGCTGGCGGCGGCCGATGGTGGCGTACCCGACCCCTTCGGTGGGGATGCGGTAGCCTACGAGGCTGCCGCGAATACGTTGGCGACTGAAGCCGAACGCATCGCAGCTGGTCTGTCCACCAGAAGGTGATTGCCCATTTTCCTATCCGCATGGGCTGGCAGAACAGCACCCGTGCAGCAGATCGAAGAACTCCTGACCCTGCCCATGACGGTGGACAACTTCACCATCACCCGCCGCGTCGGCGCCGGGGCGATGGGTGAGGTCTACCTGGCCAGCGACACGCTGACTGGACGAGCCATCGCGGTGAAGGTGATGACCGCCAGGCTGATCGGCAACCAGCGCGCAGAGACGCGCTTCCGCCGCGAGATCGCAGCCATGGGCCAACTGCGCCATGCCGGTATTCCCGCCTTCGCCGGTTACGGCGAGCTGCCTGGTGGCCGTCCGTACCTGGCCATGGATTACATCGCCGGGCATCCGCTCGACGCCTTCGTGCCGGCCGGCCGGCCGCTGCCCGAAGACCTTGCCCTGTGGGTGGTCATGCAACTCGCTGACGTAATCGGCTTCTGCAACCGCGAAAGCGGCATGATCCATCGTGATCTGAAGCCCAGCAACGTCATGATCGACCTGGCCGGACTGCCCGGCCTGTGCGAGCAGTCCAAGCTCCGGGTGATCGACTTCGGCCTAGCCACTTACATCGACTTCGGTGACTGGGATGACTTCAGCGAACGAGACTACCAGTTCGCCGGTGGTGGCACCATGGCCGGCGAGGTCATGGGCACGCCGCACTACATGAGTCCCGAGCAGATCCGCGGCGAGGCCCTGACCTTCCAAAGCGACATCTACGCCATGGGCGCGATCCTCTGCCATCTGCTCACCGGTCATCCGCCCTACAGCGGTTCGAGCGCCGGTGTGGTCATGGCGGCGCATCTCGATGGTCCGGTCCCGGACCTCAGCCGCGAGGTTGCTGTCCGACCGGCGACGGTGGCGGCCGTGCAGCGGGCGATGGCCAAGACGGCGACGGCGCGCTTCCGCAGCTTTCCGCAGTTTATCGCCAGCCTGCAGGCGGCACGCTTCGCCTCCGGCCAGGCGACCAAGCGCATCACTAGGGAGTTCAGCGCACCGTCCGCCGATCCTACCCAGCATCCCAGCACGGCGGGCACCGAGGAGAGCCACGAATTGCCGCCAAGCGCGGCCTGGAAGCGCCCTCCGACCCCGGCCCAACCCTCGCCGCCAGGATCGTCGAGCACCACCGGCTGGCGCCGGCCGAGCCTGGAGAAGCCGCCCGTTACACGGACCCCGCCCCCTGGAGCCTCGCCGGCCCTTGAACCGGCCCCGCCGGGGACGGGCCGCTACATGCACAAAGCCGTCCAGCCTCCGTCGCCTGTCGAGCAGCGCATCTCGGACGAGTATCCCACCACACCGGCGCAGTCACCGGCGCAGAATGCCGGCGAGCCTGGCAGTTCGTCGAAGTGGCGGCGGCCAATCTGCACGCCTCCACCTGAAACGCCTGAGCCCCAGCCGTGAGTGGCCCGATCGACGCTGCTCGTCTTGCCATCGACGCCGCGCACGCGCAGGACCCCGACGTGCGCGACGGGAAGCCGGCGGAACTGCTCTATGCGGACGCTGTCGAGACCTGGCTGCTACGTCTGTCGTCCGATGCCGACGCCGTTCTCCGTCTCGCCGCCCGAGCCCAGCATCTGCAGCGCTGGACCCTGCCCCGTTCGGATTACCCGCTCGACCGCGCGGGATACCACCGCTGGCGCACTGAGCAGTACCGTCGGCAGGGGGCCTTGGCCCGGCGCCTGTGCACCGAAGCCGGAATCCCTCAGGAAGACGCCGTCCGTGTCGAGGAACTGGTCGGCAAGCGACGTCTCGGCCTCCCCGACGGTCAGGTCCTGGAAGACGCCGCCTGTCTGGTTTTCCTCGACCAGGAAATGGCCGGCTTTGCTGCCCAGC
>JBBREK010000217.1:0-7207 GCA_038203025.1 Planctomycetota bacterium
CGGTGCTGACCGCCGACCGCGATGGGACCTACACGGTGCGCTGCGGCGGTCAGCGGCGCAGTTTGGCCCTTGCCGCCGGCCGCCACACCACATTCACGCTGTGAACGGGCGAAACCCACGCACCATCATGCCGCGCTGGGCCCAGCGGCTGCGCCCGGCGATGGCTCGCGCTTCGGCGCTCTCGGCGTCCTTGCGCTTCAGCGTCGAGGTCGCCCCGACTACGACGTAGTCCTGGGCGTTGCGGTAGCGGTGGATGCACACCGGGCGCGAGGCCTTGGACCGGTTGACCTGCGAACCGTGGATGGTGTGGACGTGGAAGATGATGGCGTCGCCGGCCCGACCGCAGATCGGCACGGCGCGATCCCATGGCCACTGACCGCCGTCGAGGCCGAGATGGCTGAAGGTGTCGACATGCGGGAGCGGACCGCAGCGGTGCGAACCGGGAATGACGTGCAGGGCGCCATTTTCCATATTCGTATCGACAACGTAGTTGAGCACCGCCATCGGTCCGTCAAAGCGATGCTCGAAATAGGCCGAATCCTGATGCAGATGCTTGGGGTGGCCGCCGACTGGTTCCTTGTAGAGCACCTGGCCGTCCATGAACAGTTCGACCTCCGGACCGACCAGGGCTGCGGCAAGGTCGCACATGGTGTCGTCGAGGGCCGACCGGAACATGGCGCCCGAGGTGCGGTAGGTGCAGCCGAGGACCATGATCTGCTTGTCGCGACTGAATCCCTGCGGCGCCGGCAGGAACAACGTGCCATCCGGCGTGCTCCAGCCCTCGTGCACCGCCTCGGCCTGCGGCAGCAGATTCAGGGCCTGGGCGGCGGCGCGCTCGAGGTCGGCGCGCACCTCGGCCATGTAGCGGCTGAACAGGCCGCGGATGACCAGGGCGCCATGCTCGCGGTAGATGTCGGCGGCACGCGCCAGGCTGAGGCCTTCTGCGGGTAGTTCCAGATCTGCGATGCCGACCGTCGGCCGGACCGGGATGTCGGTGACCGTGCTGTCGACCGCGGTGGTGGCAGGGAGTCGTTCCACGAGAGCGGATTTGGGCTGCATGCGGCCATCCTACTACGGCCATGCGAGAGCCCATGGACGCAAGCGGCGCTGCTGTATCCTATTCCGTCATGACCCCCCTGGCTGGCGATGACCTGCTCCATCTGCGCGTGCTCACCGCCGACCACATCACCATCGATCAGGGGTGGAGCGCCCGCGACGTACGCTCGCCCTACTGGCGCATCTACCGCAACCGCCACGACGGCGCCGAACTGCTGCTGCCTGGCGGTGGCCGCCATCGCATCACCGCCCGGCATATCCATCTGGTACCGGCCTGGATCACCTTCTCCTGCCGCTGCACCGCCCGGGTCGAGCACCTCTACGCCCATGTCGACCTGCTCGGCGTGCCCGGGGCGGTGGTACGCGACGTATTCCCGCGTCCACAGGCCGTGCCGTTGGACGACACGCTGGCCGCGACGTGCGACCGACTGGGCGAGCGCCTCGCCGATCCCACTCTGGCCCCGGCAGCGCTGCTGTGCGCGATCAAGGCGGTGGCCTACGAGGCCTTCGCCCGCCTGTTCGCCGCACTGCCCCGGGTCCAGGCCGAACGCTGCATCGCACTGCGCCGTGGAGATCACGCGGTCGCTCCGGCGCTCAGCCTGATCGACTTCAGCCCACACACGGCGCACACCAACGCCGTCCTCGCCCGTGCCTGCGACCTCAGCGAAGACCACTTCATCCGCCGCTTCCGCACCTTGGTCGGGCAGACCCCGGCGCAATACGTGCTGGAGCGCCGCATCACCGCCGCCGCCCAGCGCCTGCTCGCCGGCGAGGAGACGATCGATGAGATCGCCACCGCCTGCGGCTTCCCCGACCGCTTCTACTTCACCCGCATGTTCCGCCGACGCATCGGCCTGCCGCCGGCGGCCTACCGGGCACGCGGCCGGGTCTGACGGAATCGGACACAGGGGCAACGGTCGAGTGCATAGGAGATACCGACGTCCAGATATACTCGCGACCTCGGAGCCAGCCATGTCCTACGCCGACGGAATCGCCGCCATCAACCTGCAGATGCCGCCGCGGGTGCCACGCACCGAGTACTCGGCCCAATCGTACCACTGGGACCTGATCTCGACGGTTACCGGCCGACGCGTCGCCGGTGACAGCCCGGACGACGCGCGTCGGCAAGCTTCGCGCGATTTCGAACAGGCGTGGAACTATGACTTCCGCTGGTCCATCGCCGTGCATGGCGAGGCCTTCGGCGCCCTGCGCACCCACATGGGACACGCCGCGTACGCCACCGGCGGCAGCGACATCGACCGGGCGGTCTCCTGCCCGTTCAGCGACCCCGCCCAGGTCCTCGCCTTCGATCCCTGGCAAGCCCTTGGGCCGATCGACAAGCCTGCCCTGGTCGAGCGCTTCAACGCCAGCTACCGTGCCAACTGCGCGGCCAATCCCGACGCCGTGAACATGACTGGCATCTATGTCACCATGATTTCCGGGTTGATCGAGTTGTTCGGCTGGGACCTGCTGCTGGCCGCCGCCGGCGAAGACGCCGAGGCCTTCGGTGCCATGACCGACCGCTACGCCTCGTGGATCCAGCAGCACTTCGACTGCCTCGCCGCCTGCACGTCGCCGGTGGTCATGGTACATGACGACATCGTGTGGACGTCAGGCGCCTTCATCCGCCCGGCTTGGTACCGCCACTTCATCTTCCCCAACTACACCAGACTGTTTGCCCCGCTACGCGCCGCAGGAAAACGCATCGCCTACACCAGTGATGGCAATTTCACGGCCTTCATTGACGACATCGCTGCCACCGGCGTGCATGGCTTCGTCATGGAACCGTGCACCGACATGGCGCAGATCGCGGCGCGCTACGGCAAGACGCACTTCTTCATCAGCAATGCCGACACCCGCATCCTGCTCTCGGGCTCGAAGGATGACATCCGCCACGAGGTCGAGCGCTGCATGGCGATCGGCAAGCACTGCCCGGGGTACTTCCTAGCGGTGGGCAACCACATTCCGGCCAACACGCCGGTGGAGAGCGCGCTGTGGTACAATCGCTGCTACGAGGAACTGTCTCGGCGGTAAACCGTCACCAGTCAACCTGAACGACGCCACCGTTTAGCTGGCTGCTCTGGGCGGTATACTGGTGCAGCTCGATCTTGTTGCCGTCGGGATCGGCCAGCCAGGTCTGCCACGACTGGTCGCAGCCCAGCTTCTTCTCGGTACACACGACGCCCTTGGCGGCCAGTTCGCGGATCGCCGCGTCGAGGTCCGGCACTTCTAGGCAGATGTGTACGATGCCGGTGTTCACCGGCTTGACCTCGCGGTTCTCGAACGCCTCGATGAAGTTGCGCTCGCTCCCGACCTTGAAGTAGGCGCCGAACAGCTTGGCCCCCTTCTCGAAGGTGAAGTGGATCGGCAGTCCGAGGGCGCCGTGGTAGAAGGCGATGGTCTGCTGCAGGTCGCGGACGTTGAGGCAGACGTGGGCCAGGCGGGTGATCATGCGGCGATTTTCAAACGCCGCTGCGCGCTGACAAGCTCCGCACTCACCCGTGGACGAAACCGTCCCCGTACACCGCCCCGGTCAGGTAGGGCGCCCAGTTCTTCTCGAAAAAGATGCGGTCCGGATCCTCCATGTCGCGCAACGCGGTGCGGGCGACGGTGAAGGATCCGTCCCAGCGCAGGGTCAGCTTCTCGCGACGCTGCTCGGGGCGTTCCTCGCGGAAGCGGTAACCGGCGCAGTCGACGGCCACGGCCTCGGGCACCTTGGTGCCGGCTGGATCACAGTAGGCACGAGCGCCGCGGCTGCCGCCACCGGCCTGGACGTAGCCGTCGAGGGCGGTGAGCACGGCCTCGGCCAGCAGCGCCTGGTGCCGCCAGCGGAAGGCCTCGGCGGAGCGCTCCGGCGTCACCGCGATGCCGTCTGCCAGCACGCGCTGGCGCAGGGCGGTGGCGGCGGCGCGGGCGCCAGCGACCTCGGCGACCGGGCAGATGTAGCCGGCCTGATCGCTCATGCGGGCCTGGATCTCGTCGCGCACCGTCGCCACCGTCAGCCCACCAGCGTGGCGAGCCGTTGCCAAGGCGGCGCGCGCCACCGGCAGGATGGCGCTGACATCGATGCCTGGCCGTTGCGGCAGCGTGGCAGCAAGATGCTTCGCCACGCGCACGCCCATGACCTGACCGGCGTTCAGCGCCGCACCACCCGGTCGGGTGACGCCGTGCGTGCCGGCGACCTCGCCCAGGGCGTAGAGGCCGGGCAGGCTGCTGCGCCCCCAGGTGTCTACCTCGACGCCACCGTTCATGTGCTGGTTGTTGACGTTGAATGGCAGCGGCTCACGGGCGATGTCGCTACCGTGCATGCGGTACAGTTCGATCGCCAGTGGGTTCATCCGACGCAGGCGTTCGATCGGGGTCGGCAGCAGAGCGTCGTTGTTGGCCAGGTAGCCGCGCGCGTCGTCGTCGAGATCGTCGAGCGTCCAACCCGAGGGATTGCGGGTAAAGTCGAGGCAGACGGTACGGCCGAGGCGCGACTCGTGGTGGATCGCCAAGTCGACCAGACTGGAGCCGTAGCCGAGCATGCGGCTGGCGTGGAACGGCCACTGGTAGCCCTTGCGGAACAGGTTGCTCGCCGCCTCACGCGGCGTGCGGTACCAGTCCATGAGGAACTCACGCTCGGTACCGGCGGCGTCACGGCTGAACACCCGCGGCACCACCTGCACGTAGGTGCCGGAAAGGTTCCATGGGAACTCCTGGCGGCGCGTGCCGATGCCGAACTGGCTTTCGGTCAGGTTGCATACCGCCGCGCCGGCCTCGATCGCCAGACCCAGGGCGCCGTAGCAGTGGCGCGGATAGACGCTGTCGCGGTACAGTTCGCCCGGCCCGCCGGTGGCCAGCACGGTGGCGCCGGCGAGCAGCACGCACAGACCCTGCGGATTGACCCCGCCGCCGAGTTCGCGGTCGACGGCGATGGCGCCGAGGCAGCGGCCATCGGCGACAATGAGTTGCACCGCTTCGCAGCGCCGGCGCACCGGCACGCCCAGGCGCAGGGCTTCCTCGGCCAACACTTTGACCATCAGCCGCGAGGTGCGCGGGCCGCAGCTGGTGGCGCGGCCGACATCGTCGTGGTCGGTCTGATAGCGCAGCACGGCGCCGAAGCGGTCGGTGGGCAGGGGCAGACCGAGGTACTGCAGCCCGGCGAAGGCGCCGATCGAACCAACCGCCTCGACGTAGGCCTGGTCGAGATCCATCGCCCCGCCGGCGCCGATGTCGGCGGCCAGCTTGACGAAGTTGTCGCCGCGGTTGGAGGTACCGGCGGTGTGCAGGGTCTGCTTGTCGGAACCCGAGCAGGCCGAGGTGCCGCCGAACGGACTCATCGTCGCGACCGTCACCTCAAGCCCGGCGCGATTGGCCTCGACCGCGGCGCGCAGTCCGGCGGCACCGCTGCCGATGATCAAAACGCCGGTACGCAGGATCGGCAGGCGGGCGCCGTCGACGTCGAGGTGCTCGGACAGCACCGTCGACTCAGGTAGCGCTGGCAGGTCGACGCGAGTGAGGGCTTCGAGGATCTGCTGGGGGACTTCGATGGGCATGGGTCTCCAACGCGGGCTGAAGCCCGCGGTCCTTGGGTCCGTCTACAACCTACGCAGCTGAAACCCGCCATCGACGTCGATGACGGTGCCGCTGCTGAACGGGAAGTCGCCGGAAATCAGTGCCTTGACCGCCAGGCCGACGTCCTCGCCGGTGCCCCAGCGGTTCTGTGGCACCAAGCCCTGGGCGATCAGTGCGTCGTACTTGCCGGTGACGCCAGCGGTCATGTCGGTCTTCATGATGCCCGGGCGCACCTCGTAGACCATGATGCCCTCGGGCGCCAAGCGCGCCGACCACAGCTGCGCCGCCATCGCCACGCCGGCCTTGCTGATGCAGTAGTCGCCGCGCAGCACCGAAGCGGTATGCACGCTGATCGAGGTGCAGAAGACGATCGAGCGGTAGCGCGACGCCGGCTCGTAGTCGGGCTTGCCCAGCCAGTGCCTGGCCACCAGCTGGGTGAGGAAGTACGGCCCCTTGGTGTTGATCGACACCAGGCGGTCGAAGCTCTCCTCGCCGGCCTCGACGAGGTCGGCGCGCACGTTCGGCGCGACGCCGGCATTGTTGACCAGACTGTCGATGCGACCGAAGGCGGCGAGGTGCGCATCAAGCAGCGCCTGGCGCTGCGCCGCCTGGCTGATGTCGCCCTGCAGCGGGACGAAGCGTTGCTCGGGCGAACGGGCGGCGGCCGCGCACAACGTGGCGCATTCAGCGGCGGCGGCGGCGTTGCCCGCGTAGTTGATGCCGACGCTCCAGCCAGCCTTGGCCAGCTCAAGGGCGACGCCGCGCCCGAGACCGCGCGAAGCGCCAGTGACCAGCGCGACGGGGATCACTGCGCCGCCTTGGCGATAGCCACGGCCTCGGCGGTGCGCCGGGTGATCTCGGCCCAGTCGCCGGCCGCGATCAGTTTCGGAGCCACCATCCAACTGCCGCCGATGGCGATGACGCCGGGCGTCTTCAGCCAGTCGGCGAGGTTGCCCACCTCGATGCCGCCGGTGGCGATGAAGCGCACGCCGCGGTGCTGGTAGGGCGCCTGCAGGGCCTTGACCATGGGAATGCCGCCGGCGGCGACGGCGGGGAAGAACTTCAGCGTCGTGCAGCCCAGCGACAGGGCGCGTTCGACGTCGCTGGGCGTGCACACGCCGGGCCAGAACGGCAGCTGCGCCGCGGTGGCCGCGCTGACGATCTCGGGGTTGCAGCCCGGAGCGACGGCGAAGCAGGCGCCGGCCTGCTTGGCAGCGGCCACCTCGTCGAGCGTGGTGACCGTGCCGGCACCGAGGACGAAGCTGGGGAACTCCTTGGCCACCAGGGCGATGGCCTCCTTGGCGGCGGCGGTGCGGAAGGTAATCTCGGCGACCTGCAGCCCACCGGCGGCGAGGGCCTGGCACAGCGGCACGGCGTCGGCCGCCCGCTCCAGCACGATGACAGGCACGATACGGGCCGCCGCGACGGCAGCGTGGATGTCGATGGGCATGGGCAGGTGATAGCACTCGTCCACAGCAAGGCAACGGCGATCATATATGATATATGATCCGTCGGGTCTACCGCAGACCCTGAATACTAGTGATAGCAAGGCGGAAGGCGGAAGGCGGAAGGCGGAAGGCGGAAGGCGGAAGAA
>JBBREK010000218.1:0-7155 GCA_038203025.1 Planctomycetota bacterium
TCCCCGCCTCCACGCCGCCTTGTCGGCCGCCGGTGTCGCCGCCCCAACGGCGGGTGATCTTGAGGCCGCGCTGCGCCTCGCGGCCGAGCGGTTGCCCGCTGGTGGCACCGTGCTGCTCTCGCCGGCCTGCGCCTCGTTCGACCTGTTCCGCGGCTTCGACCACCGGGGCGACGCCTTCGCCGCCGCGGCCAGACGACTGTTCCCATAGCCTCGCCCTGCCGGCCACTATCCTCCCGCACCATGCTGCCCGTCACCTGCGCCACCGGTCCGTCCAGCCCGCGCCATCTGGTCGGCTTCGACCCGCGCCGCCGTCCAGGTCTGGAGACCGAGGTCCTGGTCATCGGCGGCGGCATCGCCGGCCTGTCAGCTGCGCTGGCCGCAGCCGAGGCCGGCCGTGAGGTCCTGGTGCTGTGCAAGGGGTCGCTCGATCTGTCCAACACCGCCTGGGCCCAGGGCGGGGTGGCCGCGGTACTGGGTAAGGCCGAGCGTTCCGCCGAGGACGACGTTGCCCTGCACGTGCGCGACACCTTGACCGCCGGCGCCGGCTTGTGCCACGAGCCAGCGGTGCAGACGATCATCGGCGCCGCCGAAGGCGCGATGGACTTCCTGCGCCAGTCCGACTGCCATTTCGACGGTCCCGATGGCGGCACGCCGCATCTCACCCGCGAGGGCGGTCACAGCGCCCGCCGCATCCTGCATGCGCACGGCGACGCCACCGGGGTCGAGATCGCGCGTGCCCTCGCCTCGACGGTGCGGGCACATCCTCGACTGACCATCATCGAACATGCCTTCGCTATCGATCTGCTGACCCACAACGGCCGCATCGGCGGAGCTTCCTACTGCCATCGCGAGGAGGTCTACGCGGTGCGCGCCGGATCGACCGTGCTGGCCACCGGCGGCTGCGGCGCGGCCTGGCGCGAAACCACCAACCCGCCGCTGGCCACCGGTGACGGCCTGGCCATGGCCTACCGCGCCGGCGCCATCCTGGCCGATCTGGAGTTCATGCAGTTCCATCCGACCACGCTGTACGTGGCCGGTGCCGGACGCCTGCTCATCACTGAGGCGATGCGCGGCGAGGGAGCCCTGCTCAAGAACGCCGAGGGCGAGTGCTTCATGCGCCGT
The DNA here is from genome assembly GCA_038203025.1 of Planctomycetota bacterium. Lineage (GTDB taxonomy): Bacteria > Planctomycetota > UBA11346 > UBA11346 > UBA11346 > UBA11346. The sequence goes on from JBBREK010000218.1 coordinate 1,123, forward strand.
TACCACCCCGACGCCGAACTGGCGCCGCGCGACGTGGTCACCCGGGCGATCGTCGCCGAGATCCGCCGCACCGGTTTCCCGCATGTGTGGCTCGACGCGACCCATCTCGGCGCCGCCTTCCTCAAGGAACGCTTCCCCACCATCCACCTGGCCTGCGCGCGCTTCGGCATCGACATCGCGACCGCCTGGATGCCGGTGCATCCCAGCGCCCACTACCATTGCGGCGGCGTGGTCAGCGACCCGCGCGGACGCACCGGCGTGGCCGGCCTGTGGGCCGCCGGCGAGGTCGGCTGCACCGGTCTGCACGGCGCCAACCGCCTGGCCTCGAACAGCCTGCTGGAGGGCGTGGTCGTCGGCCTGGCCGCCGGCGCCGATGCCGCCGCGGAGAGCACCATGCCCGGCCTGCTACGCGCCGAGCACCGCGCCCCGGTGATCGAGAATCTCGACATCACCGACGTGGTCGGATCGCTGCGTTCGCTGATGTGGCGCAGCGTCGGCATCGAACGCAGCGCCCGCGATCTGGCCCTGGCGCGCCGGACCATCTCGTTCTGGATGGCCCATCAGGTCAACGGATTCCTGCGCACCCCCGCCGGCTGGGAGCTGCAGAACCTGCTGCTGCTGGGATCGCTGGTCGCCCAGGCCGCCGAGCAGCGGGCCTGTTCGGTTGGCACGCACACGCGTAGTGATTCGACCGGCACCATCGACCACCTCCACTACGCCTTGCAGCGCAAGGATCCGGCATGAACGACGACCTGCGCTGGTCCACGGTGGGACGAGCCACCGACTTCAACGACGGCCAGGGCCGCGTGGTCACCGTAGGAGCACGCCGCATCGCCTTATTCCGCCAGGGCGACTGCTTCCGCGCACTGAAGGATGCCTGCCCGCACGCCGGGGTCTCGCTGGCCATGGGCTACCTGCACGAGGACTCGGTGACCTGCCCGGCCCACGCCTGGGCCTTCAATCTCGACGACGGCCGCTGTACCCAGGGTCCGGCAAGCTGCGCCGCCGTGAGCTATGCCGTGCGGGTCACCGATGGGACGGTGGAAATCGGCATTCCCTGAGCGGGTCGGCCTTCAGAACGGCACTGCGCTGCGCACCGTGCGGGCCACCGCCGTCAGGTCGGCGCCGAGGGCGTTGAGCTCGCTGTTGATCGCGGTGACCGGTAGACCGGCCTGGGCGCCATCGAGCATCTCGCCAAGCGTCAGCGGGGCCGGCATCCTCATGGCCACGGGTCGGACTGGCGCCGCTGCACGGGGCCCTGCGACCATGGCCACGGCCGTCGCGATCATGAGCAACGCGGCGGCGGCCAGCAGGATGGGGAAGCGCAGTGGTGGACGGGTCGGCATGCCTCCGGCGGGCATGCTGGCCAGCACGCGCCCAGCCAGGCCGGCATCAGCAGTCGAACGGATGGCGCGGGCCTCGTCGCGTAGGCGGGTGGGAACATCGCTCATGACAGGACCTCCGCAGGGGTGAACGCCGGATCGGCACGCAGGGCCGCCTCCAGCCGCTTGCGCGCCCGGTGCAGGCGCACGCGGGCCGCGATCGGATTGATGCCCAGGACGCGGGCGACCGCCGACGGCGCCTGGTCCTCAGCGTAATGCAGCCACAGCAGGCGGAACTCCTCGACCGGCAGCAGCTCCCGGGCTCGGGCCCACAGCCCACCTTCCGGCAGCGGATCGGTGGGCGGCTCCGCCGCCAGGACAGGCACGGCGTCGAGCGTCGCGTGGTCCCGGCGCCGCGCCGCCTGATCCAGTCGCAGACGGTGCGCGATGGTGAACAGCCAGGTGGAGAAGGCCCAGCGCGCGTCGTAGCGGGCAATGGCCCCGTGCGCCCGCAGGAAGGCCTCTTGCACCACGTCTTCGGCGTCATGGTGGGGCGTGCCGGTGGCGACCAGCCAGCGGTGCAGACGCGGGGCATGTTCCTCGACCAGGACGGCAAAGGCGGCGGCGTCGCCCGCCGCCGCCCGCCCGGCCAGTCCCCGATCGCCGTCACCAGCCACTCAGCGGGCCTTGCGCTGCTCGATGATCCGTACCGCCTCGTCGAAGGGCATGCCCAGGTGCAGGTTGACCACGGCACCCTCGCGCGAGAGCTGCGCTCCGCGGATCGCCTCAATCAGCACCGGATCGAGGTTCTCCGGACGCTGCAGCTGGACGATCGCCATCAGGCCGCGACCGGCGTCGACCATCGCCTGGGCGGCGGCCTCGTCGGTGGAGGTGGCCATGGCTTCGAGGATGAGCTGGGCGTCCTGGGCGGTGATCCTGGCGGCGAACGAACGGACGTTGCGCAGCATCGCCGACTCGGGCTTGCCCGCGGCCAGCTCGGCCAGGCGGTCGGCGGCGCAAACCACCAGGGCGGACGTGTCCCAACCAGCCGGCAGGGTGAAGGCCGCGCCAGCCTGGCCCGGGGCGTCGATCAGGGCCAGGGCCTCGCGGATGCGCTTGCTGGTCTTGCCCAGGATCAGCAGGTCGTTTGCCGCCAGGCAGCCGGCAGCCGGCTTGCCCTTGTCCAGCCAGGTGTGGATGGTGCGCGAGCCGGCCTGCACCGCGGCGTAGCCGTCAGCGGCCTGCGCCATGGTGGTGAGACTGGCGGTATCGAGGGCGCCGTGCACGTAGACCAGGCCGGTGTCGTCGTCGGCGCCGACGCCGCAGATGGTGGCGCTGCGCAGGTCGCGGCGGGGATTCAGGCCTGTCAGCGCCTCAAGCAGCTGCAGGCGGGCGGCGTTCGGCTGCTTGATCATCTCCTTGCCGATCCACTCCCCGACCTTGCTGGAGAACATGGCCTGTAGATCGGCATGGATGACCCAGCGGCAGTCGGCCGGGATGCGCTCGGCGGCGACGGCTATGGTGACCAGGCAGACGAGGACGAGGCTGGCGAAAAGACGGTGCATGATGGGTTCTCCGACCATTGTACCGGCCCCGGGCCGGATCGTTACCGGGTGGCGGACAAGCGGCGGAAGTAGCCGGTCACCAGGGCATCGCACGGGGCGACCACATAGCCCGCCGCCAGGGTGCGATAGACCTCGCTGCGGGTGATCTTGACCTTGTGCGCCGGGTCGAGGAGTCGCGGATCGCGCTCGGCGCGGGCCAGGGTACGGATGGCGAAGTAGAGCGGGGCGAGGCAGAACAGGCGCAGGCGGTAGTCGCGGGCCGGCAGCAGCAGGCAGTACTCCAGGGCCCGGTCGAGATGCCCGCGCGCCTTGTCGATCAGCCGGCGCATCACCGCGTCGGACTCCGCCCGCCGCGACGGTTCGAGCAGCTCCTCGGGGGTGAACCCCGACTCGGCGCACAGGTCGCGCGGCACGAAGGACCAGCCGCGCACGCGGTCGTCGGCAACATCCTTGATGATGTTGACCAGCTGCAGACCAATGCCGAAATCAGTCGCCCGATCCTTGAGCTGGCGGTAGCGCTCGGCACCGATGTGCGGTGAATGCAGACGGAACACCTCGGTCAGCAAATGACCGACCGTGCCGGCGACATACCAGCAGTAGCGATCGAGGTCATCGAGGCGGTCGAGGGCCTGGAAGGCCTCCGGCCGGTGCTGCCGCCTGGCGTATCCGGCCATACCATCGCACATCTCCTGCACCCACGGACGGATGGCCTCGCGGGCCAGGCGCGGGAAGGCGCGGAACTCACGTAGCGTGCAGTCGACATCACGGGTGAGCAGTTCGTCGGCGTTGGCCGGTTCGGCAAAGGCCTCGGCCAGGCCGGGCACCTCGCCACCAAGCTCTTCCAGACTGGCGCGGAAGCCGGCGAGCAGATCGTGCTTGCGCCCGGCCGGCATGCGGGCGCAATCCTCGATGGTGTCGGCGATGCGGCACAGCAGGTAGGCGATCAGCACGCGATGCTGGACTGGCTGCGGCAGCAGGCCGATGCAGGCGGCGAAGGTGCGCGACACCCGCGGCAGCATGGCGATGCAGAAGTCGCGATCGCCGCCTGACTGGGCGGTCATCCTGGAAATCGCAGTTCGCGGTTCGCGGTTCGCGGTTCGCGGTTGTAGCGACACATGTTGTGGGTGCTGATGGTATCCACTAAACGGGTGACTATTTGTGAACCTAATATGGTCCGAAATCGATGGCCCAACCGCGAACCACGAACGGCGAACCGCGAACTCTCTGCGGCATTTACAGTCATTGCACCGTCCCGATGGCAGGCTCCGGCGCCGGCAGCGGCGTCGGCCAGATCTGCCGGCCAAACTGGTCGTCGACATGCACCAGATCGAGCATCAGGCCGGCGTCGAGCAGCTCTTGCCGATGAACCGCGCCGCGGTCATCGCAGCGCAGGATGGCGAAGCGCCGGCCGTCGAGACGCATCTCGACCTCCAGCAGGTCGGCATTGCCGGCCGCAGTGCGGTGCTGGACGCGCCCGAGCACGATGAACACGGCCTCCTTGGTGGCCATACGCAGCCGGGTCGGATCCAGGGTCGAGATACGGTTGGAGAACTGCTGCCCCACCTGCAAGCCGGCGGGCAGGCTGGCGGTGAGGTCGCCGCCAGTCACGCGCTCGGGACGCACCTCGGGGATGATGCGTGTGCCGGAGGTGCCGGCCGCCTTCCAGGTCAGGCGCAGACCGGTATGGTCGACTGGACCCTCGGCGCTGAACGGCACGCTGAAGACATTGCCGGCGATCTCGATGGCACGCAGACGCATGTTGGCATCGAGCATCTCGTCGAGGCGCAGGCGGATGCCAGAACGGGCGCTGCCGCCGACGGCCTGGCGGAGCATGCTCTCGCCAGGCAGGAAACGGGTCCGGGTGATATCGATCTGGGTCTCCAGCCGTACGCCGACGTCGTCGGTGAAGACCCCCATCGAACAGGTGCCGACGCGTTCGGCGGCGAAGGTCGGCTGCGGCCGCCACAGCAGCGCGTAGTGCTGCACCTTGTTCAGGCGCGTCGCCAGCTCGGACCGGGGATCACTTTCCGCCACCAGGCCCAGGTCGGGCAGTACCTGGCGCACAAGGTACCAGCCGGTCATGCCGATCCAGGCGGCGAGCAGGGCGATGCGGACGGCGTTACCTAGCATGATTCAGAATCCGAAAGCGCCGCGCACGGGGTCAGACTTGGACCGCTTCGCGCCACCGACCACGAAGGTGGCCGAGAAGCGGTTGTCGACCTGCTCGTCGAGCGGGTCGTAGGAGTTCTCGTAGACGATGATGGCGAGGCCGTCGACCATGCGCCGGGCGAGGCCGAGGTGCCACAGGTCGATGCCACGCCCATCGGGCACGCCATCGGCAGCCGGGCGCACTTCGACCCAGTTGTCGAGCCGGTAGCGGTTGAGGTGCAGCGAACCGCCAGCACGATGCAACCAGTAGTCGCCGGAGACGGCAGTGGGCGGGACATAGACGCCATTGTACAGTAGTTCGACCCGTTCCGCCACCTGCCAGCGGCTACGCACGTCGAACGTCGTCCATCGTTTCAGCCTGGCGTCCCAGGTGCCATCAGCGACGGCCTCGACGTTGCGGTGTGGCGACCCACGGGCGCTGAAGGCTATATCAGCCAGGGCCGATCGGGAGATGCGTTCGCTGCCATCGACTTCGACCGCCTGTCGATCGATAGGGCGCAGGCCCCAACGGGCGGTGACACTGGCGCTGAACGCCGCCCCGCCGAGGCCGAGCTGGCCGTCCAGGGAAGCGGTCGCGTAACGCCGGTCGGTCTCGGGGTTATCAATCCCGTCACCAAAGTTGAATCCCGGATTACCCTCCCCCTGGCCGAGGCCGAGTAGTTCAACGCCCAGACGCGGGGTCAGGGTGGCGCTGCCCTCGTCGCCGGTGTGCACTAGGCGGGCGCGCACGCCGGCCTCACCCAAGGGCAGGGAGGTGCTGCGGTTGCCGGCAACATCCACGTCGGCGACGCGGGCCTCGCTCCAGGCGACGCCACGCAGGCCGCCGCTGGCGTCCAGCGCCATGCCGCCGGCCCATTGCACCGCCCCGAGACGCCCCTCCCAGCCGGTCCTGGTCGCCTCGTTGCCGCGCAGCTCCTGACGCAGGCGCTCGACCCGCACGTGCCCGCCGGCAGCCACCGGCCCGACCAGGCCCAGCC
>JBBREK010000219.1:0-7135 GCA_038203025.1 Planctomycetota bacterium
CCGGACCCCCGCTCCCTTACGGTCGCGTCCTGCGCGTCCCACGTCGAATGAGGCGTGCTCGGCTGCGCCTGCGCCGCCATAGCGGTCCTTTAGCGTCTAGGGGGACTCGACCCCCTTGGATCCCCTGCGGGGCGGCTGGCCGCGCCCCGGACCCCCGCTCCCTTACGGTCGCGTCCTGCGCGTCCCACGTCGAATGAGGCGTGCTCGGCTGCGCCTGCGCCGCCATAGCGGTACACACGCTCCGGCTGTCGTGAAGCCGACGCCCACCGTTGGCCCCTCGAAGCGTGGGCGGACCGAGCGACCAAGCGCGTGGCGGGCGATTGGGCCAGCGTGTGTGGTAGGTTCCACGCGCGCGTAGCGAGGCTGGAACGCGCGATCCTGAGTGGCGAATCGACGAGCGTCAGCGCGGCGTGTCGCGCAGGGGCTCCGGGGGCGGCAGCCACCGGCGGGGACGTGGGGCAGCGCCCCACGAGCAGAACAGCGCCCTACCTGCCGAAAGCATCAATGACGATCACGGGCTGGCTGATGTGGCCGCGGACGTAGGCGCGGGTGACGCTGCCGGTCAGGCGGCTCAGGCCGGTGGCGGCCCAGCCGCCGAGCAGCGGGACGTTGCGCAGCAGCTCGAAGGGGAGGCGCGGGGAGATCTCGATGTCCAGGCTGCCGTCGAAGCCGATGTGGCCCTGGGCGGCCAGGCGGATGGCGGGGCTTTCCAGGCGCAGCCACACGAGGTCGATGCCGGTGTCGCGGATGCGGAAGCGTGCGGTCAGCTTGTCCTTGCCACGGGCGGCGGCCGGATTGCCGGCCAGGAACGAGACCAGCAGGGGGAGCTGCACCAGCGTACCGTCGTTGATGTCAATCTGGCCGCGGCCGGTAATTCCGTCACGCTGGCCGACCGGCAGTGCCATCTCGAACCAGCCGTCGATACGGCCGGCGAGCTGGTCGTTGGATGAGCCAAGGCTGCGGGTCAGGGTGGCGAGGTCGACGCCGGTGAGTTCGAAGCTGCAGCGATGTGTGCGCTGGTCGCCGAACAGATCGATCGAATACCAGCCGTTGGCGCGACCACGATAGGCCTTGGCCTCGACGCCGAGGAAGTCCAGCCGACCCTGGCCGTAACGCGGTTTGGCGGTGACGTCACGGAAGGCGAGACCGGCGACTTCAAGGGTGTTGGCGTGCAGTACCTCGCCCTCGATCGTGGTCGTGCCGAAGGACGGCAGCGGGGTTTCGACCGCAGCCAGTCCGGCGGCGGCCAGCAGACAGGCGCTGGCGAGCCGGAGTCCGCTCATCACGCCCCGGCGGCAGTCGCTTCGGCCGTCTCCTCGCTGACCCGACGGATGCGCGCGCCGAGCTTGCGCAGGCGCTCCTCGAAGCGCTCGTAGCCGCGCTCGACGTGGTAGATGCGGCTGACCCGGGTCTGGCCAGCGGCGGCGAGGCCGGCGAGGACCAGGGCGGCGCCGCAGCGCAGGTCGCTGGCCATGACCGGAGCGCCCTGCAGGCGGTCGACGCCCTGGATGACGGCCTGGCCATTGCTGACCGCGATGTTGGCGCCCAGGCGCTTCATCTCTGCGGCGGCCATGAAGCGATCGGGGTAGATGCGCTCGGTGACGATCGACGTGCCCTTGGCCACCGCCATCAGGGCGAGAATGGGGGACTGCACGTCGGTGGGGAAGGCCGGGTAGGGCAGGGTGGCCAGCTCGGTCGCCTTCGGCCGACCGTTGGGTACGATGGTCATCTTCCTACGCCCGGCGCCGCTGCGTTGCACCTCGATGCCCATCTGGCGCAGCACGTCGAGCACCGCCAGCAGATGGTCGGGGCGGCCGCCGGCGATGGTGATCGGACTCTGGGTGATCGCACCGGCGACCAGGAAGGTGGCGGTCTCGATGCGGTCAGGGATGATCGTCCAATCGACGCCCTTCAGCCGGCGCACCCCGTGGATGGTGATGCGCGGGCTGCCCGCGCCCTCGATGCGCGCGCCCATGGCGTTGAGGCAGTCGGCGAGATCGACGACCTCGGGTTCGCAGGCGGCGCACTCGATGATCGTGGTGCCCTTGGCGAGGACCGCTGCGCACATCACGTTGTCGGTGGCCAGCACCGACGAGCCGAACTTGCCGCCCAGGTAGATGGTCGCGCCGCGCAGGCCGCCCTTGGGCGCCTTCATATGGATGTTGCCCTGCTCCATGGTGATCTCGGCGCCGAGCGCGGCGAGACCCTTGAGGTGCAGATCGATCGGGCGTTCGCCGATGACGCAGCCACCGGGCAGCGAGACGGTGGCCTGGCCGCGCATGCCCAGCAGGGGGCCGAGCACGCAGACGCCGGCACGCATGGTCTTGACCAACTCGTACGGTGCGACCGAGTTGTAGGTGTCGACCACGTTGGTGGTGACGGTGTTTCCCTCCCAGTGCGACTCGATGCCGAGGGTGTTGAGGATCTTCACCTGGGTCTGCAGGTCGCGGATCACCGGCACGTTGCGGAACCGGCACCGCCCGCTGGTCATCAGCGACACGGCGAGGATGGGCAGGGCGGCGTTCTTCGAGCCGTTGATCTGGACGGTGCCCGAGAGCTTCGCACCGCCGTCGACGAGGTAGCAGTCCATGCCTGGCAAGCTAAGGCGGAAGACGAAAGGCGGAAGGGTGATTGGCGGTGGTCGGTGGTGGTGGTGGTGGTCGTGGTCGTCGTCGTCGTCGTATCGGGTCCAAGGGCAGCGCCCTGGTCGCAGCGAGCGCCAGCGAGCGAGAACCGGCCGCTGAGCAGCGGTGGGCGGATACAATGCGCGCAGCGCATCCGCCCACGGTTTCGGAGCCGAGCGAGGAAACCGAGTCGCGACCGCGGCCGTGGGGGCAGGCCCGCAGGGCCGCGGGGGCCGCTAGGCCCCCGAACTGATAGCCATCCGCATGCGGGCGACGAACTGACGCAGGACGCGGTTGGCCAGACTAATGTCGCCGATGCGCCGCTTGAGATCCGTGGTGCAGTTGTCAATCAGCGAGTCGAAGGTGATGTCGCCGGTGGCGGCGAAGCCGCGGCGGTCGTTGGCGGCGATGGCCTTGAGCAGATTGCGCTGCTGGATGAGCGGGTCGTCCCCGGCGGCTATGGCGCGGATCGCCCAGGCGTAGGGATGATGACCGGTGACTAGCTCGTAGACCATGATGGCCCAGGAATAGACGTCGCCGCGCACCTCGACCAGCTGCTCGTGCTCGCCGGTCAGAGCGTAGAAGGCCTGTTCGGGGCTGGCGTACTTCGGGGTCAATAGCACTGACTCGCGGTGCACGCGACGGGTACGCCAACGGGCGATGCCGAAGTCGGCGATTTTGGCGACCCCGGGGGCGAAGACGAGGATGTTCTGCGGCTTGATGTCGCGATGGGCGACGTGGTGCAGATGCGCCTCGTGGATGCCCTCGGTGGCGGCGCATAGCGCCTCCAGCAGGGACATGCGGTCGAGACCGGGCCCCTTGCGGGTGTTGCGCATGACCTTGTCGAGCGAGCCGTAGCGGGCGCGCTCGGTGACCATGAAGGGCAGCAGCTTGACCGGGAAGAAGTCGCTCAGCTGCTCCGGCAGGTCGTGGGGCAGTTCGGCGTCGCCGTACTCCATGACCTGGAGGATGTGCGGGCTGCGGCGCGAGAGGATCATGGTCTTCTCGCATTCGACCTTGAAGGCGCCAAAGCCGGAGAGCGCGTCCTCGATCTCCTCCACCGCTGGGACAAAGATCTTCACGGCGACGTTCTCGCCGTGGTAGCGCCCACCGTAGACCACCGTCTCCTTGCCGGCGGTAGCCAACGGTTCGACCAGCTGGATGCCCTGGGCGAGGAAGATCTCCTTCAGAGTCGCTTCGAAGGCGGCGGCATGGACCTGGCGACGACGGAGCAACTCGCTGGCTACAGGCGCCCCAGCAGTGGTCGTATGAACTCCGGTTTCCTCCAGCGGCATGGGCGGGAGTGTGTGACGCGGAGGGGAAGCACAACCCCGTTGCGGCCGAGGAGCCAACGTCCAGACAAACGTCCGGTCGTCAGCTCAAGGAGGAAGCCGAGGGGGTGGCGCAAGAGTCGTCCGGAGCCGCGACATTGCAACGTGATCGAGCCACGATTGGACGGAATTGGTCCAGAAAAGCTCAGGTAGCGTCTGCGGTGGGGGGGGTGCAGATGCCATCTTGTGCCTGAAAGCCACAAAGTGAGGCAGGAACGACCTGTCTCCATGACCAGATCGTGGTGCAGCGGGCCATGTCCGCGGTGCAGCAGCAGGCTGATGCGGACGGGGTGCCAGCCGCAGCGGCCCGTGCCGCTGGTCGGAAGGTCACCCCCGGCCATGCCGCTGCCGTACGGCGTCGGCACCCTGGCCGACCGGGCCACCCAGGGCCATCAGGCGTTCCCACTCGGCTTCAGACAGCTCGGTCGACTCATCGATCAGCATGACCGGGATGTCGCCCTCGACGCGGTAGGACCGGCGCGTGTTCCGGTCTGTGGAGACCAGTCGGCCCTCAATCCAGGTCAGGGGGGTCCGCGCCAACGGGCAGACGAGGAGGTCGAAGAGGTCCAGGTCGAAAGGCAGGTCGGCGGGCATGGAGGCAGACTATCAACCCTCAGGGCCATGCCAGGACAGAGGTTAGGCGTACTCGTCGGATATCCGGTTGCAGGTGTCTTCTGCCTGCTAGGGTGCCCCGCCTCATGTCTCGGCGTCAGTTAGCCGTCGGTGGGTCCCGCGACGTCACCATTATCGGTCATAACGGACAGGTCGTCTCCGCGGTCGGCCTGTTCGTCGGCGGTGGCGTCCGTGTGCGAGTCTACACCACCAGGCCCGAACTCGAAGAGCAGCTGGCGCCCTATCCGGACGTCACCGTCACCGTACTGACCGACGACTATGCCCAGCGTCCGGTCGATCTGCCGCCGCCGCCGTACTTCATCGCCATCGATCAGCTCGACACCGTCCAGCGCATCCGCGGCTGGCTGCCGGTCACGGTTGCCCGCTTCGTCCTCGGGTCCGAACGGGTGCTGCGCAAGCGCACCCCGGGCTTCCTTCATCTGCATGAGAGTGCCGCTGCCATCCGTCGCCGGCTCGACATCCGCCTGGGCACCCTGCGCCGCGTCGACCGGCTGATGGAGCTGGCCCGGGCCTCGCAGAAGGCCCTGATCCTGATGTACGGCGATCCCGACCCGGACGCGATCGGCGCGGCCCTCGGCCTGCGCTCGATCTGGGCCGCCGCCGGCCGGACGCCGCTGGTGCGCTACACCGGCGAGGTGCAGCGCTATCAGAACAAGCTGCTGATGTCGTGGCTGCGCGTCGAGATCGAGCGTCTCTCCCCTGGCGAGCTGGAAGCCGCCGACCTGGTCGCGGTGGTCGACGCCCAGCCCGGCTTCTGGCGCGAATCGCCGCCGCGCGCCCAGGTGGTCATCGACCACCATCCGCGGCGCGAGGACACCGCCGCCGACTACCTTGATCTGCGTCCGGACTACGGCGCCACCTCGACGATCATCACCGAGTACCTGACCGAGGCCGGCCTGCCGATCGACCGCCAGCTCGCTACCGCGCTGCTCTACGGCATCACCACCGACACCGACGACCTCAAGCGCCACGCCGGGCCGGCCGATATCGCCGCCTACGAACTGCTGCAGAACCGCGCCGACGACACCTTCCGCGACCGGCTCGACAAGTCGCAGATCCCCATGACGGTGCTCGACTGGATCAGCTGGGGCATCAGCCATCGCGTCGTCCATCGCGACCTCTGCCTCATCCATTTCGGCAATGTGCCGACCTCCGACATCATGGTCCAGGTCGCCGACCTCATGCTGCTGACCCATGGCATCGCCTGGGTGGTGTGCGGCGGCATCCGTAAGGATGACAACGGCCGCCGCCTGGTGGTGGTGTTCCGCAGCGACGGCCACCACAGCGACGTCGGCAAGCGCGCGCGCGACGCCTTTGCCGACATCGGTTCAGCTGGCGGGCACCGCACCATGGCCCGCGCCGAGATCCCGCTGGAGGATCAGGATCACGAGACGGTGGTCGCGCTGCTGGTCGACAACCTGTTCAGCCGCATGGCGCCGTCCCGGCGCCGGCGCATGCGCCAGACCCTGATCAAGCACCTCGAATCCCGCCGCCCGGCCGATCCGGACACCTATGAACTTGGCGCCTGAACCGCTGGCGGCCCTGGTTGGCGCTGTCGTGGTGGTCGACCTCGACGGGCCGTGGATGGCCTTCGGTCGGTTCGAGGGCTGTGGTCCGGCCTGGATCGAGCTGGCCGAGGCCGACCTCCACGACCTGCGCGAGGGCGCCAGCACGCGCGATGTCTACGCCCTGGAGACGCAGCGGTTCGGTGTGCGCGTCAACCGCAAGCGCATCGTGCTGCCGCTGGCGCAGGTGGTCGCCGTCTCCCGTCTCGACGATGTGACGATCTGATGCGACTGCTCGCCGGCATCGCTGCCTTGTCGCTCGCCTGGCTCGCCGGTGACGCCGTTCTCGGCCTGATCGTCGCGCCGCGCCTGTTCATCCTCGCCGGCGAACAGGGCGTCGGCAGCGCCTTCGCCGGCCTGGTTTTCGGTGATATCCTCGGGCGGTGGGTGGTCACCGCCGGCCTTGCCTGCGTCATTCCCATCGCGGTCCTGCTGGCGGCGATCGCCGGCCAACGCTTGAAGCGCCTGAGCTGGCGGGCCGCAGCCCTGCCCTTGCTGGCCATCTGCGTGGTGCTTGCCGCGCACACCATGACCGCGACCACCGTCGACCTCGGCCAGCGCACCGCCCAGGAGCTGCGCGAGCACCCCGACGCCGAGCGCCTGGAGCGCTTCCGTGGCGAATTCCACGCCCGCAGCCGGCTGGTCATGGGCCTGGAGATGCTGACCGCCCTGGCGCTGGCGATCGGCGCGATCGCGGCGGCCCGTCAGCCCAAGCGCGATTGAATCACCCGAGAACAGCCGCCAGCCGATCAGCGATGATCGCCGAGCCGTGCGCCACTGGATGCAGGCCGTCGGGCAGCAGACGGACGTCTTCGGGGACGTGACCCTCGGCCAGGAGCAGGCGCGGGGCGAGCGGTTGCAGGGCGGCGCGCAGGGCTTCGCGTATGGCGCCGGCGCGCAGGCCGGTGTCGGCGCCTAGCGGCACGCCTTGGAAATCCGTCGGACCCTTGCCGGCTTCGCAGGGCTTCCACGGCGGCAGGAT
>JBBREK010000220.1:0-7101 GCA_038203025.1 Planctomycetota bacterium
GTGGTTCGACCAGTTGCTCAAGGGCATCGGCCAGCCGATGGGGCGTCGGATCAGTGCTGCGCACTGATCCTAGGGTTTCGGGTTTCGGGCCTCGCATCCGAGTTAGGACGCACAGCGTGATTATCTCGGATCCCGAAACCCGAAACCCGAAACCCGAAACTCCACGACGGCCCGTCCGGGCCGTCGTGTGGGATTTCGACGGAACGCTCGTCGACTCCCCGGTCGCGGTGCAGGCGGCGACCAATGCGGCGCTGGCTGAGCACGGTTTCGCGGCGGCGACGCTGGAGCAGGTCAAGACTGGCATGCTCCGGCCGACTGTCCCGCGCATGGCCTGGCACGCCGGCATCGAGGCTGATGCCGCGCTGGCGCAGACGCTCAACGACGCGTTCTATCGGCACGCCGCCGAACTGTTTCCCCAGACGGCGCACCCGTTCCCAGGCATGGCCGAGCTGGTGGAAGGTCTCGCCGTTCCGCAGGCCGTGGTCACCAACAACCTCGGCAGCATGGTGCGGGCGACCCTGGGGCGCTGCGGCCTGCTGTTGCGGATGCGCGCCGTGCTTGGCGACGGCGATCTGCCGGCGGCCAAGCCTGATGCGCGCGGACCGTGGATGGCCGCGGCGGCCTGCGGCGTCGACCCGGCTGACTGCGCCTACATCGGCGACAGTGCCGTCGATCTGGAGACTGCGCGTGCCGCCGGCATGACCGCCATCGGCGTCACCTGGGGCACGACCCCTCGTGCACGGATGATTGGCTTTGACGCTCTGTACGATGCGCCGAGCGAGTTGGCCCAGCTCGGCGCTGGGTAAAGGCGATGGAACGGGCGCCGAGTGGCGGTGGCGGCATACAATCGGCGCAGCCGATGCCGCCACGGTTCCGGAGCCTGCGACGGAACCGAGCCACGACAAAGCCCCGGGGGTAGGCCGAAGGCCGAAGGGGCGCAGCCCCTTATGCAAAAAGCTCGGGCGCCGAGTGGCGGTGGCGGCATACAATCGGCGCAGCCGATGCCGCCACGGTTCCGGAGCCTGCGACGGAACCGAGCCACGACAAAGCCGGGGGGTAGGCCGAAGGCCGAAGGGGCGCAGCCCCTTATGCAGAAAGCCCGCGAATGCGCTCGATCGCCTTCTTGATCGTCGGACCCGGGTTCTCGACCTCGGCCTCGTATTCGATCACAGAGAATCCGGCGAAGCCACTGTCGTCCAAGGTCTTGACGTAGGTCGGTAGGTCGAGGGCACCGTCGCCGATCAGGCATTCGCTGTACTTGCCCTTGGGGGTGAAGACGAAGTCTTTGTAGTGGGTGCCGAAGACGCTGCCCTTGAACTTCTTGGCCCACTCGACCGGGTCGTTGCCCGACTGGATGCACCAGGCGGTGTCGATGTTGATGCCGATGTTGCCCTGTCCCAGTTCGATCAGATGGCTGATCTCATCGGCCGAGCCGTTGAACATATAGCCGCCGTGGCAGTGGATCGCGATCTTGATGCCGTAGACCTCGGACATGGCGCGGGCGACGGCGGTTCCTTCGCGGAAGTTGGCGACGTTGAAGTGCGCGCTGATGTACTTGGCGCCGGCCTTCTTGGCGAAGTCGAACCAGTTCTTCTCCTTCTTGTGATCGCCGCTGAAGCCCTGCACGCCGATCGAGAGTATCTCGACGCCGGCCGTCTTGCAGGCGTCGATGGCGGCCTGGTGCTGCGTCGGATCGTCGAAGTTGGCGTGGGCCCCGCACAGCTCGATGCTGCTGGCGCCGGTCGCCTTGACCTGCGCGAGCAGGTCGGCGATGGGCTTGAAGTGACGGAAGGACCAGCTCTGGACGCCGACGTTGCGGGCTGCGGTAAGGGCCATGTAGGGGACTCCGGGGCGCGGGTGTGGAAGCGCTTCCGCAATCCTACTTGTGCGATTGGCGTTGCCAGGGGGGATGTGTGCCGGAAACGATAGGTGGGTTGATCTGCCCGACGCGGGCTGAAGCCCGTGGTCCTTTTAGAGAAGCTGCCGCCAGGTGGTCCAGGCCTGCAGTAGGGCCTCGGCGGCGGCCCGCTTCTGCACGCGTTCGCGGGTGCCTTTGATGCGGACCAGGCGGGCGGTGGTGGTCGCGGCGGTGGCGGCGGCAACCCACACCGTGCCGACCGGCATCTCCGCCGTGCCGCCGTCCGGACCGGCGAGACCGGTGGTGGCGATGGCGATGGTCGATCTGGAGCGGCGCCGCATGCCCTCGGCCATGGCACGGACGACGGCCTCGCTGACCACGCCATGACGTGCGATGAGCCGTGCGGGCACGCCGAGACGCTCGGTCTTCACCTGAGCATGATAGGCGATCAACGACTCGCGCAGTATCGCTGACGTGCCGGGCACGGCGAGGAGTTGCGCCGCGGCATGGCCGGCGGTGCAGCTTTCGGCGCAGGCGATGCTGCCGCGGGCGGCGGCCAGTTCGTGCAGCAGGCTGGCGGCCAGGCCGGGCCTGGGCAGCAGCCACGGCTTCAACGCGGTTCGCAGCTGCCGGAGGCGCATGCGCACCTGGGTAGGCGTGCCGACGGCGCGCAGGGTGGTGTGGCCGAGTTCGTTGACCGTGATGCCGACCAGGGGATCGCGTTCGCTGAGCAGGCCGGGGATCAGTTCTTGCGCTGCCGACTCGCCAAGGCCGGCGAACCACAGTTCACCGAAGGTCGGGGTGCGCAGGCCGGGCACCAGGCGCGGCAGACGTGCGAGCACCGTGCTCAGCATCGCCGCCATCTCGTGCGGCACGCCAGGCAAACAGGCGACCGGGCAGCCGCTGACCAGTCCGAGCAGGCCAGGGGCGGTGCCGCGATCGTTGCGCAGCATGTCGGCCGCTTCGGGGAACAGCGCCTGACGGCGGTTCACCGCTGGGACCGGCTTGCCGGGGCGAAACTGGGTATAGCAGCGCACGACGTGGCGCCAGGCGGCGGGGCGTTCGCGCAGCTGCGAGCGCATGCAGCGCGCCAGGGCGTGGCGGGTGCGGTCGTCCTCGGTCGGTCCCAACCCGCCGGTGCACACCACCAGGGCGGCCCCGCGGCAGGCGGTACGCAGGGCCTGCACGATGGCGTCCTCGCCGTCGCCGACCGTGCGCGCGTAGTCGACGGTCAGGCCGGCGTCGGACAGGCGTTGCGCGATCAACGAGCTGTTCGCGTCAACCGTGCGGCCGAGGATCAGTTCATCGCCGATGGCGAGGATACGTGCGAGTGGCATGGGTTTCAGGTTCCCGGTCGTGGATGTATCACAGCTTCACCCGGCTCGGCGGCAACCCGAAGACCTGGGCGAAGGCGCGCGAGAAGTGAGCCGGATCGCTGAAGCCGGCCTCGTCGGCGACCGCCCCGACACTGGCGCCGGCCTGCAGGCGGGCCAGGGCGTGGTGCAGGCGCAGCCGGCGCAGGTGCTGGTAGGGGCTCTCCAGGGCGAAGCGGCGATAGAGTCGGCACAGGTAGCTGGGCTCGACGCCGCACAGCGCTGCGACGCCAGCCTGGGTACGGACCTCGCGGAAACGCTCTTCGACCAGTTGGCGGCAGCGGCGGAAGGTCACCAGCGCGCCCGAGTCGCCGTCGTCGGCCGGCAGGGCTTCGCGGGCCAGCCGCAGGGCGAGGTATTCGACCACCGTGGCACAGGCCCGGCTGCGGTTGGCGGCGTTGCTCTGCCCCCAGCGGATTGCCTGTTCGAGGATGTCGATGATCGGCAGCGGATCGGCGACCACCGCAACGGCTCCTGGCGCCAGATGCGCTGCGGCGAGCAGGGCGCTGGCCTCACGACCGTTGATGGTAAGGAAGTATTTGCGCAGCACGGCACGCGGGTCGGTGACCAGGCGCACCGGAATGCCTGGGCCGTAGGCGAAGAGCATGCCCGGGACGAGGCGGTGTTCGTGTCCGTCCAGACTGAGTTCGCCTTCCCCGCCGGCGACCATCTCAATGAGCGGCTGGGGGAAGCCGCGACGCTCGATGCGGTAGTCGGAGGCGACGTGCTCGAAGCCGCCGCTGAGCACGCCCAGCCGCGGATCCAGCTCGCCATGCGGGATCCAGAATCGGCGGGTAGAGATGACCTTGGTGCTGAAATACGGAGGATCTGCGATCATCTGACCAGCATTGAGAAGACGAAAAAAGGCAAGTCAAGGACGAGGGCGGGGATTCCCGTCGCCGTCGTGCGGCCTAGCCTGGGCCAACCTCCGGGAGTCCGCCATGTTCGCCAAGTCCTCCGCCCCCACCAAGGCCATTGCCACGATCAAGGGCGCGTCCTGCGACGCGACCAATCCGCTGCGCCCGTTCCCCGCCGTCGGCATCCGTCCGACCATCGACGGCCGTCGCGACGGCGTGCGCGAGTCGCTGGAAGGCCAAGTGCTTGGCATGGCGCAGCTCGCCGCCGAGCTGATCTCGTCCAAGCTGTGCTATCCTGACGGCAGCCCGGTGCGCTGCGTCATCGCCGATACCTGCATCGGTGGCGCCGCTGAAGCCGCTGCCTGCGCCAAGAAGTTCGCAGCCGAGGGCGTGGGCGTCTCGCTGACCGTCACCCCGTGCTGGTGCTACGGCTCGGAGACGATGGACCTCGATCCGACCATGCCCAAGGCGGTGTGGGGCTTCAACGGCACCGAGCGCCCGGGCGCGGTGTATCTCGCGGCGGTGCTGGCGGCCCACGCCCAGAAGGGCGTGCCGGCCTTCGGCATCTACGGCCAGGATGTGCAGGATGCCGGCGACAAGGCCATCCCCGCCGACGTCGAGACCAAGCTGCTGACCTTCGTCCGCGCCGGCCTGGTGGTGGCGCAGATGAAGGGCCGCAGCTACCTGTCGGTCGGCGGCACCTCGATGGGCATCGCCGGTTCGATCCTCAACCACGACTTCTTCCAGAAGTTCCTCGGCATGCGCGTCGAGAGCGTCGACATGGTCGAGGTCCTGCGCCGCATCGAGCGCGGCGTCTTCGACGGCGCGGAGACGACGAAGGCTCTCGCCTGGGTCGAGAAGCACTGCCTGCCAGGCAAGGACGTCAACCCGCCGAAGCGCCAGCACAGCCAGGAGCAGCGAGCCAAGGAGTGGAAGATCTGCGTGCAGATGACCCAGATCATCCGCGACCTGATGGTCGGCAACCCGCGCCTGGCCGAACTCGGCTTCGGCGAAGAGGCGCTTGGCCACGACGCCATCGCCGGCGGCTTCCAGGGCCAGCGCGCGTGGACCGACCACCTGCCCAACGGCGACTTCGCCGAGGCCATGCTCAACACCTCGTTCGACTGGAATGGCCCGCGCAGCCCGTACGTCGTCGCCACCGAGAACGACAGTCTCAACGCTGTGGCGATGCTGTTCGGCCGGCTGCTCACCAACACGGCGCAGATCTTCGCCGACGTGCGCACCTATTGGTCGCCCACCGCGGTGAAGCGCGTCACCGGTCACAAGCTCGCTGGCGCCGCCAAGGATGGCATCATCCACCTGATCAACTCCGGCCCCGCCGCCCTCGACGGCATCGGCGCCATGACCGAGAAGGGCAAGCCGGCCTTCAAGCACCACTGGAACATCACCGACAAGGACATCGCTGCGACGATGAAGTCGGTCACCTGGTGCCCGAGCGTCGATGAGTACTTCCGCGGCGGCGGCTACTCGACCTGCTACAAGACCCTCGGCGGCATCCCGGTGACCATGACCCGCGTCAGCCTGGTCGACGGCCTCGGCCCGATCATCCAGGTGATCGAGGGCTGGACCGTCGAGCTGCCGAGCAAGGTCCACGGTGTGCTCGACAACCGCACCAACTCAACCTGGCCGACCACTTGGTTCGCCCCGCGCCTGACCGCGTCGGGTCCTACCAGCACGGTCTACGGCATCATGGCCGGCTGGAGCGCCAACCACTGCGCCCTGACCTACGGCCACGTCGGCGCCGACTTCGCCGCCCTGGCCAGCCTGCTGCGCATCCCGGTGGCGATGCATAATTTAAAGGGCGAGATCTTCCGCCCGGCAAGCTGGGGCCTGTTCGGCGCCGGCGACGCCCAGGGCGCCGACTACCGCGCCTGCGCCGCCTATGGTGCTTTGTACAAGTAAGGCCGACGCGGGCTGAAAAGCCCGCGGTGCTGGAGAGACTTGCCGCCCAGCGTCGTTTCCGACGCTGGGCGGATGCTTGTACACGGCCTGCCCTTCGACCCGACCTATGGCTGCGACGAGGCGGCCCTGCGCGCCATCGCGCCGCCACCCAAGGTCGACGGCTTCGAGGAATTCTGGCGGCAGACGCGCAGTGAAGCCGATGCCGTGTCGCTGCGCCTCGAACGGCAGGCGCTGCCGTCGCCCAAGTCCGGCTGGCGCCTCTCGACCGTCGCCTTCGACAGCTTCGGCGGCCATCGCGTCGGCGGCTGGTTGGTGGAGCCGGAGGGCGAGTGCCGGGGCGGTGTGGTGGTCGGCCATGGCTACGGCGGACGCGAGGGTGCGGAGACGCCGCAGCATCCCGTCGCCTGTCTGTTCCCGTGCATGCCTGGCTTCCACCGCTCGGCCCACGCCGACCTGCCCAACGATGCTGGACGACATGTCGTGCACGGCATCGCCAGCAAGGAGACCTACCTGCTGCGCGCCTGCGTCGCGGCGCTGTGGTCGGCGACCCGCGCCCTGGCCGAACTGTGCCCCGAGGTGGTCGGGCGGCAGGCGTATGCCGGTGGTTCCTTCGGCGGCGGACTCGGCGCCCTGGCGGCGCCATGGGAACCGGCCTGGCGCTGCCTGCGCCTCGATGTGCCGACCTTCGGCCATCATCCCTGGCGCCTGCGCTGTCGTTGCAACGGCAGCGGCGAGGCGGTACGGTTGCACCACCAGACTCATCCCGAGGTGGTCGAGGTGCTGCGATTTTACGACGCCGCCGTCGCCGCCACCCTGGTGCGCGTGCCATCCATGGCGGTGCCGGCCCTGTTCGATCCGGCGGTGCCCCCGCCCGGGCAGTGGGCGGTGGCCAACGCCCTACCCGGGGCGCGCATCGAGGCGGTGACCGCCGGGCATTTCTCCGCCCCGCAGGAGGCCGAAGACAACCGTCGGGTCGATGCGGCTTGGACTGCTGAGCTGGCCAAGCACCTGGGCTGGAGTCGCTGACCGGGCCCATACCCTCCCCGCCCATGACCACGGACTACGAAGCGGTGATCGGCCTGGAGGTCCA
>JBBREK010000221.1:0-7058 GCA_038203025.1 Planctomycetota bacterium
GACCCGTCGCCAGCGCCACCTACCTACCGCTGGAAGCGCTTGGCCAGTTCCGGCCAGCTGAGATCCAGCGTCGTCGGCCGTCCGTGTGGGCAGTGTTCCAGCCCCTCCAGGGTGAACAGCATGCGCACCAGTTCACGCTGCTGCGACGGATCCAGCCGCTGGCCGGCCTTCACCGCAGCATGGCAGGCAGCGCTGTGGCGGATACGTTCACTCAACCGGTCGACCGCGACCGCGCCGTCACCAGCGAGGTCGGCGAGGAAGCGTGCCCAGTTGCAGCGCGCCAGCGCCGCGGGATGGGCGCGGATCGCCACCGACGAGGGACCGAAGCGTTCCGCCTCGATGCCGTGCCTGGCGAGCTCCGGCAGCAGCGGCGTGACCGCGCCAAGCTCGACCGCGGTCAACTGCACCACGATCGGCACCGCCAGCTGCTGCACGCCAGAGCCGGCGAGATCGCCAACCGCGGGATCCAGCGCCTGCCACAACGCCTTCTCATGCAGGGCGTGCTGATCGATCAGACGGATGCCCTGCTCGGTCTCTATGAGCAGGAACATGTCGTTGATCTGCCAGAACCGCCGCACGGTCGAGGGGAGAACGTCCGGTCGTAGCGTAGGCGCAGTGTACGACGTCGCTGGCTGGGCGGCACGGGGTAACGGCGCACTGACCGGACCAGGCGTGGGCTCGGGTTGGGGGACGAAGCGCTCCTGCACCACCACCATCGGTGGAGCTGGAACCGCCGGCTTGACCACCGTGCGCGAGAGGATCGGCGAGACCGGGGGCAGCTGGGCGCGGTCGGCGGCAGTGAGCAGCTGGAAACCACCCTGGTGCTCGGCAACGGCCGCCTGGATCGCCTTGCTGACCAGGGCAAAGACCTCGCCGTCGCGGCGGAAGCGCACCTCGTGCTTGGTCGGATGGACGTTGACGTCGACCGCTGCCGGATCGACGTCGAGGTGCAGGAAGACGGTGCCGTGCAGGCGCGGCTCGAGGAAGCCCTTGAAGCCGTCACGCACCGCCGCCAGCAGCAGCTTGTCGCGCACGAAGCGACCGTTGCAGAAGACGTATTGGCGCTTGCTGGTCGGCTTGGCGTGGCGCGGATGGGCGGCGAAGCCGGTGATCTCCAGGCCGGGATTGCCTGCGGCGACGGCGCACAGGTCGCCGGCCAGCTCGGCGCCGAACAGCGCGCGGACGCGGCCATCCAGCTCCTCCTGCGGCGGCAGGTCGAGGTCGGTGCGTCCGTCTGCCTCCAGGCGGAAGGCGACATGCGGATGCGACAGGGCGAAGCGCGTCACCTGCTCGGCGATGTGCCCGGTCTCGCTCGCCTCGCTCTTGAGGAATTTCAGCCGCGCCGGCACGTTCCAAAACAGATTGCGCACGCTGACCCGGGTGCCGGGCGCCATCGCGCACGGACCGCCGGCGCGCTCCTCGGCGCCGGCCCAGGCGAAGCGGTGGCCGCCGTCCGCAGCATGCGTGCGGCTGGCCATTTCGAATTCGCTGACCGAGGCGATCGAGGGCAGGGCCTCACCACGGAAGCCGAGCGTACCGACGCGGAAGAGATCCTCGGCGACGGCGATCTTCGAGGTGGCATGCCGACCGAGCGCCGTGCGCAGCTGGTCCGGGCGCATGCCGTGACCATCGTCGATCACCTCGACCAGCCGGCGGCCGCCATCCTCGATGCGCACCGTCACTCGCATGGCGCCGGCGTCGAGGCTGTTCTCGACCAGTTCCTTGACCACCGCGGCGGGTCGCTCGATGACCTCGCCAGCGGCGATCTGGTTGGCGATCAGATCCGGCAGCAGCCGGATCTCGGGCGGGATCAAAGGACGCACAGATCCGCCGTTCGCGCCGCTTCCGGACCGCTCAGCGCCTCGGCGTAGTCGGCGCCCGCCTGCCAGCCCCAGGTGCGACCGCGCGCCTCGATCCAGGCAGCGAAGCCGGGACGGCTGATCGTGGTCTCGGGACCGCTCGATCCGAGCAGCTGGCTGCCGTAGCGGCCGACGGCGCGCATCTTGCGCTCCCAGTCCGCGGCGGTCAGCGGCACCAGCAGAGTGGCGGTGCCGGGCAGTTCGGCTTCGACGAACCACAGGCGGACCTCGGGAACCGCGGCGCCGTCGCCCAGCTTATGCAGGGCCGCCGCCTTGATCGCCGCCCGCACCAGATCGGCCAGGGCGAGGTGATCGGGATGCCGCGCGTGCCCCGACAGCGTGACGACCGTGCGCGGCCGGTGCCGACGGATCGCGCCGACGATCGCCGCCCGCTGGCCGAGGTCGCCCGCGATCAGACCGCCATCCGGCAGGCCGAGGTTCTCGCGCGTCACACCGAGATCGGCGGCGGCGGCGACAGCCTCGGCGGCGCGCGTCGCCGGCGTGCCACGGCTGCCCAGCTCGCCGGCGGTGGCGTCAACGATGGCGACGCTGCGACCCTGGCGGACATGCGCCGCGATCAGGCCGCCGGCGTGGATCTCGGCGTCGTCCGGATGCGGGGCGATGACCAGCAGATCAACCATCAGTCGACAATCCGGGCGATGATCGGCTTGAGGTAGTCGCGGCCCGACATCTCGTGCAGGTCGTAGGCCATCAGCTCCTCCAGCGAGCGCTGATCCGCGGCTGGGGTCTGGCGGCGGTAGATCCAGTCGGCGCAGTTCCACAGCAGGAACAGCTTGCTCGGTTTGGCAGCGGTGCCGAGCCCCACCAGGCGCTCGACCCCGGCGCGCAGCTCGGGCACGGTGGCGATGCCGCAGGTGCCGGCCTCGCGGCGCACCTTGTCGAAACCGAGTGCCTCCCAGTCGAAGCCCTGGACGATGGCGTAGATCGAACCCCAATAGAAGGTCTGGGTCGACTCCATGATGTACGGGTCGCCGTGCGAGCCGTCGAGCACCCCGCACAGCTCGGCCATCTCTTCACCCCACTTGGCGACCAGCTTGCCGGCGTCCTTGGCGATGAGCAGGTTGACCGTGCCGCTGACCTTCTCGCCGCGGGCCTGCTGGAAGTCCCGGACGGTCTCGGCGTCTTGTCCCAAGGCGTGGTAGATGCGGAAGATGCGGCGCGGCGTGGTCATTGCCGGGGATCCTGCCCGGCTGCGCGCTGGGGCAAGCCCAGGCCATTGACGGAGCCTGATTCCGGCATACAAACCCGGCCCTCACAATGATGCGCGATTAGCTCAGTTGGTAGAGCAAGGGATTCTTAATCCCTGGGTCCTAGGTTCGAGTCCTAGATCGCGCACCAAGAGAAAACCCCGGCCCAAGCGCCGGGGTTTTCTCTTGGTGCGCGATCTAGGGGGGTTCCACCATGGCCGGATGGCGGGCTGGAAGACAGTCACAGGAAGCTGCGGGCGATGATGGTCTGAACGGTTAGTCCTTGCCGACGTAGGTGAGCAATCCGGCCGCATCGACCCGCCGTCGCCGGCCGTTGCCGACCATCAACACGCCGACCCAGGCGCAGCCGACCGCGGTGCCGACCAGCGAACCGCCCAGCCACCACTGTTCTTCCATCAACGCGTTGGCCCCGAGCAGGCCGAGCGGCAGGGTCGCCACCAGCAGGAGCAGCCCGCTGACAAAGCCGCCGTAGCTGCCGACGCTCAGCTCGCAGTCCTTGGGCAGGCGGTTGACCAGGCAGGCGAGGAACCAGCGGAAGGCATCCAGCTGGTTGACCGGCATCTTGCCGAAGCCGCGCGCCGACATGCTGGAGACGGCGTGCGCGACCCCGTCGTCAGCGACGATCTCGGCGCGCATGATGCTCTGCATGCGCTTGGCTGGCATCAGCCCGAGGGCGATCAGCACCAGGCCCGGCAGCGAGAAGCGGCCGAGCAGGCCACTGACGTGGCTCTTGTTGATGCGCAGGGCGCGCACCCGCTGGTAGGGCAACTGGGCGTCCTCGACGGTAATGAAAGCCCGGTCAATGCCGTAGCGCTTGCCGCCAAGGTCGAAGTTGCTGCCGCGCCGCTGGTAGTCGACCGACATGATGATGGCGCCCTCACCCAGACTGGCGTCGGCCTGCGGACCACGGCGCAGGAGCCGGCGGAAACGGGAGAGGAAGGCCATGCCAGGACGTTGCCGTAGCGGCCCGGTGCTGCAACGTGCCGGAATGCCTGCCCGCACCCACGCCGACGCCATCACCGCCTGGCTTGGAACCCGCACCCTCGCCGCAACGCAGGCCGCCTTCCCCGCCGCCGCCGGCGAGCTGCTGGCGCATGCCGACGCTTTGGCCGATGCCGCCGACAGTGACGACGAGGCGGTACGCGGCGAGGGCCTGGGCGCCCTGTTTGGCGGCCTGGTCGAGCCGCTGAACGATGGCTTCACGCCGGCCGGCCGCTGGCTCTACCATCGCCTGTTCGGCCGCATCACCTGGCGGATCTGCGCCCGGGTCCCGGCGCTGGCGCAACGGCTGGCCGGCTTCGGTATCGCCGACGAGGCGTCACTGCTGGCACATCACGCCCGCGTGCGCGCCGGTACCTACCCCCTGCCCGGTGGCGTCAACAAGGTGGTCGTCCCCTCGCGCGTCACCATCGGCGCCGACGTCCTGCTGACCACGGTGCTGCTGCAGCGCCTGCGGCAGCGCTTCCCCCAGGCCGAGCTGGTGGTGCTGGGTGACGCCAAGCTCGCCGGGCTGATCGGCGGGATGGAGCGGGTGCACGTCCGGCCGCTGGCCTACGCCCGGCGCGGTCCGCTGCGCGACCGCCTGGCCAGCTGGCTGCTGCTGGCCGATGCCGTCGCCGACGAGGCGCCCGGACTGGTGGTGGCGCCGGACTCGCGCCTCGACCAACTCGGCCTGCTGCCGGTGATCGCGGCCGAGCGCTATCGCCTGTGGGAGAATGTCTGTCCCGAAGGCAGCGCACCGCACAGCCTGGCCGATCAGCTCGACGACTGGTGTGGACGGCTGCTCGGCGGCGCCCCGTGCCTGCCGCGCCTGGCCTTCGATGCCGAGCGTGCGGCGCTGGCCGCCCGCTTCCGCGCCGCTTTCGGCACTGCGCCCATCTGCGCGGTGAAGCTCGACCACGGTGGCAACCCAGCCAAGGCCCTGCCGCGCGACGGCGAAATGTACCTGTTGCGCGGACTGCGCGCCAAGGGCTGGCGCGTGCTGCTCGACCGCGGCTTCGGCGAGGCCGAGCTGCGCAACAGCGACGAACTGGTCGATGCCCTCGGCTGGCGCGTCACCGATCTCGACGACAGCGGCACGGGCCTCGGACGCGGCGTCGCGGCGCTGGCGCGCGACGAGCTGGCCGCCGCCGAGATCCTCCGCTTCCACGGCTCGATCGGCGGCTGGGCCGCCGCCCTGTCAGCCTGCGGCCACGCTGTGTCCTACGACTCGGTCGGCCACCACCTGGCGGCGGCCCTGGCCGTGCCGGTATCGATCGCGTTCACCGGCTGGAGCGACCCCGGCTTCCCGATCGCCTGGCAGCCACGCGGCAGCGGCGCCGTGCACCTGGTCGCCATACCGACGGCGGAGAAGCACGAGCAGCGTTGGTGGGACGCCATCCTGGCGACGGTGTAGCGCCGGCTTTAGCCGGCACGGTCGGCACGGTCGGCACGGTCGGCACGGTCGGCACGGTCGGCAGGCTTCAGCCTGCCGCGGGTCAATGGGCGGACTGAAGTCCGCCCGCCGTGCCGGCTAAAGCCGGCGCTCCTCAAGCCAGCTGTTTCAGGATCTCGGCTTTCACTGCGTTCGGCTCGGCCTTGCCACCGGACAGCTTCATGGTCGCACCGACCAGGCGGCCGATCGCCTTGTCGTTGCCGGCCTTGATGTCAGTGACGGCCTTGGGCTCGGCGGCGATGACCTGGGCAACCCAGCCGGCCAGGGCGCCGGCGTCCTGCACCTGGATCATGCCGCGACTGGTGAAGTAGGCCTCCGGCGCTTCGCCCGAGGCCAGCAACGCAGGGAACTCGCCCTTGGCAACGACGCGGGCGACTTTGCCAGCATCGACCAGACCGATCACCGCCGCCATAGTCGCCAGCGGCGCGACCTCGGCCAACGGTCGGCCGCTTTCGTTGGCCAGACGGATGGCCTCCTCGCGCGTCCAGTTGGCGGCCAGGCGCGACTTGGCGCCGAGGCCGATCAGCGCCTCGACGTAGTCGGCGGTGGTGCGCTCCATGGTCAACTCGACGGCGGCGGCCGGCTCGAGGCCGAACTGGGCGACAAAGCGCTCCTGCCGGGCCCGTGGCAGCTCGGGCATGGTCGAGCGGATGCCATCGACGCGCGCGATCGGCAGGTGCAGCGGCGGCAGGTCGGGGTCGGGGAAATAGCGGTAATCGGCCGCGTCTTCCTTGCTGCGCATGATCCGCGTGCACTTGGCGTCGGGATCCCACAGCGCCGTGGTCTGCACGATTTCGGCGGTGCGACCAGCCTTGCACAGGCCGGTCTGTCGGGCGATCTCGTAAGTGATCGCCGCCTCGACGTTGCGTAATGAGATGAGTTTCTTGATCTCGACCCTGGTGCCGATCTTCTTCTGGCCGACCGGCCGCACGCTGACGTTGGCGTCGCAGCGCAGCGTGCCTTCCTGCATCTCGCAGTCGGAGACGCCGACCCAGCGCAGGGTGCGGCGCAGTTCGGTGAGGAAGGCGAAGGCCTCGGCCGGACTGTGCAGCTCGGGCAACGAGACGATCTCGATCAGCGGCACGCCAGCACGATTGAGATCGACCTCGGAGAACGGTCCGCGCTCCTGGTGCACCAGCTTGCCGGCATCCTCCTCCATGTGGATGCGGATCAAACCGATGTTGCGATGGCTGCCGTCGGCCAGCTCGGCTCGCACGCTGCCACCCAGGCAGTACGGCTCGTCGTACTGGCTGATCTGGTAGCCCTTGGGCAGATCAGGATAGAAGTAGTGTTTCCGGTCGAACTTCGAGTGCTCCTGCACCGCGCAGCCGAGGGCCAGCGCGGCGCGCACCGCCAGTTCGACGGCGACGGCGTTGATCACCGGCAGGGCGCCAGGCAAGCCGAGCACGGTCGGATCGACCATGGTGTTCGGCGCCTCGCCGAAGCTGTTGCCGGCGCCGCTGAACATCTTGGTCGCCGTCTTGAGCTGGCAGTGGACCTCCAGGCCGATCACCGCTTCGTAGTCCGTGGTCATGG
>JBBREK010000222.1:0-7037 GCA_038203025.1 Planctomycetota bacterium
CGTCGTCGGCCGCCACGACCAGGACCACCATGTCGGTGACCTGGGCGCCGCGGGCGCGCATCTCGGTGAAGGCCTGGTGGCCGGGGGTGTCGATGAACGTCACCTCCATACCATTGGGTGCAGTGACGGTGTAGGCACCGATGTGCTGGGTGATGCCGCCGGCCTCGCCGGCCGCGATCTCCGACTTGCGGATGGCGTCGAGCAGGCTGGTCTTGCCGTGGTCGACGTGGCCCATGATGACCACGACCGGTGGACGGGGCGCGAGGTCCTCCTCCTTGTCGGCGGTGATCGTCTGGGTCTCGGCTTCGATCTCCTCGTCCTTGTCCTTGGCCTCGGTGATCGTCGCGGTCTTCTTGAATTCCTGCGCCAGCAGCTCGACCTCGGACTTGCCGAGCACCGAGTTGATGTTGGCCATGACGCCGGCCATGAACAGCTTGGCGATGATGATGCTGACCTTGACGCCGGCAGCCTCGGAGAACTCGCGCACCGTGCACGGCACGGCGATGGTGAACTCGGTGACGCCCGAGATGTCCTCGTCGAGCGACGAGCGCAGGCGGCGGCGGGTGAGGTGGCCTTCCTGCTCGACCAGTTCCTCGCCAGGAGAGGCCTTGCCAGGGGCGGCACGGCCACCACGGGCGGGGGCGCGGTTGGGACCGCCGGGGCCGCGACCGGGGCCGCCCGGGCCGCGGCCGGGGCCGCCAGGTCCACGCGGAGCGCCGGGACCACCCGGGGTCTTGGTGCGGTCGATGGTACGGAAACCTGGACGCTTGGCAGCAGCCTTGGCCTCGGCGACCTTCTTGGCCATCTCCATGTTGCGCTGGATGTTGGCCTGGATGAGGCGACGACGGTCCTCGGCCGACAGCGGCTGATCGCTGGCCGCGGGGGCACCAGGTACGGCAGCGGGCGGAGCGGGCGGCTTCAACGCTATCTTGCTCGAGTGGTCACCCTTCTCGTGCGTCTGCTTGGCCATGCTGGCCAGCTTCGACCCGACACCGGCCACGTTCTTGAGCACCGGCTGAGGCGCCACCGGCTTGGCCGGAGGCTTGGGCGCCAGAGCGGCCGTACGCGGCGGAGCCGGCGTCGGCTGGGCTTCAGCGGCTGGCTCGGAAACGGCGGACGGGGACGCGGTCTCGACGACCGGCGCCGGATCGGCAGCGGCGGGCGGCGTGGCGGCAGGGGCTGGGACCGTCTGGGCCTGGGCCTGGGCCTGGGCCTGGGCCTGGGCCTGGGCCTGGGCCTCAGCCTCGGCGGCACGAGCCACGGCGTTGCCCTGCTTTATAGCCGCCAACTGTTCGGCTATGCTGCGCGCCTCGGCCTCGCGCCGGCGCAGTTCTCCCTCGGCGGCGATGCGCTGGGCGTCGAGATCAGCGCGGACGCGCTCATCCTCTTCGAGGCGGCGGCGCTCGGCAGCTTCGTCGGCAATGCGCTTGGCATCATCGTCGGCCTGGCGCCGGGCCAGCTCCTCAGCGTGCTTCTTGCGCTCATCGACGAGACGGAGCTCATCGTCGGCCTTGGCCTTGGCTGCCTCTTCCTCGGCCTTCTTCTTGCGCGTCTCCAGGCCCTTCTTGGCCTGCAGCTTCTTCTGGTGCTTCTCCTCGAAGGCCTTGGCGATGATCGGCATGAACGGCTTGCCGTCCGCCATTTCAAGGCCATCGCAGGCGAGGATACGCGCGACCTCGGCGTCCCTGAGCACCGAGTCGGCCCCCTTGGGAAGCTTGATCTTCAGGTCGACCTCGACGACCTCGACCAAGAGGTCGAGGGCGAGGTTGTGGGTCTTGGCCAGCTCGGCGAGCTTCATGCAGTTTCCGTAGGGGCAAACACGTTGGCGGGGTTACGGCGGCGCTCAAGCGGGGGAATCCCCGCCCGAGCAGGTCAACCGGCGGCCGGCTCCGCGGCGGGATGGGCGGCCATGACGGCGGCGGCGGCGATGGCGCGCGCCTCTTCTTCCTGAGCCCGACGCTCGGCCTCGGCACGCTGCTCGAGCAGCTTGTCCTTGTCGGCGCGCTGCTCGGGGGTGAGCAGCTCCTCGGCCTTGGCGATGAGCTGGGTGGCCAGATCGGCGTCGACCGGGGCCCCCTGGAGGCCTTCGACCAGGCGCTCGGGGGTCTGCGATGCCAGCACCGAAAGGGCGTCGAGATGGTTGTCGAGGAAGGTCTCGCGCAGGAAGTCGTCGAGCAGCTTGGCGTCGATGAGCAGCTGCAGCTCCTCGCTGCCCTTCTGCCGCTTCTCCTTCTGCGACTCCTCGCTCATCACGTCGATCTTGTAGCGGGTCAAGCGCGCCGACAGGCGGACGTTCTGACCGGCCTTGCCGATCGCCAGCGGCAGCTGGTCCTGGCTGACGACGACGCGAGCGCGGTCGCGGAAGTGGTCGTAGCTGATGCGCAGGATGCGCGCCGGCTTGAGCGAGTTCTCGATGTACTGCGCCGAGTCCTCGGCCCACGGGATGATGTCGATCTTCTCGCCACCGAGCTCGTCGGTGACCTTGCTGATGCGACTGCCGCGCATGCCGACGCACGAGCCGACCGGATCGATGCGCGGATCGTTGGAGGCGACCGCGATCTTGGTGCGACGGCCGGGCTCGCGGACGATGCCCTTCACTTCGATCAGGCCGTCGGCGATCTCGGGGATCTCGGCGCGGAACAGCTCGCGGACGAAGTTGGCGTGGGTACGCGACAGGACGATGCGCAGACGGCTGCCCTTCTTCTCGCACTTCAGCACGTAGGCGCGGACCACGGCGCCGGGCCGGTAGACCTCGCCGGGCAGCTGCTCCTCCTTGGGCATGATCGCCTCGGCGCGGCCGCCGAGCGAAATGATCGCCATGCCGTGCTCTTCGCGCATCACCGTGCCGGAGACGACGGTGTGGAGGCGGGGCGAAAAGTCGTCGTACAACCGGTCGCGCTCGGTCTCGCGCAGTCCCTGGACGAAGACCTGCTTGGCGACGTTGGCGACGATGCGGCCGAGGGTTTCGAGATCGACGGGCTTCTCATCCTCGAAGGCGCGGATCTCACCGGTCTCGCGATCGATGGTCACGGACAGGTCGCCGGTGGCGTCAAACCGTTTCTGCGCAGCCTGTTGCAGGGCCTTCTCGATGTGGTCGATGATGATGGCCTTGTCGACACCACGTTCCTTGGCGAGGGCATCGACACGCTGCAGAAAGAGGGCCGCATTGAGCATCGCTATGCTTCCTAAGACGAAAAAAGCGTGAGCCGAAGGGCCCACGCTTCCGGTTGCCCGAAAGGTTGAGACGGAAAAAGAGTATCAGCGATCGCCAGCGGTCAACCCTGGTCAATCTGGGGATTGGGCTGGGGGAGCCATGCTTGGAGGTTCGCGGTTACCGGGTAGACGACGTTGAGCGTCTTGATGAGACGCGCCAATCTCGACGCATGCGGCTCTCCAGCGGCATCTGGCAGCGCTTGGCGAACCGCGAACCGCGAACCGCGAACCAACCATTTTACACTTCCCGATCCACCGACGCCGCCGAGGCGCACATGCCCAGGCCAAGCCAGCACACCACCATCGATGAACCGCCATAGCTGACAAAGGGCAGGGTGACGCCGGTCACCGGCATCAGACCCATGGCGACCGATAGGTTGATCGCCGCCTGGCCGCCGACCAGACAGGTGAAGCCGCTGATCAGCAACCGGCTCCACGAGCCGGGCGCCCGTTGCGCCGCCAGCAGGCCGGCCCCGCACCAGGTCAGCATCAGCAGCACAAAGATGCCGGAACCGACGAAGCCGACCTCCTCGCCGATTACCGCGAATACCAGGTCGGTATGCTTCTCCGGCACCCAGCCAAGACGGTTCTGCTCGCCCTCCATCCAGCCCTTGCCGGTCCACTGGCCGCTGCCGATCGAGCGCTTCGAGCGCTCGGTCTGATAGGCCTCCGCCAGGGCGTAGTTCTCAGGATGCAGAAAGGCGTCGATGCGCCGCCACTGGTAGGCCTTGGGGCCCTCATGCGGCAGCAGGGCATAGGCCGCAACCCCGGCGAGCAGCACGGCGAGCACGGCAAGTGTGAGATGGCGCAAGCGCAGCCCGGCAACCAGGAGGACGCCGATCGCCATCGGCGGAATGGTCAGGGCGCTGCCCAGGTCCTCCTTGGCGATGATCGCGGACGGGATGCCGGCGACGAGCAGCAGCCAGCCACAGTGTGAGAGCCTTCGGGCGTCAAAGTTCGGGCCAGCGGCGAGGGTGGCGCAGGCCAGCAGGGTGGCGAGTTTGACCAGTTCGACCGGCTGCAACCGCAGGCTGCCGAGCACGATCCAGTTGGCCTGGCCCTTGATGCGTGGCACGAGCGAGGTTCCGGCGAGCAGCAGCATCAGCAGCATCAGCAGACAGCCGGCGAGGGCGGCGGGGAAGGCGAAGCGGCGCCACGTCACCGGTGAGATGTGCATGGCGGCAGCGCAGCCGATCACCCCGAAGAGCCACCACAGCAGCTGCGAGGACGCCTCCCGCGACAGCAGTCCCTCGGCGACACCGTCAGCGGTGGCACTGATGACGAAGAGGATGCCGATCGAGGACAGCACCAGGCTGAGGCCCAGCCACCACCAGGGGACGCGCGCGTAGTCGGGGCGGTGGAGCATGATCTCAGGGCCGGACGCCAACCGCCATGCCTAGCCCAGGCCCTCGACCACCTGGCGGAACAGCTGCGGCAGCGGGCTCTCGACGCGCAGGCGGACGCCGGTGCGCGGGTGGTCGACCTCCAGCGAGAAGGCGTGCAGCATCAGCCGCGGGGCGCGGGCGTCAGAATGGCCGCGGGCGTAGACCCGGTCGCCCATCACCGGGCAGCCGATCGCGGCCAAGGCGACGCGCACCTGGTGGGTGCGGCCGGTGCCCAGCTCGACCTCCAGCTCGGCGTTGCGGGCGAAGCGGCGCAGCACCTTGTAGCGCGTGACCGCCTCGACCCCGGGCTCATCCGCGTCGACCATGGCACGCCGGCCATCATCGCCGCGCCCCTGCTTGCCACGGATCTCGTCGGCGTCGTAGCGCGGGTTGCCGCCGACCACACAGCGGTAGGTGCGCACCGCGCTGGTGCCAGCGAACTGCGCCGCAAGCATGCGCTGGGACTCGCGGGTCAGCGCCACCACCAGGCAGCCGCTGGTATCCAGATCGAGGCGGTGAACCACGCCGATGAAGCCGGCTTCGCGCCCCTGCTTGCGTAGCTGGCGGCGCAGGACCTCACCGACATGGTGGATTTTGCGGTCGGTGTGCCCAGCCGGCGGCGGCACCGAGGCCAGGCCACTGGGCTTGTCGACCACGCACAGCTGCTCGTCGAGGTGGAGGATGCCGAGATCCAGCGTCTGTTCGAGGGGCACCGAGCCGTGCCGCACACGCACATAGGTGCTGCGCACGCCATGGCGCAGGTCGAGATCGGCGGTGATGCCGTCGGCCGGCACGGTGGCACGCGGGTCGGACAGCGGCTTGCCGGCGAGCGTCACCAGGCCGGCGATCAGCGCCTTGCGTGCCTGGCTGCGGCTTAGGCCGGGGACGTTGGCGGCCAGCGCCTCGAACACCGGCTGGCCAGCGGTGGGCAGGCGGACCCGGTGCAGACGTTGAAGGCTGGATTGATCCTGCGGCATCGTCGGGATGACATCAGGCGCGGCCCGAAAAGCCAGCAGGGTCGGCGGGGCTGCCCGCCTCCCAGTACATCGCCACGCCGAGCCGGGCTATTTCCTCGGCGGTTATCACCCGCATCGAGCCCGGCGCCAGATCCCCGGGCAGCTCCAGGCCGCCGATGCGGTCGCGATGCAGGGTCATCACCTTGCCGCCCAGGGCGGCAATCATCCGTTTGACCTGGTGGTGACGCCCCTCGCTGATCTCCAGGGTCGCCAGCCCGGGCCCGTCGAGGGTCAGCGCCGCCGGCCGGCACGGCGTGTCGAAGCCGTCGATCATAACCCCTTGCGCGCAGTGCTCGATCGCATGCGCGGCCAGGACGCCGTCGTAGCCGATGCGGTAGCGCTTGGGCAGCTTGCGCTCGGGCGCGGCGACGCGGACGAGGAACTTGCCGTCGCTGGTCAGCAGGAGCAGCCCCGAGGTGTTGCGGTCGAGGCGGCCGACGGTGTTGAGGTTGGGATGTTGCAGGGCATCCGGGACGATGGCGTAGACAAGCGGGGCGTCTTGCTGGTCGTGGCTGCAGGCGAGGCCGGTCGGCTTGTGGCAGACGAGGATCATGCGATCCGGCGGATCGCCGAGATCCAGGCCGTCGAGCGCCACGCGGTCGTCCACCCGCAAGCTGCGATGGTACTTTTGGGTCACCACCCCATTCACCGCCACCCGCCGCGCGTGAACGGCGTGCCGCGACGCCACCCAGGTCACGCCCAGGCAGCGGGTCAGGAAGCGGTCGAGCGGCTCTCCATCGGCGGGCATGGCGGCATGCTCGGCGCATGCGCGGGGACGTCGAGGGTGGCGACGAACCGTCCCCGGATGATGGCCACCTCGACGCTGCTGCCGGTGATCTCGGCCAACCGGCGCACAATCGCCAGGCCCAGGCCGGCGTGGCCGCCGCTGCGCGCGGCGTCGGCCCGCCAGAAGCGCTGGAACACTCGCGATGCGTCATCGGCATGCAGGCCGGCGCAGGCGTTGTCGACCCGCAGGCGCCAGCCGCCGGCGGCCGGCACAAGGGTTATGCCGATTTCCCCCGGATCCGCATGGGCTACGGCATTTTCCAGTAGATTGCGCATCATGCCGTCGAGGCGGGCCTCGTCGCCCACCACCTCGGCCTCGGCCAGCTCGATACGCACGACCAGACCGCGCCCGGCGGCGCGCGCCGCCAGCAGGTCCCAGCGCTGCCTGATCACACCGGTGAGGTCGACCGGCGCCGACGCGCCGGACACGTTCGCCGCGTCGAGGCGGGCGAGGGCCAGCAGGTCGTCGACGGTGCGCTGCAGCCGTCCGATCTCGGCCAGGGCCGCGGCCGCCGCGGCGGCGAGGACCGCAGCATCGTGCGTGCCGCTGCCAGCAGCGGCCTCAAGGGTGGCGCGGGCGGCGGCCAGCGGCGTGCGCAGCTCGTGGGCGGCGTCAGCGACGAAGCCGCGTTCGCGT
>JBBREK010000223.1:0-6941 GCA_038203025.1 Planctomycetota bacterium
AGAGGTGCGGCAGCACGCCGCGCTCCAGCGCCAGCAGGGCGCGCAGGGCGACGGTACGTGGGTCGTCAGCAGACGCCGCGGTCATCAGTGACCGCGCTGCTCCACGATGACCCGGCGGTTGTTGAGGTCGCGCAGCGTCGACATAACGTCGTAGTAGCCGAGGATGCGCAGCTCTTCGCTGTGCGCGTCCTCATTCCAGCCCTTGGCTTTGCCCTGGAAGGTCTTGAACTCGTCCTGCATGCGGCGGACGCTGGCGATGGCGCGCTCGATGGTGGGGAGATCGTCGCTGCCCATGGCGGCATTGGAGTCGCGCTTGGCCTGATCGACGCTGTTTTTCAGCTCGGTCAGCGGTAAATCGGTAACGGTCGCCCGCTCGGGACGGCCGGTATGGCGATTGGCCAGCACCAAGCCGAAGATCACCAGCATGACGGTACAACTGATCAGGCTGAAGAGGATGACCTTGTTGCCCTTGCGCCTGGAGGTGCCGCTGCGCCGGGTCGAACTCGGCTTGGCGGCAGCGGTGCGCTTGCTGGTCGAGGTCGAACCACGCTTGGGCGACTGATGCCGGTCACTGGCTGTGCGCGAGGGACGCTCGGCGGCGCGGGTCTCGTCCTTGGGACCGACGGCCGCTACTTCAGCAGTCTCGGCCTTGCCCGGGTTGTCGTTGTTCTTGGGGTGGACAAAGTCGAAGGGCGAATCGGCGTCAGCCACCGGCGGGGGATCCGCGACCTCCAGATCTTTGTCCGACTCCTCGGGGTCATCGACCAGGCCTGGCGGCGGGGGCGGCATCCCGGCGCCGACCAGCGCCCCAAATCCGCCCCCGGCAGCAGCCAGACCATCCAGGGGGGCCTCCTGCTTGGCCTGAATCGGCTTGGCCACGACGGGCTTGGCCGGGATGGCATCGGTTTCGGTGCTGGGCTTGGGCAGCGGCTGCAACGGTGCTGGCTCGTCGACCGCGAAGGGATCGTCCGGCTGGGTGCGGGCCCGATCACGAGCCTGCGAAATGATGTCGGGCGGATCGGCCACGGCGACGCTGCCGGCACCCAGGGACGCCCCACCTGCCCGGGCCATAGCGGCGGCCGGAGCCCCCTGGCCAAGCCTGGCCAGCCACGAGCCGGCCAGCCCCTGGTCGACGCAGGCCGAGCAGATGGTGTCGAAGCGCTTACGCATCCCCTTGCCCGCCCGGAGGTCCAGGTCGGTCACGCGGTTGCCGCATTCGTCGCAGAAGTGGATATCCATCGCTTGCCGAGCGGATCGTGCCGGCCGACCCGGTCCGTTTCAGCGTTTCCCGGCCGCCAGCAACTGGCGTGCGTGAAGCACTAGCAGCTCGACCGCCAGCAGCGGATCATCGGCCCCGCCACGCAACTGCCGCTGGGTCTTGAGGATGCCGCCAAGCAGGCGGACCAGCGCCGGACGTCCGACCGCCTGGGCCTGCCGTCTCGCCATGCGCAGGTTGGGCCGACCCTTGAGCCCGGCCATCTCGGCGGCCCCGGCATCGTCGGGGGCGTCGAGGCAGGCGATCTGCTTGCGCACCTCGTTGTGCAACACGGCCATGGCCTGGCCCGGCTCCATGCCCTGGCCGGCATGCAGCAGACCGATGGCCTTGGCCGCCTCACCGGCGAGCACCGCACCGCTGAACTCGTAGGCCGGCCGGGCCGCCGTGCCGACCACCACGGCCTCGACCGCCTCCGGGGTGATCGGGGCGTCATCGACATAGGAACGCAGCACATCGATCGCCGCCAACAGGGCGTCGGCATCTTCGCCGGCATGGGCATGCAGCTGGTCGGCGCAGAGCATCGCACGCTGCACCCCAGCGGGGTGCTCGGCGAGGCGCTCGGCGATCCACGCCTTGGCCGCCGGCCCCGCCTCCCAGGGCTTCAGTCCCACCCAGGGCGGATCAGCGTCGATCACCGCGTGCGCCGCTGCCAGGGCCTTGGCCAGGGGTTGCCGTCCGTCGATACCGGCGGCAGCGAGGATCAGCCCACCGGCCAGAGCCTCGGCCCCAGCCAACGGCGTCAGATCGGCGGCCTTGCCCTTAAGCCAGACCTCCGTCCCGCGCACCAGCCACAGCGTCGGATCGCCGAACAGACTGGGCGTATCCACGTCGCTGATGATCGAACGCAGATCGGCCGGATCGACCGCGCGCTTGATCGGCCCGCTCCATGCCGCCAGCAGCGGTGCCAGGGCCTGGTCGCGCAGCCGGGCGCTGGAGCCGATGACGGCGCGGAGCTTTAGCATGACGTCGATGGCCCCCTCACAGCGTGAAATCCTCACCCAGATACGCCTGCCGCACCGCCGGATCAGCGACGATCTCCTGCGGCGAGCCGGCGGCGAAGTTGGTGCCGTCCTTCATCACATAGAGCCGGTCGACCAGGCGCAGGATGGTCTCGGCGTGGTGGTCGGTGATCAGCACCGAGACGCCACGCGCGCGCAGGTCGTGGATGATGCGGACGATTTCGCCGCGGCTCTTGGGGTCGACGCCGGCGAACGGCTCATCGAAGAAGACCAGCTTGGGCTGCACCACCAGGGCCCGGGTGATCTCCAGCCGGCGGCGCTCGCCGCCCGACAGGCCGGCGGCGCGGGCATCGCGCAGATGAGCCAGGCCGAGTTCGTGCAGCAACTGGTCGAGGCGCGCCGCCCGCTGTGCCGCCGGGCAGTGCTCCTCCAGCACGATGTTGACGTTGTCAGCAACGCTGAGGCCGGCGAAGACGGTCGGCTCCTGGGCGAGATAACCCATGCCAAGCCGGGCCCGGGCGTACATCGGCAGGCCGGTGACCTCCTGGTCGCCGAAGACGATCGAGCCGGCGTCCGGGCGGTACAGCCCGACCACCATACGGAACGTCGTGCTCTTGCCGGCGCCGTTGGCTCCGAGCAGTCCGACGATCTCGCCGGGCTCGACCACCATGGTGAAACCCTGCACCACGGTGCGGGAACCGAAGCGTTTCGAGAGGCCTTGTACGCGGAAAAATGGCATTGTGGAAAACGTGTGCGGTCAGGGCCTGACCAGCGGGCGACCAGGGAGTCCACCAACTGCGTCCGACTCGAAGCCGATCTGTATCATGCTGTTTTTAAACGACTTACAAACCTGTGATTCAACCGTTGCAGGGACTTCCCATATCCCTGCGCGGTTCTTGACGCAATCTGCATCACAATGCCACTGTGGAAAAGTCGTCGGATGGGCCGCTCGGCCAAGCCTGGACATGGACCGGCGCAGGGCTATCGGGCTCACCGGATGACCTTCCAGCGCTGGGGCGGAAAGACCACCAGCCAACCGCGTCCACGCATGTTCTCAGCCGGCACAAAGCCCCACTCCCGGCCGTCGAGCGACAGCGGGCTGTTGTCGCCAAGCATGAGGTAGGCCCCCTCCGGCGCCCGGGCCGGATGGTCGGGGCCCCAGCCATAGCGCCCTGTCGCCTCGGTCCGGGTCAGGTCGTCCGGCGACTTGCGCAGGAGCTGGGCGCGAACCGAGCGCGGCATACGGACGGCGCCAGCGAACTGGTTGTCGCGATCCTCGGCATCGGTGATCTGAGCGACCTGATCGAGAATGCGGTCGGGATTGCCGGCGTTCGGCGCCTCAGTCAGGAAACCCTTGGTGGTGTAGTGCAGGTCGCGTTCGACGGTCAGGCCGGAGAGCGTGGCGCTGCTGCTGCTGCCGCTGCTGCCTCCACTGAAACTAAGGCCCGGACGATGCACGTTGGGGTCGGCCCAGGCCAGGTCGCCGCGATGCACCTTCTGGCCATCAATACGCACCACCACCTGACCATCGATCTGCGCCAGATCGATGCGGTGCCCGACCAGCGGTTGCTGGCCGGAGACGGTCAGCCCCGCCGCCAGTCCGCCGCCTACCAGCGACCAGCCATCAGCGCGTAAGCTCAGTGCCAGGCTGCGTTCGGCCGCTGGGGTGCCCGGAGCCTGCGCCACCACATGCAACACGAGGTCACCGTCGAGGCGATCGATCCGCGCCCCGATGCGCAGGTCGCCAGTCCATTCCTGCATCAGTTGGTTCAGCTGGGTACCACGATTCGGATCGTCCATGTCGGCGCTGGTGACCCGGCGCAGG
Source organism: Planctomycetota bacterium (assembly GCA_038203025.1). GTDB lineage: Bacteria > Planctomycetota > UBA11346 > UBA11346 > UBA11346 > UBA11346. The sequence goes on from JBBREK010000223.1 coordinate 4,061, forward strand.
TCCCAGCGGTCGAGTTGCCAAATGCTGCCCTCGGTGCCGTTACTCCAGGCGAAGCGCGGCCGGGTCATGCCGATGTCGTCGACGCGCACGAAGGCGTCGGAGCTGCCCAGACGGCGCACCGCCACCGAGCCGTCCTTGATGTAGACGTTGCGCAGCGGCTGGTCGAAGGACACCGTGCCGGCGCCAGGCTTGACCTCCAGATGGTCGCCGACCAGGTCGACCGAGCCGCCTTCGGCCGCGCTCCACGGCCGATAGCCGGGCTGGTCGCCAGCGCGGTAGATGGTCTGCCACAGGCGTTCCTGCAGGGCGGGCGGCTTGCGTGCCACCTGCCAGCCCGTTCCGTCGCGCAGAAACACGTCGCCACCACGGATGTAGAACTCCTCGTCAGGCAGGATCACCACCCGCTTGACGAAATTGCCGCCCAGCAGCGGTCGGCTCAGCGGATCGTCCAGCCGCGTGCCATCGGCGGCGATGGCCGGCCGGGCCCGCCCGCCCTTGCCGCTTTCAATCTCGGGCACCGGATATTGAAAAACAGCCACATCCCAGCGGTGAATCTCCCGGAAACGGCTGGTCAGCTTGTCGACCACGACAAAGTCACCCTTGCCCAACCCAGGATCGCCAAGCAGCATCGGCTCCATCGAGGCGGAAGGGATGCGGAACAACTCGACGCCGAAATGGCGGATACCGAAGGCGATGATGAGGGCAAAGATCCAGTTCTCGCAGAAGCGGTGCAGCCGGCGGCGCCACTCGGCATGCGGCATCTCGGATGGATCGTCGGTCGCCCCGACAATCTCCCAGAAGCGTTCCTTCTGCGGCGGCTGGACGTCGGGCGGCGAGCCGGGATCGGGCATGGCCGGGATGGTCGGGCACGGGCGACGGGATCAATGCCTGGCTGAGCGCCAGATTGCACGGCCGCTCTACGCCACGGCCAGATATAGCGTCTTGGTCCCAGCCTTCACCACCGACTTCGCCATCTCGGTCTCGTACCGTTTCCCATGACAAGCCAAGAGCCAGGCCGCGATCGCATCTCGAACGCCTTCAACCGTCGGCGCGCTGGTCCCAGTGAAGATAGCTGCCACCGAGTACCCGCCCCGGTCCTGTGCCGTCTTGCCGAGTTCGGCGTCGGTGATCCCGAGGTGAACCTTGGCGAAGCCCTTGCGCCGGCCGAGGATGCTGACGATCTGCGACTGGGCCTGGTCGACGCCTCGCTTGATCGCCGATGCCCGGACGATCGCCGCCGTCTCTTCCGGTGTGATGGCTTTCTTGCCGTACAATGAAGTCATTGAATCCTCCGAAGGCCGTATCATCGGGCATTAGGCTAGGTAAGCCACTGGCCTGATTGCCAAACTCCGATGCAGGCCAACTCGGCGATGAGATGGCCTAGAAAGCAGCGAACCCAGGAGATGATCTCCTGGGTTCGCTCGACTTCACATCCAGCCTGCTTACTACTTCGCCGCCTTCTTGGCAGCCTTCTTGGCCTTGGCGGCGTCCTTGGCGGCGGCGAGGTCGGCCTTCACGGTCGCGGCCAGGGCCTTGAGGGCGGCCTGCTTGGCCTTGATGCCGGTGAGTTTGGCGGAGAGAGATGCGATCGAAGCCATGAGGAGGTGATCCTGTAGGGGGTAAGGACGCATCATGCAGCCCTTGACAGTGATCTCCAAGCACATTCGCGTGCGACGGCGCCAGGGAACCTCTCCGGGCGTTCATCCCATCGCGGCGTGGATCAACTTGTCGAGCGCCTGTCGAAAGCGTCTCCGGTCACTCTCGTCGAGCGGCTTCTGCCCGCCGGACATGTCGCCAGAGGCGCGCATGTACTGCATCAGCCCGCGCATGGCCAACGCCTCGCCAATGTTACCGGCGTCGCGGACCACGCCGCGGTTGGTGATGACGCGGGCCCCCTTCTCGATGCAACGGCCAGCAAGGAGAATGTCGTCAGTGACAACGACGTCTGTGCCGGTGGCCTTCTCCACGATCCAGTGGTCGGCAGCATCGAAGCCGTCGTCAACGACTTCCAGGCGGATCATGGGGTCGTTCGGCATGGTCATCCACTGGTTGGCGACCACATGGACCAGGAGATTCAACCGCTTGGCGACGGCGTAGACCTCAGCTTTGACTGGGCAGGCATCCGCGTCGACGTAGATCTTGGCCATGGCCCGTATGGTCGGGGTTTTCCTGTCCCTCACAATCGGCAGAGTCACCATTGCGGTCACAGAAGAATCCCGATCATCCCGCCCACATGACAACCGCACTCTCTTCAGCCCTCCGCTCCAAGCAGAAGGCCGACAAGCTCTCCACCGCAGCCCTGGCCAAGGCCATCGGCGCCAACGTCCAATCCGTGACCGCTGCCCTCAAGGGCAAGAGCGTTCCGAATAAGACGACGGCTCCGCGGTTTGCCAAGTTCCTGGGCGTCAGCCTGGAGGAGTTCCAAGCGATGGTAAAACCGGCGGACAAGGCAGCCAAGGCAACCAAGCCCGCGAAGCAGGCGAAGAAGGGGCGGAAAGCCAAGAAGGTCGCCACGGCCGCTATGTTTGCTACCGCAGCCAAGCCGGCCACGAAGACCAAGTCGGTCACCCTGGCCGAAGCTGTCGAACTCGCCAGCGATACGCTGGCCGTTGAGGTGCACCGGGCGACGGCAGCGCAGCGGAAGATCGTCGCGGCGATACTCGGGGTCTGAGCTCTTAGCCACGCCGATGACGGAACGATTGCGGTCGGGACGGCCCTTTCGGGCCGCCCCCCCCGCGCGGATCCGTACGTGCGTCGTTAATTCTACATGATCGGATTCGCGAACCGTGTCCAGACTGGCTGAATTCCCTGCTTTTTGTATCGACTTCGGGTTGACGCCCAGCGCTGGGCCTGGCGATTGGCAATGGTCTCGAAGGTCCTG
>JBBREK010000224.1:0-6896 GCA_038203025.1 Planctomycetota bacterium
CTCGCCTGCCACGCTGCCTCCCTGTGCGACGGTAAATCCGCCGAGGACGTCGCCGTCCTGCGCCTGCCAGCCGGCGGAGAGTTCGAGTTCGTCGTTCTCGCCACCGCCCGCAGCGAGCGTCAGGCCTACACCCTGGTCGACGAGGTCTTCGGCTTCTGCAAGCGCCGCAAGATCGGCCACAAGCCGGTCGAGGGCGAGGCCGGCTGGTACCTGATCGACTGCTTCCAGGTCGTGGTCCACGCCCTCGGCGCTGAACAGCGCACGTACTACAACTTCGAGAAGTTGTGGCGCAAAGCCGAGACGATCGATTGGCGCGCCGAGCTGGCCAAGCTGCCGGCCCTGCCTGAGTTGCCGTCGAAAGAAAAGTAGGCCCCCGCGTGTTCAAGGCGATCGGCAAGCTCTTCCAGAAGGTCAAGGAAGGCCTCAGCAAGACCCGTCAGGTCATCGGCGGCGCCCTGCGCCGGCTGGTCGGCGGTGGTCGAACCATCGATGCCGCCTTTCTCCAAGAGCTGGAAGATACCCTGCTGTCGGCCGACATCGGCATCGCCAAGAGCGAGGAGATCGTCGCCGAGCTGAAGACCCGCTTCACCGCCGGCGAGGTCGCCAAGGGCGAGGACCTGCTTGCCTTCCTCAAGGCCAGCCTGCGTTCTGAGCTGGCGGCGCTGGAGGACGAGATCCGCTTCCAGCCCAGCGGGCCGACCGTGGTCCTGGTGGTCGGCGTCAACGGCGCCGGCAAGACCACAACCATCGCCAAGCTGGCGCACCGGGTGACGGGGTTGGGAAAAAAGGTGCTGATCGCCGCCGGCGACACCTACCGCGCCGCGGCCATCGAGCAGCTGACCATCTGGGCCGAGCGCGCCAAGGTCGACATCGTCAAGGGTGAAGCCGGCGGCGACGCCGCCGCCATCGCCTACGACGCGGTAGCCGCCGCCCAGGCACGCGGCAGCGACGTCGTGCTCATCGACACCGCCGGTCGGCTGCACAACAAGGAGCATCTGATGCGCGAGCTGGAGAAGATCCGCCGCGTCATCCAGAAGCGCCTGCCCGACGCCCCGCACGATGTGCTGCTGGTGCTCGACGCCACTGCCGGACAGAACGCGGTGCAGCAGGCCAAGGTGTTCAAGGACACCATGGGCGTCACCGGCCTGGTCATCACCAAGCTCGACGGCACCGCCAAGGGCGGCATCGCCATCACCATCAAGCGCGAGCTGGGACTGACCGTGCGCTATATCGGGGTGGGCGAAGGCATGGATGACTTGCAGCCCTTTGATCCGGACGCTTTTATTGAGGCGATATTTGCCTGAGTAGCTGAAGCACGTTTGCTGTCAGGGGGACTCGTCTCCCTGACAACCCCCGACCCGGGGAGCCCCCCTGGCCCCCTGCGGGGACTGCTGGCCGCGTCCCCTCCAGGCTCGGGCAAAGCCCTCGCCGTCGCTCGGCGTCGACTCCCCAACGGGGAGTCGCGTCCCGCTGCGCGGGATGCCCTTGCTCCCCCCGCTCGCGCTATGCGCTCACGTTCCGCGCGTCCCACGTCCGTGGAGACTCGCTACGCGCTCGCCAAGCTCGCTTGGTCGCTCGTCATGGGCGCACACGCTCCGGCCGCTTCACCGGGCGGAACTGGCAGTAGCCTGCCGATATGCGATCGACCATCCTTCTCTGTGTCCTGACCTGTTGTTGCTGCTGCCTACCGGGGTTGGATCAGGCTGGGCGCGATCAGGCCAAGGCCGAGCTGCGGCAGCTGGCGCCGGAGACGCTGCGGCTGTCGCGCTGCTTCAATCTGGTGCACCAGATCGTCGGACCCAGCGTGGTCTCCATCCGCACCAAGGAACGGCAGGTGGTGCTGACCTGGGGCGGACGGGCGGTGCGCGAAGTTGATGCCGGCGAAGGGTCGGGCTTCGTCGTCGCCGCCGATGCGCAACAGGCATGGATCCTGACCAACGCCCATGTCGTGCTGCAAAGCGACGGTGAAAATGGCTTCCACAAACGTCGCGATGGCTCCTGGGCCGTCTACGACCGCCTGCGCGTGGTGCTACATGACAACCGTGAGGCCGACGCCACGTTCGTCGGCGTCGATGTGCAGACCGACCTGGCGGTGGTGCGGGTGCCGGTCGGCGGCCTGCCGGCGGTCGAGTGGGCCGACTCCGAACTGGTCCACGTCGGCGACTGGGTGGTGGCGCTCGGCTATCCGCTCGGCGTCGGCTACAGCGCCTCGACCGGCATCGTCAGCGCCACCGACCGCTCGACCGGCATCTACGAGGCGGTCGGCGGCTTCGAATCCTTCATCCAGACCGATGCGGCGATCAATCCCGGCAACAGCGGCGGGCCGCTGGTCGATTTGCAGGGTCGTATCATCGGGGTCAACGCCAGCATCGTCTCGCGCACCGGCGCCAACATCGGCCTCGGTTTCGCCATCCCCTCGGCCCTGGCCCGGCGCGTCGCCGAGGACCTGCGCGAACACGGCCAGGTCCGGCGTGGCGGCATCGGCGTGCGCCCCGAGGACCTCGACGCTGTCCTCGCCGGCGGGCTCGGCTTGCCACCAGCCCAGGCGGTGCGCGTCGCCGGCATCGATCCGCTGACCCCGGCCGAACAGGCCGGCCTGCGCGTCGGCGACGTCATCCTCGCGGTCGGCGGCACGCCGGTGGCCAGCAGCCAGCAGTTCCGCAGCCGGATCGCTACCCACCGTCCTGGGGAGGAGGTCGGGCTGACCATCTGGCGCACCGGCACCCGCCAGCAACTCACCGTGCGCATCGCCGACCGCGAGGAGATCGAACGCGCCCTGAACAAGGCCGCCGAGGCGCTGATCGCCCGGGCGACGCCGCTACCCAACCTGGGCTGCCGGGTGCTGCCCGACGCGCAGGGCCTGATCATCGTCCAGGTCGACAGCGCCGGCCTGGCCGCCGAAGGTGGCATGTCGCCGGGCGACCGCCTCCTCGCCGAGCGTTCGCTGGGCAAGCTGAAGACCGCCGAGGACGCCGCCAAACTGGGCGGCATGCGCGACGGCGTGATCCAGGTGCAAAGCGGCAGCCGCGCCGTGTGGCTGCGCTTCCGCGGCTGACGACGGCTACGTCGCGACCGTAGCCGTCATCCGGGCGGTCAACGGGCCGCAGTAGCCGCCGACCGTGGCGGTCTCGCGGCTGAAGCGGATGTCGGCCATCGCCTCGCGCAGCGTGCCGGAGACGCTACCGCCGCGTACCGCCCGACGCGAACCGTCGAGGCCGTGCAGCCAGCCGAAGCGGATCTCGCCAGAGAACGAGCCGGTGTCGTGACGCGGATGGAACTCGCTGAAGCGTACCACCTCAAGGGCACCACGGCGCAGGTCATCCAGGCGCGCCAGTCCGGGCGGCGCCACCAGGGTCGCGAGCTGCCCGCGCGGCGGCCGCTCCAACACCTGCATCCACCGCCCGCTGCCGTGCAGGCAGGCGAGTACGCCGTCGACGATCAGTTCCTGGCGACTGGCGGCGTAGCCATGCTCGTCGAAGCGGTAGGCCGACAGGCTGGGGACGGTGGCATCGCTGGCCAGTTGGAGCGCATCGCCATCGCGGCGCGTCACCACCGGCTGGTCGATACTGAGCGCGGCGATGTGCCGGGCATGCAGGGCGGCATCGGCGTGGGCGGCATACCAGCCGAGCAGACCGGCGAGGTATTCGCCACCGATCAGTACCGGCACGCGGCCGGCCCCCGGGGACGTGGCAGCAGCCCCGTCGCGCAGGCAGGCGGCGGCATCGGCCACCCGCGTTGACAGCTGCAGATCGGCGAGGGTCTGCGCTTCGACGTGATCGTAGAACTCCTGCTCGTCGGCGGCACCCGCCGGGCGGTGCAGCAGAACGAACTCGGCGTAGCAGCGCGTACGACGTTCCGACAGGTCGAGACCACGGTGGTTGACCAGGCGACGGTCCTCGATGCGCACAAACAGCTCTATCGCGCTCGGGCGTACCCACGGCGCGGCGCGCACCGCGTCGGCGAAGCCGGCGATGGCGCCGTCCAGGGCGCGGGCCGGGTCGCGGGTCACCACTTGGTCGGCAAGGAAGTCGCTGGCCGTGGCCATCTGCGCCCCGGTGGCGGCGCCGCCGCCCACCTGACAGGCGACCACGCCGCCGCGCCAGGACATCGAAACGCCGGGGTCGCCCGGGGCGGGCAGCCGCCAGGCCGGATTCGGCGCAGCCTTGGCAGACGCCTCGGCTTGATCGAGCAGGGCCCGGAGATCGGGACCCCCATGCGCCGGTGTGACGATGAACGACGCCTCGCCCTGCTTCCCGTCCTCGGCCGGCTGCGCCAGCCATATCCGCCAGGACACCGATGACGCCTCGCGCTCGGACTCGGGCTGGAGGAAGGTCAGGTAGCGTTCGAGACGCCGGCTACGCAACTCGGTAACCTGCCACTGCGCCAACTCATGGCGCGTGGCGAGGACGTTCTGGATCAGACGCAGGTCCATGCTCAACGCGCTCCCGGACGGACGGTCGCTGTCATGCGATCACCGCACGCAGACGCAGCGCCGGTCCGCCGTCGGTGACCTTGACCCATTCCTTGTAGCCCTTGCCGCAGGTGCCGAGGCTGGCCTCGACCACGTCGCAGCCGACGCCGTCGACCGACTGCAGCAGGCGGGGTACCGATCCGGTGACCACCACCGGGCTGAACACCCGGCCGGTCAACCGGCCATCGACGATCTCCTCGGCCATCGAGCCCTCCAGCTGGATGCCCCAGCCCTTGGGATCCTCCATGCCGTTGCTCGGGTGGGTCAGGTGGTAACCCCGGGTCACGCCGCGGATCAGCTCGGCGGTGGTCGACCTGCCAGCCCCGAAGTAGGTGTTGGTCATGCGCGTGTACGGCTTGTGGTCGTAGGATTCGCGCCGCCCGTTGGCGGTCTTGGGAACGATCTGCCCGCGCCGGGACAGTTCGGCCTGGCTGTGCCGGTCGTTGAGGCCAGCGACCAGGATGCCCTGGCTGACGATGACGGTCGGTGCGGCCAGCGTGCCCTCGTCATCGAAGAAGTAGGACGCGGCCCAGCCGTTGCTGGGGTCGTCATACATGTCGACCAGGTCCGAGGCGACGCGCTGGCCAAGGAAATCGGCGCCGCGGGCGCGGTCCTTCAGAAAAAGGTCCTGCTCGGTACCGTGGCCGAAGGCTTCGTGCGCGAAGATGCCAGCGAAGTGGCCGTCGAAGACGCAGTGGTGCTCACCCGGATCCGGAATGCGCGGCGCGCCGAGAATGCGCGGCCCATCGCGCACCACCTCGGTAGCAACCTCGTCCGGATCGATCAGGCGCTCCCAACCGCCGATCGCCTCGCGCCCACCGTGCAACTGCGCCTGGTGCTCGCCCTGGGAGAAGATGCCCAGGCACACCTGGCGCACGCGATGCAGTTGCTGCCACAGGCGCCGGGTGCGGTCGACGTAGACGATCTCGGCGTGGATGTCGCCGACCATGCCCACCGCCTCGCGCGCCAGCGGCGCCGCCAGCACCGCCGCGCGCAGAGCGCGGGCCGCCGCGATCTTGGTGGTCGCCAAGACCTCGCGCGGATCGCGTTCCAGCGGTTGCTGGAAGTCCTGCTGCTGCAACCGATCCAGCGGCGGGATGGCGCGATCCCAGTCCACCTGGGCGTGGCGGATGCGGTCAGCCAACCGATGGGTCTGTTCGCGCACGGCCTCGGCGCTGGGATCGTCGCAGCTGACCTCAAGGAAGCGGTCGCCAGTCCAGGCCGACAGGGTGAAGCCAGCCTCGGGCGCCAGCGGCGTGCACGACACCGACGCGGAGTCGACCCGCACCTGGGTGCCGGAGTTGCGCCTAGCGTAGGCGCTGGCGTTGGGCGCCAGGCGCTCGAGGGTCTCGACCGCCTGGATGAGGGCCGGGGTGAGGCTGTGCACGGTGCGGAATCCTGGCGCTCAGTGCGCCGACACCACCGGCAGGGTGCCGCCGAGCAGGGCCGGTGCGCCGTCCTCGGGGGTCAGCGGCAGGTCGCGGCGGGTGACCACGACCTCGCCTTCGCCACCCTGCCAGCGCAGATGCAGCCGGTTTTCGCCGGCGATCAGCAGCCAGTTGGGCAGCTCGGCACTGACAGGGGCGTCGCCCTCGGGCGCGGGGAAGCGCACGGTCTCGCGGTCGCCGTTGCCGTTCTCAACCACCAGCCAGGGCAGGTTGACCGCCTCAAGCGCGATCGTCCTGCCGACGCCGGCCGCCAGCCTGGCGCCGGGCGTGCGCTGGGGCACGTCGACGTCGCCTTGCCACGCGGTCGGCCGATCATCGGCATGGCCGGTCGTTCCGGCATCGATGGCGATGTGGTAGGTGGTGCCGGACATGAAATCCCCGGTCAGCTGCAGGCGGCCGTCGAGGATCGCCTTGCTTAGCACTGCGGTCGGAGTCACCGTCACCGCGTCGAGCAGGATCGCCGGATCGGCCGGCACGCGGCTGAGGGCGAGCGAGATCGAGGCCTTGCCGAAGGTCGGCGCCGCGGCCACGCCCGCGTCGTCGATAGCCAACGCCGGCAGCGTGCGCACGCGGAACGACGGGGCAGCCTGCTCGGGGAAGCGGAAGCCGCCGAAGGCGCGCAGCTCTTGCGGGAAGGCCAGGGTCAGCTCGGCTCCGGGAGGCAGCTCACCAACCGGCTTGAACACGCAGGTGCGGTCATCGCGCCAGCTGACTACGCCAGGCTGCGAGGCGGTCGGTGGCAGCCAAGACTCCTTGTCCTCGGGGTCGAGGGCAAGATTGAGCGTCCAGGTCAGTTCGCCGTCGCGCGCCACCACCACGCCGTCCGGACCAGATGCACGCAGCACCTGTGCCGGCCGCTGCAGCCACGCCACGAAGCCGACGATGGAGAGCGCCCAGAGGGCGATCACAGCGGCGATCTTGAGATGGCGGGAGCGGGAGCGGCTGCGGCGTGGTGCTGGTAGGGTTGCTGGGCGCAA
>JBBREK010000225.1:0-6874 GCA_038203025.1 Planctomycetota bacterium
TCTCAACGGTCCCGCTCACCACGAACGGGGTCACCACTGCACACCTAGCGGGATTCACCGACATCCACGATCTGGCGTGCCGGGCAGCGGGGATTCCCCGGGAGGTTTACAAGTCAGTGTGGTGACAATGGGTTATAAATATTCAGCTAGGCGCAATGTTTTTATCGGAGAAGCCAGGAGTATGCGGTGGAAGCAACCTGGACGGTCGTCGGCTACCAGGAGACGGCGGGGGATGGGCATGTCAGCATATAGGGACAGAACGGACCTATATCAAGTTCTCGCAAGGGTATGGTTGAAGAATAGGTGCGTGTCCACAGTCTCCGTGGGCGCCGAGGCTGATGGGGCCGGCCCGTATCTCGACGGTCTGTCCCTGGCCATCGTCGCCGGTCTCTGCCTGGGCGGACGCGCCGCCCTCGGCGGCAGCGGCGATCCCGGCGCGGACGCCCGGGACTGGATCGACAGTCATCTGGTTCAGCCGCTGGTAGTCGAGGAACTCGCTCACCGTCTGGGGGTCAGCGGCGGGCATCTCCATCGCTGTTTCCGCCGCTGTAGCGGCCAGTCCATTCTCGCCTACCAATTGACGCGGCGACTTGAGGCGGCCGAACCGCTGCTGCGCGAGGGCCGTCCGGTGGCCGAGGTTGCCAGTGCCGTCGGCTTCCGCGACCCGGGCTACTTCAGCCGCCAGTTCCGCCGACTGCGTGGGCTGGCACCGTCGCAGCTCCAGCTGACTGCGACTGGCGGTCGCTGAGCGGCCGTGGGTCCAGCCGGCGCATCTCCATCGCCTGATGGTTCCGACTTCACGCCTCGCCCTCGTCCTCGTCCAGGGCCAGCAGTTCATTGGCCTTGTCCGAACGGTTCAGCTTGGCGCCGAGCTTGGCCAGAGCCTTGGCGCGGTTGACCAGATTGCCGCGACCGGTCTCCAGCTTGCCCTTGGCGCCGTCGAAGGACTCCTGCGCCTGGCGCAGGCGTTCGCCGACCTGGTCGAGCTCACGGGCGAAGCCGAGGAACTTCTCCAGTAGTTTCCCCGCCTCCTCGGCGATGCGCGTGGCGTTGGCGTTCTGCTTCTCGTGCTGCCACACATGCGCCACCACCTTCAGCGTCGCCAGCAGCGTGGTTGGGCTGGCCAGGACGATGGCCTGGCGCCAGGCCTCGTCGTAGAGCCCGGGGTCGGCGCCCAGCGCGGCGTGGAAGGCCGGCTCGGAGGGCACGAAGAGAATGACGAAATCGAGGGTGCGCGTCTCCAGCACGTCGTGGTAGCGCTTGCCTGAGAGGTCGCGGATGTGGCTGCGGATGGCGGCGATGTGCGCTGCCAGGGCGGCCGCCCGCGTCTCGTCGTCCTCGGCGCGCACCCAGGCCAGATAGGCGGTGATCGCCACCTTGGAGTCGACCACCACCGCCTTGCCGTCGGGCAGGTTGATGACCACGTCGGGGCGCAGGCGCGAGCCGTCCTCGGTGGTGTGGCTCTGCTGCACGGAGTATTCGCGGCCCTCGACCAAGCCGACGCCCTGCAGCAGGTTCTCCAGGATCATCTCGCCCCAGTCGCCTTGTATCTTCGAGCGCCCGGACAACGCCCGGCTGAGCGTCTCGGCCTCGTCGCCCAGGCGCGTCTGCGACTCGCCCAGGCGCTTGAGCAGGTCGAGCAGCGAGGCGCGGTCGCGATTCTCCTGGTCGTAGGTGCGGGTGACGGTGTCCTCGAAAGCCTTGAGGCGATCGCGTAGGGGGGACAGCACCACCTCCAGGCCCTGCTGGTTGGCAGTGGCGATGGCCTGGCCCTTCTCCTCCAGCAGGCGGTTGGCGAGGTTCTCGAACTCGCCGCGCAAGGCGGCGCGGGCCTGCTCGCCGTCGCGGCGGCCGTGCTCCACCTCGGCCTCGGCCCGGGCCCGGGCGGTCTCGGCGGCCAGGCGGCCGGCCTCGGCCAGACTCGTGGCCTCGCGTAGACGCTCGGTCTCGGCGGTCAGGGCGCGGATCTGCTCGGCCTGCACCGCCTGAGCCTGCCCGGCGGCCCCGCGCCGCAGCAGCACAGCGACGAGTACGCCGCCGGCGCCGACGACCAGGCCGAGGAAGAGGCTGAGCGGATCCACGGGCGGCATGATGGCCGTTTCCGCGACCAAGACAGGGGGGACCGCCGGCCGAGGCGGATCTAGCCCCTTGCAGCGGCGTGCTGGTAACTTATAAGCCCCGCCTCGCCGCGGACGTGGGCGGCGGGCAGGCACGGGCGATTAGCTCAGCCGGCCAGAGCACCCGCCTTACACGCGGGCTGTCGCAGGTTCGAATCCTGCATCGCCCACCACGCGCTCTTTGCTGATTTTCTGGCCTGGTAGCTCAGTTGGTTAGAGCGCTGCCCTGTCACGGCAGAGGTCACGAGTTCAAGTCTCGTCCAGGTCGCCATCCGTTACGGAGTGCGAAACCTTGTCCTTCCCGGGCAAGGTTTTGTCATTTTTACAGGCTATTTGAGCGATAACCGGGTTGAGGTCGAAGGTGATGACCATCTCGTCCACCGAGCGCGTATGTCACAACAACGCCTCCAACTCCGCAATTACGACATTCCATCGGGTTGCGACGAGAGGGATTGTTGTGATATACGGGCAGTTGCACGGAAGCCCTGTTCAGGCTCCGCGCAGTTCGCCATCCTCCATCTCCAGATGGCGGTCGAAGACGTCCAGTGCCCGATGATCATGGGTAACGACAATGACCGCAGCGCCCTGATCATGGGCAACCCGGGCGAACAGTTCCATTACCTGACGCCCCCGCTGGCTGTCGAGGGCCGCAGTCGGTTCGTCGGCCAGGATGAGACTCGGCCGGTTGGCCAAAGCCCGGGCGACGGCGATGCGTTGCTGCTGACCACCGGATAGCTCCGTGTGACTATGGTCGGCGCGATCGCCCACGCCCAGGTAGTCGAGCAATTCCTGCGCCCGCTGCCGAGCCTCGCGGCTGGGCACGTCGTTGATCTCCATCGCCACCTGGACGTTCTCAACCGCGGTCAGAAAGGGGATGAGGTTGGCCTTCTGAAAGACGAAGCCGATATGCTGGCGTCGAAATGCGCGAACATCCACCAGTTCCCGGGGGCCGTCGACGACGGGGACGCCACCGATCGAGACGGTGCCAGCGGTGGGTTGCGTGATCAGGCCGACCGCGGTCAGTAGGGTCGACTTACCTGCCCCGCTGGGCCCAAGCAGAGCGACCACTTCGCCACGTGCGACGGTGAAGGTAGCTCCCTGGAGTGCCACCACCTCGGTGTTGCCGTGGCCATAGACCTTGCGCAGGGCCTTGACCTCGATTGCCGGGCCGCTCACGACAGCACCTCGCCGGCCTGGACCCGCATGGCCTTCCATACCCCCAGGCCGCTCGCCAGCACCGAGATGCCCACCACGATGCCCGCCAGCATGAGCAGATCCTGCTCGACGATCAGGACGCGACGAGGGAAGAGCGGAAAGAGGCGCTGGCCGATGAGCCAGGCGATGCCGTAGCCGAGGGCGCCCAGCAGCAGAGCCTGCTGGAGGATGAGGCCGACGAGGACCCGGTTGCGGGCACCCATCAACTTCAGCAGGGCGATGTCGTGGATCTTGTCGAGGGTCATGGTGTAGATCACCAGCGCCATGATGATGGTCGAAATGCTGACCAGCAGGACGCGGAAGAGACCAATCTGACGACGCGACTTGTCCACCGGGCCGGCAATGAGCAGATCGCGTTGCTCGGCGCTGGTGTAGACGCTGACGTCGCCCCAACCGGTGATGGTCTTCGCGGCCTGGGCGGCATCGGCCCCCGGCGACAACCAGGCGAGCACGGCGCTGACGGGGGGCTGCGACAGGACCGGCAGGTTAGCCGACGCCCCGGCGGCACGCTCCACCAAACCCGGCTGTATGTGTCCGAGGTCGGCCTCCTCGACGCGGGTGCTGCGGGCGGCCCGTTCCAGGCGCTGCGCCTCTCCGCCGACATCGTTCTGGATGGCCTGGGCATCGGTGCAGGTGAAGAAACCCATGCCGTCACCGGCCTGACCGATCATGCCGGAGGTGAGTCCAACGACGGTGTAGCGGTCGTGGCCGAGTTGCAGGGTCTCACCCAACCCGAGACCCAGCGAGCGGTCGGCGATCAACTCGAAGTGGGGTGCAGCCAGGCGACGACCTGCGATCAGGGGCAGCCAATCTCCGCGATCTTCCGGCCAGGCCAGCCCTTGCACCGTCATGCGAAGAGCTGCTCCACGATACTCGCGTTGAATGGTGTGGGACACGAAACGCCGAGCCGTAGTCACCCCAGGCACCGCCCGCACGCGGTCCTCCAGGGAGGCTGGCAGCCGCGATACCTCAGCGAATGGACCGCGGGTATCGTGCTGGACCACCCAGAGGTCGGCCCCAACGCGATCCACCAGAAAGGTCGCGTCATCCACCAGGCCGCGATAGATGCCGCCCATGCCCATAACGGTCATGAGCAGCAGGCCCACGCCCACGGTGGTGAGGACAAAACGGCCCAGGTGGTGCCGGATGTCACGCAGGGCCAGGTTCATCGCCCGCTGATCCGCTGGCCCTCGCTCAGGGTCGCCGTCGGGCCGCCCTTGGGCGTGACCACCGACTCGCCGGCAGCGAGACCCCCGGTCACTTCAACCGCATCCAGCCCGCGCAAACCGATCTGCAGCGGTCTCCAAACCGCGGTGTCGCGATCATCAACCCAGGTACCGAGGACGCCGTCGCGCGTGCGTAACAGTAGCGATGGCAGCCGGACGCCCGCCTCGGTCGCGCCAGTCTGGATGAAGACCTCGGCGCGCTGACCGATGGCCCATTGGACCGGCGGGTCCGCGATCCGGACATCGACCAGGAACTCACGGCTCTCCCGATCGACCTCCCGCCCGATGCGCAGCACTTCCCCGGTTGATCCCTTGTTTGGATCCGAACGGAAGACGATGCGCGCCGGTTGTCCGACAGCGATCGATGCCATGGCTGACTCGTCCACCCAGGCGGAGATCCACAGCGTGTCGGTCGCGACCACCGTCATCACCGTCGTCCCCGGCACGACCACATCACCAATATTGCGGACTCGCCGCACTACCAGACCGTCGAATGGCGCCGTAAGCGTGGCCTCCGCCAATCGGGCCTGGTACATGCGGACGGTCTCTTCAGCCGCAGCAGCCTGCTGCTCAGACTCGGCTATGGCAGCGGCGGTACGACCCAACTCTGCCTGGGCCACAGCCAGACGTTCTCCGGCCTGCTCAAGGGACTCTAGGCTGGCGATGTTGGCTTCCCGGAGTGGCTTGAGGCGCGCGCGGTCGCGTTGAGCCTGATCCAGCACCGCCTGGGCTCGGGTCTGTTCCGCCTTCGCCCGCACGATGGAGGATTGGGCCGCGCGCCCGACTGCCGCGGCCGCGGACACCAGGCGCTGCAGATCCGTGTCGTCGATCCGTGCCAGCACTTGGTCCTTCTTCACCCGGTCTCCCTGGTCGGCGACAAGTTCGGCCATGCGTCCAGCGATCTTGGCGCCCACCGATGCCCGGGTCCGGGCATCGAGCGTGCCGGTCCCCATGACTTCACGGACGACTGTGCCGGACTCAACCACGTGCCGCTCCACTGCGATGGGCCTCAAGCGCACTACCAGAACGACCGCGAGTATGGCAATCGCCACCGCGATTTTGCCCCAGTGTCGGGTCAGGAAGCGTCGGAGTAGGTCCATGGTCAGATTCTCGGTTACCGCTTGGGAATGATAGCAGGGGAAATCAACCAGCTGCTTCAGCCAGCACTGGATTGCTGCTGGCGATCGCTCCATTGAGGTGGCAGGCGGTTTGCCAGCCGGCCTGCGCCCTCCGCCTCGTCGTGCTGGTTGAAAATAGACCAGGGCATGGGATGCACCGCCGCGCATGGATTCGCCGCCTAGTGGTCCTCGTCAGTCTGTCTCTAACGTATCCAATCTCGCCCTTGCCCGTTTTACTTTTTCAAGGATGTCCGTTGCTTTTGCGGTCCAAATGAATGGCTTGGGTGCGTGGTTGTGGCGGTGCAGGTAGTTGTCGATGGCAGTGATGAGTTGATCGACGCTGTCGAAACAGTCGCGCTTGAGTCGGTTGTGGGTAAGGTCACGAAAGAATCGTTCTACCATATTCAGCCATGAGGCGCTGGTCGGCGTGAAGTGCATGGTGAATCGAGGATGGCGCTTGAGCCACCGCTGGACAACTGGGTGTTTGTGCGTTGCGTAGTTGTCGACGATCAGATGCAGGGTTTTGTCAGCTGGCGTTTTCTGGTCGATCAAGCGTAGGAACCGAAGCCATTCCTGGTGGCGATAACGTTCCATGCATGTGCCGATCACGGCCCCATCGAAAGCATTGAGAGCAGCGAACAGCGTGGTGGTGCCATTGCGTTTGTAGTCGTGCGTCATGGTACCGCAGCGGTCCTTCTTGATCGGCAATCCAGGCTGCGTGCGGTCCAATGCCTGGATCTGAGACTTTTCATCGCAACTGAGCACCAGCGCATGCTCGGGTGGCGAAAGATATAGGCCGACAATATCTGGGGCATTTTCCGCAAAATGCTGATCATTCGAGACTTTGAATGTTTTTACCAGATACGGCTTCAACCCATGGGCGCGCCAGATACGGCCGACCGATGATGCACTGATCTTTAGTGCTCGCGAAAGACTCGGCGTACTCCAGTGCGTGGCGTTTTCAGGCTTGTCCTGCGTGGTCTTGCGCACCACTTCCAGGACCATCTCCGGGGACAAGCGCCGCTTCGTTCCGGAGCGAGGCGCATCCTTCTGAATGCCGGCGATGCCCAGTTGCAGAAATCTAGCACGCCATCGCGCAGCCTTTTGCCTAGTCATCCCAAGGTGCTCGGCGATTTCGATGTCCTGCTTCCCGGCCTCCGCCAACAATACCACCGCCGCTCGCTCCGCTATCCGAACC
>JBBREK010000226.1:0-6851 GCA_038203025.1 Planctomycetota bacterium
GCGGCATCGCAACTGGACGACCAACGTGTGCTTTTATGACGGCCACGTAGCCGCGGTCGCCGCGGATACGATCACGCAGAGCTTCATCGACCCGGCGACCTTCGAGCCGTAGTTGACCGGCAACCAGTGGAGGTTGGCGGCGCAGAAACCCAGGGAAACCCAGAACAGACACGTACGTTCCGTTGTGGTTCAACGGCTTACGACCTCCCACAACAGACGATGCACTACACGGGACAAGTGCAAAGCCTTAGGTAAGCCGGTGCCTGTCCGTGATTGTCTTCCCGATGCTATCACGCCGCACCACTGACACCGCGTCGCT
Source organism: Planctomycetota bacterium (assembly GCA_038203025.1). Classification (GTDB taxonomy): domain Bacteria; phylum Planctomycetota; class UBA11346; order UBA11346; family UBA11346; genus UBA11346. The sequence goes on from JBBREK010000226.1 coordinate 320, forward strand.
GACATGCCCGGGCGTGTCCTGGTAGCGCGGCAGCAGAAGCTGGCGGCCAGACGGTGGGATCGGCGGCGTTTCGGGGGGCGGCATGCTCGGCATGGTATCGCCCACCGTTCCGCGGCGACCGACGGGGATTCACCCGATGCCCAGGCGTGTCGGTGCAGAATCGACGAAGATTGCCGTGCGATCAGCGTCTCAGCCTTCGGCTGGGCAGGGACAGGGGATCCGGGGCCCTGAATCTCAGGCGGGATGGCGAGCCCGCGCGAGGAGCTCGCCGTAGGTCCGGCCCTCGACCCGGATGTGGCGCAGCAGCCATTCGCGCAGCGACAGATGCAGGCGCTTGACCAAGCGGGACGAGAGCCAAACGGCTCTCCGTTTTTCAGGTTGAGCAGATAGGTTATAGACTATAAGCCTGTGCTAATAATATGTTTATATATAAACTTAAAACGGCCTCGTTCTAGCCGGGTCCCTTGCCTCGGGTGTTGCCGTGGGTAGGGCTCACCACCGGAATCCTATGAACTCCACGCCCTTCCTGCCCCACAGCCCCAACGGCAATTCTTTGGCGGAAAGATGGATACTCACGGCCAGGGATGCCTCCTGGTTCGACTGCTTGCCGAGCAACCCGCACCTTCAATGATGGTGAACAAAGCTGGTGTCTCTCTTTCCTTATCATCAAGCGCAACATTGCGGGACAGAGCCGCCACTCATGAAAAAGCCCACCAACCGCAAGCGCCAGCGTGCCGCTCGTCCTTCCCGACCGGCGCCGGTGCCGTCTCCCGCCCAGGCCAGCTTCCCCATCATCGGCATCGGCACGTCCGCCGGCGGGCTGGAGGCGCTCGAACGGTTCTTCGGCCCAGTACCGCCCGCCTGCGGTTGCGCCTTCGTTGTCGTCCAGCACCTCGACCCGAAGCACAAAGGCATGCTGGCCGAACTGCTGCAGCGCGTCACTGCCATGCCGGTCGTCCAGATCACGGACGGAATGCGGATCAAACCGAACGGCGTCTATGTGATCCCGCCGAACCGGGACCTGTCGATCCTGCATGGCGTGCTGCACCTGCTCGCGCTGAGCAAGACCCCGGCCCCACACCTGACGATCGATTCCTTCCTCCGCTCGCTGGCCGCCGACCAGCGCGAGCGCAGCCTCGGAGTCATCCTCTCCGGCATGGGCTCGGACGGCACCCTCGGCTTGCGCGCCATCAAGGAGCAGGCCGGCGCGGTCTTCGTGCAGACGCCAGCCTCAGCGAAGTTCGACAGCATGCCGCGCAGCGCCATTGCCGCCGGACTGGCCGACGTGGTCGCCCCGGCCGAGGAACTGGCGGGCAAGATCCTCGCCTATCTGCACCACGCCCCACTGCTGATCGCCCGGCCCGACCTGGAGTTGACCGACGCCGGGGCGGGCGACCTGGGGAAGGTCATCCTCCTCCTGCGCGCCCGCACTGGGCATGACTTCACGCACTACAAAAAAAACACCCTCTACCGCCGGATCGAGCGGCGCATGGGTCTGCACCAGTTGAGCAGGATCCCGGATTACGTCCGCTACCTGCGCGAGAACGCCCAAGAGGCCGACCTGCTGTTCAAGGAGCTGCTCATCGGCGTCACCAGCTTCTTCCGCGATCCGGCGGCGTGGAAGCAGATGCAGGCCGAGGCCATCCCGGCCCTGCTGGCCGCCCATCCAGAGGGCGGGATGCTGCGCGCCTGGGTCCCCGCCTGCTCGACCGGCGAGGAGGCCTACACCCTGGCCATCACCTTTCGCGAGGCGCTTGAAAAGGTGAAGCCCGCCACCAGCTATACCCTGCAGATTTTCGCCACCGACCTGGACAAGGACGCCGTCGATCTCGCCCGCTGCGGGGTCTATCCGTTCAACATCGCGGCCGAGGTTTCGGCGGCGCGGCTGCACCAGTTCTTCGTGGCGGACGAGTATGGCTACCGGGTGGGCAAGGAGATCCGCGGGATGGTGACCTTCGCTCCGCAGAACCTGGTCATGGACCCACCTTTCACCCGGTTGGACGTGGTGACCTGCCGCAACCTGCTGATCTACCTTGAGGCGAGTTTGCAGCAGCAGGTCCTGCCGCTCTTCCACTACGGCCTCAACCCCGGCGGCATCCTGATGCTGGGAAGCTCAGAGACGGTCGGCTCGGCCAGCGATCTCTTCACTGCCCTGCCCGGCAAGACGCGCCTCTACCGGCGGCAGGATGTCATGTCGCGTCCGGACCGCTTCGAGCTACCAGCCGTCCTCGCCCGCCCAGCGATGGCGGCACCGCTTCCGTCCCTGGTGCCGTCCTCCGTCCCCAATCTGCAGGCGCTGATGGAGACGCTGCTGCTCCAGCGCCTTGCCCCAGTGGCGGTATTGGCCACCGGCACGGGCGATATCGTCTACATCAGCGGGAAGCCCGGCCGCTACCTCGAACCGGCGACCGGCAAGGCCAACCTGAACCTCTTCGCCATGGTCCGCGACGGCTTGCGTGGGGAACTGGGCGAGGCCTTCGCCAAGGCCGTCCGCCAGAAGACCGTGATCGAACGCAAGGGCGTGCCGATGACGGCCGGCGACAGCGCCTGGGCGGTAGACCTGGTCATCCAGTACCTGGCCGAGCCGGCGGCGTTGCGCGGGATGGTGCTGGTCGTCTTCACTGACGCCGTCACCCCGCCCGCCGGCACGCTGCCGGGCAGGACTAGGCAGACCTCCGTCCAGACCACCCGGGTGGCAGAACTGGCCCGTGAACTCCGGCATGCGCGCGAGGAGATGCAACTCGTCCGCGAGCAGATGCAGGCCTCGCAAGAGGAGCTGAAGTCTGCCAACGAGGAGTTGCAGAGCACCAACGAAGAGTTGCAGAGCACCAACGAGGAGGTGACCACCTCCAAGGAGGAGATGCAGTCGATGAATGAGGAGCTACAGACGGTGAACCACGAGTTGCAGGCCAAGCTCGACGAACTGTCGCTGGCAAGCGACGACATGACGAACCTGCTCAACAGCACCGATATCGCTACCCTGTTCCTAGACGAGAGACTGAAGGTGCGGCGCTTCACCACCCAGACGACTGGCATCATCAAGTTGATCCCCAGCGATGTCGGCCGACCGATCACCGACCTGGTCAGCGCCCTGAACTATCCCGCCCTGGCCGAAGACGCCCAGGAGGTGCAGCGGTCGCTGATCTTCAACGAGTGCCAGGTCCCCGCCCTCGACGGGCGCTGGTTCACCGTCCGCATCATGCCCTACCGCACCCAGGACAACCGCATCGACGGGGTGGTCATCACCTTCATCGACATCAGCGTGACCAAGGCGCTGGAGACGACCCAGAGCGATGCCCTGGCGGCGTTGCAGATTCACGACACCGACCAGACCGCCCAACTGGACAAAGCGGAAGTTCTGGAGCAGGCTTTGCGGCGGGCGCAGGGCGTGCTGGAAAAACGCATCGCCAACCAGGGCCAGGAACTGCGTCGGGCCAAGGCCAAGCCGCCGAGCGAGAAGGCGCCATGACCACCCGCCCGTCGACCGCCGCCGCTGCCTCTGTCAAACTGCGCCACCGTGCGGAAATACACCTGGGCGGGCGATCGCTGCCCAAACAGCCGCCGCTGTCGGCGGCGGAGGCGCAACGCCGTTTCCATGAGCTGCAGGTCCACCAGATCGAATTGGAACTCCAGAACCAGGAATTATTGGAAACACGCTCTTTAGAAGAGAAAGCCCGGGAACGCTACAACGATCTTTTTGAATGTGCTCCGGTTGGATACCTCATCCTGTCGAGACAGGGCTGCATTGTCCAGGCCAACGTGGCCGCGACGTCCCTGCTGGGAGTTGACCGCGGTGGGCTTTCGGGGAAACGACTCACGCCATTCATCGCCTCGTCTGATATCGCCGGTGTAAGGCGCTTCCTTCAACTCGTTTTTGAAGATCGCGTCCGGCATACCTGCGACGTGTCTATGACTGGGATGGACCGAATCCCGCGAACGGTGCAACTCGAGGCCGTCCGCTCAGCCGATGGAGGAGAGTGTCGGGTGGTCATATCGGATGTCACCAAGCGTATGCTTGAGCATGAGCGCAATTTAACCCGTGGGATCCTGTTGATGCAGGAAGAAGAGCGCAAAGAGCTCAGCCGCGAACTGCACGATGTCGTTACGCAATCATTGATCGGCATCAATCTCCAGATGGAATTGCTGAAAGCGCAGTCGAAAGGCGTTTCCAAGGGGTTCGAACACAGCATTACGAAGACGCAGCATATCGTGGGGCAACTGGTCGCGTCCGTACAGCAGTATTCGCGAGATTTACGACCTGCGTCGCTTGACGATCGTGGTCTCACTCCGGCATTGCAGGCCTTGGTGGAAGACCTCACCGTACGCACAGGACTGCGCATTCGGTTTTCCTCCTGTGCCTCGGTCGATGATTTAGATGTAACATATCGTACCGTGTTCTACCGCGTGGCCAAAGAGGCGTTGATAAATGTCGTCCGTCACGCGAAAGCCAGTCGGGTCGAACTAAGTATTCGCCATTGCAGGGGGTGTTTCCGCATGGAGATTCGCGACGATGGCCGCTCCTTTTCTTTCGAAAAGGCCACGAATCTCAGCAGCTCCAAGCATCTCGGCCTACTTAGCATGCGGGAACGCTTGGCAATAGTTGGTGGCACCCTTTCCGTCAATTCCGTCAAGGGCACAGGAACAACCGTATTGGCATGCGTTCCAGCAGATGCGACCAAAGGTGGATCAAATCTGAACGCGCCACCACGGAGCCGTGAAATCCTATCCTGATCGCGCTGTCGCCGACGCTCATCTTTTATCGCGCCCAGGGCACGGTGCCAGTTAACAATACTCCCGGTGGCTTCTTTGGAGTGGCCAATCGCGGAGTCCGTTTGGTACTCGTCTCGCTTGGTGGACCAAGCGGACGGGTGCCGAGCGCCGGCCGCATGTTCAATCCGATCAACATGGGTCCGCGCTGACCCGCAACCGGCATCACCATCACAGACGAACCAGGATGCCGGATCGTCGGTCACGCTGCGATGCCGCCTTCTGCGTCATCAATCGTTCCCAATCTGGCCACCGCCAGCTGATTTCAGCGCGGTCGAGGGAACCAGGTGGCGAGCGCCGCCGGCGTCAGGGTCGCCGAATCCATTCCACCAACATGCAGGGCGGCGATGACATGGGCGAGATATGCCCTGGGCTCGACTTTGGAGAGCCGGCAGCGTTCGAAGATGGTGTAGAGATCGGCGGCATGCGGCGCCGCGTCCTCGCTGCCGATCAGCATCCAGTTCTTGCGGCCGAGGACGACGGGGCGGATCGCCCGTTCCGCAGCGTTGTTGTCGATCGGGAGATCACCGCGTTCGATGTAGGCGGTGAAGAAGGCCCAGCGGTTGAGGAGGTAGTCGATGGCCTTCCGCATCTCGGTGCCCGGCGTGTACCGGGGCGTCGCCTCGTCCAGCAACTGGCGGATCGCGATGCGTTGCGACCCGGCCTAGTCGCGGCGGATGTGATAGCGCAGCGCGACGGCGGCTTGGCCTGAGGCATGGGCGCTGGCAATCGCCCGGTCGGCATCGTGCTCGATGTGATAGAGCGCCCGGATGGCGTCGGCGAGGGTCTTGACCACCGGATCATCGTCCTCGAAGAGTTTGAAGCTGCGCTTGCCGTGCGTCCAGCAGCACAGGCGGCGGATGCCGGTCTCCTCCATGACGATACGGATTGTCGGTCCTTGATCGTCGATAGCGTAGCCGCTCACATCCTGCGCGGCGGGGTGGACCTCCGCTAAGTACAGCAGTTCCTCGGCCATGCTGACCGCGACACCACGAGGATCTACCTGCGGTTGATCCCCGGCCACCTGCGCGAGGACTACGACAAGGCGATGCCGGAACTGGCTGGGGAGGTGCAGGGGTTATTGCCGATATAGGGCTTGTCTTATAATAAGCTGCAGCTTATAGTCGTCAGCGACGACCAGGACCGCCACGACGTGCACCCGACGACTCCCAGGAAGGCGATGATGGGCGGGGTGGAACATCGAGCAGACCGCGTCCTTCGAGACGTGGTTTGAGGCCCAGGACGAAGACGTCCGCGTGGCCATCCTCGCGCATCTGAAAGCCTTGGCTGTCGAGGGACCGCAGTTGGGACGCCCCTACTGCGACACCCTCAAGGGGTCGAAGGTGGCAAACTTGAAGGAACTGCGCGTGCAGGTTGGCGGTGAACCCTACCGCGTGCTCTTTGCCTTCGACATCGACCGTGCTGCTGTCCTGCTGGTCGGCGGCAACAAGGCCAGGGACAAGCGGTGGTACGACACCAACATCCCCATTGCCGAGAGGCTCTTTGCGGCTTGGGAAGCTCAGATCCGCAAGCGCCGTGCAGCGGCACTGGCGGCAGCGAAGCGAGCGGGTCGATCTTAGCGGGGCAACGCCCCATCACCGGCATCAACGATGCCCTTGTCTATGAGTAACTGCTCAGGCGGTCCAGTAGTCGGATAGACTTTTCGCTGGGTTCCAGCCCGGGTCGTGATATTCCGTCACCATGCCAACGATCACCGTTCAGGGTCGGCAGTTTGATGACGCGGGATTGGCTGAGATCCAAGCCG
>JBBREK010000227.1:0-6841 GCA_038203025.1 Planctomycetota bacterium
GGGTTCGTCCGATTCACGGCCGCAGCGATCTCAGCGTGCGACCGCTCCAGCGCGGACATGTGGTGGATGGCGAGTCGGGTCATGGGGTTGATCACGGTCCGGGCACCCTGGCGGGGGTGACCACCCTGCCAACCAGGGCGCCCGGGGCGCGTCAGGCGGGGTGGGCTACCCCGGCCAGAATTTCTGGATTTTTAGCGGCCAGAATTTCCGGAATCTATAGGTGAGAATCCCATCGCCGATTTTAGGCTGATGGCTTGGGTCCCAAGTTAGGTTCCAAATCCGGAACGTTGATGGTCAATTCGGTGGCAGTCGAACGGACGGTGCAGACTGGCCGGTCAGTGAATCCATTGGCCGCTGTTCATGACCCGGCGCATCAGCGCAACGTCAGGTTCGAGACAGCCGCGGTCTTCGGCGCCCAACGACATGGCTCCGAAGGTGTAGCGGCCCGGACGCAGGCGGAGTGGTGAGGCCATGCCGCAATCTTGTTCTGCTCGAAGCCCCGTAAGTTACTTCCCCGTTGGAGTTGGCATGCGTGTATGGACCTGGGCATAGGCGTAATAGACCTCTAGGCTGAGCAGGACATGCACCGTGCTCTGCAATCGGCCACGTCCTTTGCCCAGTCCGATCTGGTTCTGGGCGTCCCAACTGCCATCGAAGCAACCATCGCCCTTCCGCTGGCTCGTCACCAAGGAGTCACGGACGGTGGCATTCCACTGCTTCCAGTGCTCGCCGCCGATTTGGAACATCGCCAGCGTGCCCAGATGACAGCGTCGCAGATCCGTGGTTCGCGCCTCCAATGTGGACTGGCTGACGGTATTGGCCAGGGTCTCCAGCAGCGGATCCCCCGCCTTGTGGCCGAGGAACACGGCGGCAGTGGCACCAGCCTCGGCGTCGCTGCCGCTGGCGCCACCAACCTGGGTCCACTGGCTGGGGAAGGAGGTGGCATCCTTGTAAATGTCCAGCTTCTCCCAACCGGGATTGGCCGCCTTCCAGACCAGCTCCAGCCAGCGCTTGGCTCCTTCCAGGCCATCGCCGACGCTCAGCCCGGCGGCAAACGCCAACTTCACAGCCATCACCGCCCGTACCGAAGCGGACGTGTCGATGATCGCCGCTTGGCCCCAGGCCAACGGCTTGCCGTCGGCGCCCGCGATGCGCAACGCCAACAGGCGGTCCAGCGCCGCCTGCGCCGGTTTACGCAGATCCGGATCATTGGTCATGGCATAGGCCTCGGAGAGGGCTGCTGTCGTCAGGGCCTGCGCCTCGACCGTACCGCCGATGCTGCCGTCTGCCTGCTGCAGGCTGATCAGCGCTACGAGACCCTTGCCCACGATCGGCTTGTACTTGTTCGGAGTCTTGTGGTCGTGGCCGGCGCCAAGGAAAGCGAGCAGGACCTGGCCGGTGAGTGTGATGGTGTCATCCTTGCCGCCCTGACCGGCTTCGCACTTCGGGTCCTCCGTGCAGTTCTCCTGGTAGCGGGTGGGATCCCACGTCCCATCGGGCTGCTGATGCTTCTTGAGGAAGCGCAGCCCGGCGTCGACGGTGCTTTCTGACCTCTTGCTGCCCCTCGCCACGCCCACTGCCCGCTTGTGCTCCCCGCCGCTGCGCGAGCCGAACATCCCCGCCCCGCCCCCGCCCCCGCCCCCGCCGGCGCCGATGGCCATGAACGCCCCTTGGCCCCCCATCTCCGCGTCAGCCATCGCCGCTGCTTCGCCCTGCGGCCCCAGCGCGCGCAGCTGCTCCTGACTGAGCACCGGCAGGGCGGCCGTGGTCACGCCGTCGGGCAGGGGCACGGCGATATTCACAGGCAGGGTGCGACCGCCGGGATTCACCACCTGCTCGTCGACGGCGACGAAGCTGGTGAATTCGCTCATCACGCCGTACTCCAGGCTGAGCGCGGTGATCGCGGCCTCGAGATCGTAACCCTGGCCGGTGGTCGCCTGGTAGCGCATCTCGCCCAGGCGCTGCCTCGCCCACAGCGAGCGCAGGGCCTGGTTCCCCGGCGCCTGCGCCGGCAGCGTCAGCTGCACGGGGATGGAGACAGGCTTGCCTTCGATCTCGCCACGCACCGTGACCACGCCTACGCCCGGTCCGGAGAAGCGGGCGTTGACCAGCACCGGCCGACCGGACCAGAGGGAGGGCAGCCGCTGCGGCACCACCGCGCTGACCGGCAATCCGCCCCAGTCGATGCTGATGTGGTCGAGTTGCGCGCTCTGCACACGCGACATCAGGGTGTCGACCAGGGCGGTGGTGTTGTCGTTGAGACCCAGCACGACGCCCATGCCGCCACCGGCGGCGGCCACACCATCGATCAGGTAACGGTTGACCGACGAGCCGATGCCGAGGCACCAGAATCGGCAGCGGTCGTTGCCACGCGTTCCGACATCGGCGATGATCTCGGCTTCATTGCCGATGAAGCCGTCGGTCAGCATCACCACCATGCGCATACGCTCGCTGTCGAGCGGTTCGTCGAGCGCCAGGCGAACGCCTTGCAGCATCTCCGTCCCGCCCCCGCCCTGCTGTGCCTGGCTGAAGTCCATTGCCGTGGCGATGGTCTCCTTGCTCGCCGGCAGGTAGGACGGGAAAAGTTTCTGCGTGCTACTGGCGAAGGTGATGACCTGCACGCGATCCTCCGGGCCAGCCAGGGCGAGCAGCGCGCGCATCGCCTCGCGCACCTTGGCGATCGGGGCGCCGTTCATCGAACCACTGATGTCGATGAGGAAGCACAGGTCGCGCGGCCGGCGCACAGCCAGATGCGCCTCGACCTGGGCCGGCTGCAGGGCGAGCAGCAGCCAGCCACCATCGGCGCCGACATGGCTGACCGTCGCGACCTCGGGCTTTGGCCCGGCGACGGCATAGCGCAGGACGAAGTCCTTGTTCGGGATGCTGTCGGCAGGCTGCAGCACGATCGTCGCGGTCGCCGGCGTCGGATGCTCGACCTTCACCTGATGGTTGGCACTGGCCAGATCGCGGATCGCGATGCCGGCATCGAGCGTCACCTGGATGGAGACGTCGTGACCGGTGCGTTGCCCCGGCAGCAGCACGGGCGGACTGATCCGCGCCGCGTCGGGCACCCGGTCGGTGTCGGGATGGATGCCCGTGCCGCTGAGCGCACCGGCGAGTTGCTCTCCCGGCAGGTAGCGCGGCCCGACCACTAGCGGCAGATGGAATTCATAGCCGCCGCGGTCGTAGGCCAGTTGCTCGACGTAGGCGATGCGGAGGCGCACCTCGCTGCCGGGCGGCAGATTGCCGACCGTCTGAGTGAAGATGTTGGGCCGCTCCTGGTCGAGCAGGCTGGTGGTTTTGCCGGCGGCCTTGGCCTGATCGTAGACGGCGCGGGCGTCGGCACGCTTGAGCAGGGCTCCGACCAGGCGGCGCCCACCGACCTCCATGGTCAGGCCGTTGATTCCGGATTCGTGCGAGAGCGGGAAGACGTAGATCGCCTCGACTGCCACCGGGAAGGGATTGACGAAGGTCTGCACCACCTCGACCTGCGCCACCAACCCGGCGATAGACGCACGGTAGGCGGTGTGGCGCAGTGGACACTCGACGACGCGGCCGTCGGCGGCCTTGATGCGCAGGGCTCCCTGCGTCACCTCGTCGTAGAACCCTTCGCCCGCAGCCAGGCTGCCGATGACGGTAAGCAGGATGAGCAGGCGATGCATGAAGACCCCTTATCCGGCGAGCTACCGCCGTCATAGGGTAATCGCAGGCGGGACGTGGATGTTCAGTCCAACTTGCCGGAGTAACGGATCTCAAAACGTAGACGCGCGAGAGCTGGGATAACCCGGCATGAAGGAGTGGCTGAAAGAGCTGGGCGTTGAAGACTTAGGAAAGCCACGACTGCCCCCAGGGCATGCGGCTGTGATCGCGAGATTCCGATGGCAGCGTTGCCGGTGCGCGCGCGGGCGAGGACGAAGACGGCGACGTCGGCTGTCAGGCCTGCCGGTATCGGCGACCTAAACCGTTGGATCGAAAGGGAGGAAGGCATAGTTGTGACCTACGGGCGGCAATCACTCCCGCCGACCGATTTGTAGCACTACGAGTTGAAATCTCGGGTTCGTCCGGAGATTTTGGTGAGGAGTGCGTGGGGTGCGGGGCGAAGCCCTGCAGCAACAGCAGAACAGCCCGGCGAAGCCGACAATGAACCTCTTGGTTCCGGCTGCGTCGGGCTGTGGTCGCCCGCCAGTATCAAGTTAAACCGACCTGCTGCACGCCATCCGCACTTTTGTCACGAGGTGTGCGACAGAATTACTTCCGCCCGCCGGCAGATCTCTTGGCCGTAATCGGTCCACGCGCCCTGCCCCCAGTACCGGTAGCAACTGGTCTGGGAGGTCAGCAGGTGGAACAGGGCGTTGCGGTAGCGGTCGTCGCCGGGATCGATGCCGGCCTTGATGATCTTCTCGTAGAAGAGCGCACTGACCTGCTCCATCGGGTCCATCACGTTGTCGTAGCCGCGTACCCAGGAGATGTTGTTGGTCCAGCTGCCGCCCTCCATGTGAAAGCGCGGGTCCTCGCGCTTGAGTTCTTCGATGGCCCTCGTCAGTGCCTCCGGGCCGGCGCTGGGCTGAATCCGGTCCCAGATGCGCTTCTGCATGATGGGCTGTAGCGTGGGAAAGTCGGTTTCGCGTAGGCCCATCGAAGACAGGTATTCCAGGTATTCCGAGATGTTCACCAGTGAAGTCTCGCTGCCGGAGGCCTCGCGGACGACGTCGATGAATTTCGGCGGGAACTCGTTCATCATCACCCCGCCGTTTTCGCCATCGGCGATCTGGGTGACCACCTGCGGCACGGAGCGGCCAGCCAGGTCGCAGCGCGACAGGCCATGCGCCTCAAAGTACGGTTGCATCTGCCCGACCAGCTTGGTGTCGCTGCCCTGGGTCTTGATAATGGCGATGATACTGACGGTCTCGCCGCCTGAGTTGCGGCACACCAGCCGGTGCGGCAGATGCTTGCGCTCCGGGCCCGAGCCGGTCTCCGGCTGCTCGACGGTGTGCTCTTGCACCAGTACCCACTGGTAGCCGGCATCCTTAAGCGTCCTGACGAAGGCGTAGGCCACGTCGGGATGGTTGGGCAGGGCCATCTCGGATGGCGAGAAGCCACGCACCCGGCTCAGCGCTTCCAATCCGAAGAGTGCGGCGAAGTGGTTCTGCCAGGCCAGGACGTGCAGGCGGAAATCCTGGATCGGGGTGGAGGGTGCCACAGCGTGGCCCCACGGCATGCCGAGCCATTCCACGCAGCTGCGCGCGGTGCGGTCAGTGATGAGGAATCGGAGAGCGTCCAGAACGTCATCGGCGCCCATCTGGCGCAGGCCGTGCAGCAGGGTGCCGGAATACTCCAGCATCACGCGCGGTCGATTACCCTCGCCGAGCAACTGCGGGATGAGAACCCCCATGCGCTTGTAGCAATGCAGGAAGACCGGCGCGTTGTGGTTGTCGTGCACATGCAGGTGGTCCATCATGTGCTTGAGATTGCTGATGATCGCGGCGGTGCGCAGATCATCTCCGCCAGCGGGGAGCAAGGGCTGATGCATGTGCAGCGCGATGCCGCCGGCACTTTTCAGCTGGCCCCAGTCGATGCCGCTGTCGGGCAGGTAGATGGCTTGGCTGGCGGTGCGGCGCATGGCCTCTGCGCAGGCAGCTTCCGCTCCCGAGATGTTGGGCACTCCGTCGATGCAATTCGCCAAACTGGTCATGGGATACCGCCCTGTGGTTGGACATGATCACGATACCAGTTGCCGACCAGGTCGCCAACGAAGGAATCAGCGTCCTGGGGCGGCGAGGTGGTGAGGCACGGCCAAGTGCCAACCTTGCCCTCCATGGCGCCGGTGCGGGAACGTCTGGCGGGAACGTCTGGAACGTCTGGACACGCGGGGCGCGGGGGGAACGTCTGGACACGCACCGCGTTGATGCCCCGCTGACCCCTGACGGACGCTAGCGGTCAACGAACCTCCTCCGACAGCACGAAGCCGGCCCGATTGGGCCGGCTTCTGTCGTCGTATCGGTCTGTGAGTCGCCCGGCGGTGGTCGATTCGTGCCGTTGCTCAACGTCGGTTCGGCGACCTCTCGGCTGCTGGCGTGTCGTGGTGCTGATCGAGGGGCGGCGTGGCCGCTATGCGGTGGTGGGTTCGGCCGGCGACTGGTCGTTGCGGTAGAGTCCGGCGGTGGTGTCGATGATCCACTTGGCTCCGCGCCGCAGGGCTTCACGGGCTCGACTGGCGAGGGCGCCGAAGCTGCCGAGGCCGAAGTGGCCGCCGGAGCGCATGAGCGACAACCAGGCGTCGCGGTTGATGTGCAGGCGGTCGAGGATGGGCGCGAGGTTGGCGGGGATGGCTCCACGCTTGTCGCCGCGCACGATGCGGCCGGTCGCATCCACCAGGGTCAGGTATTCGTCCAGCGTGACGGCGGCGGTGAAGGTGCAGCCGTCGGGCTGGTCGATGGTGGAGCTGAGAATCGAAGCGATCCACAAGCCGGATTCCGGCGTGGTCGAGGATAGGGCAGGGACGAGTTGGGCAGCGCGGTGCGCCTGGCGGGCGGCGCAGCGGTCCTGGACGCTGGTGTAGTCGCTGGCCTCGGGCGTCTGGACCATGGCGGCGCGGATCGGATTGAGATCGACGTAGACCATGGCGGCGATCACGGCGGCCTGGTCGAGCAGCGGCACGGATTGGAATCGCCTCCCTGCGCCTCGGCTCCTGCCTTGGCTCCGGGCGGCTGACCGTCGCAGGCCACGCCCGTGGCCTGCTCTCGCTGCGCTCGCCGGTCAGGCTGCGCGCGGCATCCTGCGGCGGTGGGATCGCCACCGGCGTTCATTTTTGCCTTCATACCAGCGATCTGCGTGTTCATGG
>JBBREK010000228.1:0-6812 GCA_038203025.1 Planctomycetota bacterium
GAATTTACATGCGGGACATACGAACCCATTACCCCAACGAATCTTCTCCAGATAGGCAGCGCACGCTGCGTCATTGGGAAAAAGACGCTGGAAGTCCGGCAAACTGGAGGGGAATTGAAGGTCGCCCATACTTCGATGCTACCGGTGGTGGCTAGGTGCGTCAACCGGATAGGCATGGTTCGTTGACCACTATCGTCCGTCAGGGGTCGGTGGACGCGCCAACTCGTGCGTGTCCACCTTCGCCCGATAGGACGGGGAAAGTCCGGGCGGCAGCGTGAGTTCATGCCGGTGTCGCAGAGCGCAAAGTCAACGGCATTGCTTCGTCCCCCACCTTCGTCCACCTTCGTCCCCCCACCTTCGTCCCATGCCGGTGTTCCCGGTCGAACCGCCGCCAGTGAGCCCAGCGGGGTCTGCCGATTGCCGCTTGGCAGAGACCATAAACGGACAGAATCCGGTCCACTGAGGTATCCCATGGACGTGCAGCCAATCAGCGCCCTCAAGGCCACCATGCCCGCCGTGCTTCGCAGCATGCGGGAGAACCGCCGGCCGGTGCTGGTCGTTAGCAAGGGCAGGCCGCAGGCTGTGCTCCAAGATGTGGCCTCCTACGAGAGCACCCAGGACGCCATCGCCCTGCTCAAGATGATGGTCCAGTCTGAGAAGAGCGTGGCCGCCAAGCGCGGTTCCAGCACCAAGGATGTCCTCGCCCGGCTGCGGGACCGGGTGCGCGCCCAGGCGGTCGTGTCGTGACGACGCGGTTCATCGTCCGGTGGACCGCGGAGGCGGAAGTCGACGCGGCCACTATTGTCGAATACTTCAACGACCCGATCAACGCCGAGAAGGTCATCGTGCAGTTCGGAGAGAAGGCCGACAGCCTTCAAACCCTTCCCGAGCGAGGCCGAGTCGTGCCCGAGTTGCGGAAGATCGGCGTCCTCCAGTACCTGGAGACGTTCCACAAGCCCTGGCGGATGGTCTACAAGATCCAGGGCCATGCGGTTTGGATCATGGCCGTACTCGACGGCCGCCGAGACCTTGCCGACCTGCTGTTCGAGCGACTGGCCCGCTGATCATGGCCTACGCCAAGCCCGACTTGTCCGGTGACAGGCGCGGCAGGTAGCAAGCGGGACGAGTGCCGAGCATCCAATTCGGCCAAAATGGTCCTGTTTTGACCCACAAGACGCCGGCTCAGACCGGGCAGTTGATCGTGTAGACCCAGGCTGTCCCGCTGTTCGGCGCGCTCATCACGACGAGGCATCAGGTCGGATCGCCTGGCGCCAGGGCGTAGGTCCACTGCAGCGTGCCAGTCCCCGACACCAGCCCGCCGGTCGAGGCCACCAGGACGCCCTTGTGAAGCAGTCGAGGCGGTCGGGGGTCGAGTACATGTCATAGGTGATGCGGACCAGACCGGGCGTTGAGCCAAGGGCGTGCCGGGTGCGCGTCGAGTGGGCAGTCGGCGCACTCCGTCAGGGCGAAGCTCGGCGACCGAGTTGTGCTGATCGCCACGCCCCCTTGCCAAGCGTCGCAAGGCCGACATACTCCGTACCGCTTTCAGATTAGGTAAAGTACTGGCTCGCAAGGGCACCTCCCCGTGGGAGGCAGTTTGGAGGCTCTTTACAGATGGGCGGTTAGCTCAGTGGCTAGAGCATTCGCTTCACACGCGAGGGGTCACAGGTTCAAATCCTGTACTGCCCACCATCGATAAACCCATGCAACCGCATGGGTTGTGTCGTTTCTGGCCGCCGCCTATAGGTCTTCTTGACTGGTTTAAATCCTGTACTGCCCACCATCTCCAAACACCCCGTGCATGTGCATGGGGGGTTTGCGTTCCGGGGGCTATTCCCAGACGACCTTGCCGTCCTTGAGGCGGAAGACGGTCTTGCCCATCGACTTGGTGATTCCCAGTTTGGCCTCGGCGCCGATGAGGATCTCGACGCCAGGGTGCACCGAGCTGTTCACCGTGACGGTGGCGTCCGGGTTGTTGCCGGCGCGCAGGACGGCGTTGTTGAGCACCTTTTCGCATTCGCCTAGGCGCTTGCACCGCATCTCGTAGGTCTTCAGGGAATGCTGCAGCTTGGTCGCCAGTTCCTGGCGCTTGGCGGGGTCGGTCTCCTGCTTGAGCCACAGGGCCAGGCGCTTGGTCTGGGTCTTTCCCTCAGTGACCTCGGCGGCGATCGCCTCGTGCTCGCGGGCTGCAAGGCGCCACAGCGCCACGGCCAGCGGGTTCATGCCCACCTGGACGACGCCGCCGAGCTCGTCGGGATGGCCGAGGTCGTCGACCACCAGCGAGCCGCCGCAGTGCACCTTGCTGGATACGATCAGCTTGGCGGTGACGTCGGTGGTGGCATAGATGGTGCCACCGCGCACGTCGCTGGCGACGGTCAGGTTGCGGCACTTGATCTCGCGACCGGTGATGTGCTTGGTGATCAGGTCGCCGTGCGTCTTGACCCGGTGCTCACCCTGGAGGATGCCGCCGCAGGTGAGGTTGCCGCGCACCG
Organism: Planctomycetota bacterium; assembly: GCA_038203025.1. GTDB lineage: Bacteria > Planctomycetota > UBA11346 > UBA11346 > UBA11346 > UBA11346. Next base: position 2,493 of record JBBREK010000228.1, read on the forward strand.
AGATGCGCGCGTCCTCGATTACGCCCTTCACCGTCACATCGGCGGCGCTCTTGATGCTGAAGCCGGCGATGACGTCGCCCTTGATCGTCACCGGCAGCTTGGTCACCAGGTTGCCCCAGTGCATGTCCAGGTCGCCGGGGATGTCGACCACCGGCAGGATGTCGAGGTGGCCGTCGCGGCGGCGCACCACCATGCCGGGGCGTTCGGCGACCACGTCGCTTTCGCCACGCACCATGGTGCCTTCGCCGGCGGCCGCGCCGAGGTCGGCGTCCTTGGCCTCGGCGACGGGCAGGTCCTTGCCCAGCACAGTGCGGCCAGCGCTGCCGGGCTGCTTGGGCACCAGGCGGGCAAGCACGGCGCCGGCCTCGACCTCGTGGAAGCGGCCCTGCTCACGGAAGTCCATCTTGTGGTCGTCGCCCTCTTCGAGGCGCAGGGCGAAGTCGACCAGCACTTTGACGTAGGCGTGCACCGGTTGCACCGCCGACACGCCCTGGGCCACGATCAGGTCACGGTCGTGGTCGGCGGGTACTTCGACCTCGCGCAGGACGGGTTCGACCACGCCGGCGATGACGCCGGCCTTCATCATGCGGTCGATCGCGGCGCTGGCCGGCATGGTGGCCCGGGCCGGCAGATGTAGGACTGCCTGCATGCCGGCGGGATCGATATCGAGGCGGATCGAGTCGTCAGACATCTGAGGGTTGTATACCACGGTCGGGACAATCCTGCCAGCGGCGCGTGTGGACTGACGGGGGGGGGCAGTTAGCGTGCGCCGACCCCGGGGGACCCCACGTGCGACTTTTCGCCATCTACGCCACTTCGATCACCTGCGGCTTCTGCCTGATGGCCTTGGAAATCCTCGGCGCGCGCTTCCTCTATCCCTCGTTCGGCTCGTCGATCGACGTGTGGGCGGCGATCATCACCGTCTTCATCCTCTCGCTGTCGATTGGCTACGTCATCGGCGGGCGCATCGCTGACCGCAGCAAGGATAACCGCGCCCTGGCCTGGATCGTCCTGGGGGCCGGGGTGCTCTACCTGACCCTGCCGGTCTACGCCCTGTCGGCCGCCGAGGCCCTGGGCGACAGCATGGGCCAACTGCGCTTCGGCGTGCTGGTCGCTGGCCTGGTGCTGTTCCTGCTGCCCTCGCTGCTGCTCGGCATGGTCTCGCCGATCCTGGTCAAGCTGGCCTTCATCAATGCCGAGCAGGTCGGCAGTACCACCGGCACGCTCTACGCCGTCGGGTCGATCGGCAACGTCCTCGGTATCCTGGTCACCGACTATGTGCTGCTTGAGCACCTGCCGCTGAATATCAACCTGCTGTGGATGGGCTGCATCCTCGCCGTCACCGGATTGCTGCATCTGGCCCTGCGTCTGCACCCCAGCAGCCAGCCGGCCTCGGCCGTCCAGGGGGCCTGAATGGATCGCCAGTTCCTCCTCGGCCTGGCTGTCGCGATTGCTGCGGCGGTGGTGGGTCTGACCCTGCAGGATCATCACTACCGCATCGACGTTGGCGGCTTGCCCGCCGACCAGCGCATGCTCGACCATCGCGACAGCCCCTACACCGGCATGACCTGGGTGGAGAGCGTGTCGAACAACTACATGCAGCTGCGCTTCTTCGAGATGGTCGAGGGTGGGGTCTGCCTGGAGCCGAGCTGGACGACGCTGGCTGCCGATCCGACGCTGGCGCATCTGAAGCCGGCGAGCCCGCCGGTTCTGGCCGCCGGGCAGCCCGATCCCGGCACCCTCAACAGCAGTGCCTACATCAGCATGTTCACTGCTGGCCTGCTGCTGAATCGCGAGGTGCCGGAGAAGCCCAAGGTGCTGGTCGTCGGCCTGGGCAGCGGCGTCGGCCTCGCCCAGCTCGCGCACCACTTCCCGCAGGCTGAGATCGAAGCGGTCGACATCGACCCTGCGGTCATCCGCATGGTCCGCGACCACTTCCCCATGCTCGCTTGGCTGGAGTCGCAGGGTCGGGTGCATTTCGTCGCGCGCGACGCCCGCGCCCACATCCGCGCCATGGCTGGCCATGGCTACCATATGGTGGTGCTCGATGCCTACACCGCCGGTTCGACCATCCCGCCGCATCTGATGACGCGCGAGTTCTTCGCCGAGTGCGCCGCTACCCTGGCCGACGGCGGCACCGTGCTGGCAAACATCATCGGCTGCTACGGCGAGCAGGATGCCTCGGGATTCTGGCGCGGGGCCAAGCGCCGGGTGGTCGGCGGGGCGCTGCGTTCGTTCCGTGCCGCCGGACTGGAGCACGTGTGGAACTTCCCGGTGCTGGGATCCTTCGACAATCCGGGCGCCTTCGACCGCTCGCAGTCGCGTAACAACATCGTCATCTGCGCCAAGCACGCGATCGAGCCGAACCGCTTTCCCGAGGGCTGGAAGCGCCTGCACGAGTGGATCCCGTTCCCGCAACTGCAGACCGGGCGCTACGTCTCGCGCCAGTACCAGTTGATCGACACTGATGCCAGCACCGGCAGCACCTTCGTGCCGGCGGCATGGATTGAAGACGCGCTGCCCGGCCTGCAGCCGACCCTGCAGCAGCGCACCCTGGCGGTGGGCGCCCCGGCGCACACCCAGGGCTTCGTCAGCGAGGACCGTTCACGCCAGGAGGCGGCGGTGGCGGCAGTGCATAAGGCGGCCCCGCCAGGCAGCCTGCTGCGCGGCTGGCAGGTGCCGCCGGGGCGCGGCCAGCTCTACCTGCGCACCACCGACTGGGTGTTGTTCCCGCGCGAGACTTGGCGCGCCACCATCGCCTTCGCCCGCGATACCGAACGCAACGATCCCGAGCTGCTGGTCGGTCCGGTCGATGGCCCCGAACGCGTGGGCGCCCCACAGACCTGGCACATCAGTGACGCTCCGCTGTTCACCGACCAGACGCCGAACGCCGATATCGTCAATCGCTGACGGGCGTGACGGACGACCATGTCCGAGACCCTGTCTGCCGCCGTCGAGACCTTCCTCGCCACCCTGCGCGACGCGCGCCAGGCCAGCCCACACACGCTGCGCGGTTACGCCGCCGAACTCGCCGGCGTGGTCGAGACCTTCGGGGCTGAAGCATCACTGACCGCGCTGGAGGCGCGTCAGCTGCGCGAGCACGTCTCGACGCGGGCCGCCGACGGTCTGGCGCCGGCCTCGGTGGCGCGGCTGGTGGCGGCGATCCGTTCGTTCTGCAAGTGGCTGGCCCTGACCGGCCGGCTGGCCGCCAGTCCGGCCGGTCTGCTGCGCGCGCCGCGACGTGGTCGCAAGCTGCCGCGCTGGCTGGAACCGGACGAGATCGCCCGCCTGCTGGTGGCCCCGCAGGGCGACGGCTTCGCCGCGGTGCGGGCCCGGGCTGCGCTTGAAACGCTGTATTCCACCGGCATGCGTGTCGGCGAGCTGTGCTCGCTGGACGAGGCACGGCTCGACCTGCTCGGCGGCGTGGTGGTGGTGCGCGGCAAGGGTCGCAAGGAGCGGCTGGCGCCGCTCGGCGGCCCAGCGATCACCGCCCTGGAGGCGTGGCGCCGGCTACGCGATGCACGCTTCGGCCGCGGCGGCCGCGACAGCCCGGTGTTCCGTGGCACGCGCGGCGGCCGGCTCGACCAGCGCGAGGTGCGGCGCCTACTCGGTGACGCCATCGCCGAGGCCGGCCTGGCCGGGCGGACCACGCCGCACACCCTGCGCCACAGCTTCGCCACCCACCTGCTGCGCGCTGGCGCCGACATTCGCAGCGTGCAGGAACTGCTTGGCCACGCCTCGTTGGCGACCACCCAGATCTACACCCATCTGTCGATCGAGGATCTGCGCCTAGCCTACCGCAAGGCGCATCCGCGGGCGTAGGGTCAGCCTCGATGTCGCAGTGGGTTCGCGGTTCGCGGTTCGCGGTTGGATCATCGATTACGGACCATATTGGGGTTACACTTGGTCACCCGTTTGGTGAACGCCATCAACACACACAACACGTGTCGCCACAACAGCGAACTGCGAACTGCGAACTGCCGTTACAAAGGTCAGGCTCGCGGCCGCACCAGCCGCACCAGCCAGGCTTGCAGGTCGTCGACGTAGGTGAAGACCACCGGGATGACCAGCAGGCTGAGGAAGGTCGAGGTGACCAGGCCGCCGATGACGACGATGGCCATGGGCGAGCGGAAGCTCGGCTCGGCACCCAGGCCGAGCGCGACCGGGAGCATGCCGGCGGTCATCGCGATGGTGGTCATGAGGATCGGCCGGGCGCGCTTGTGGCAGGCGTCGATCAGCGCCGCCTCGCGTTGCAGGCCGCGATCGCGCCGTGCCACCAGACCATACTCGACCAGCAGGATCGAATTCTTGGTGACGATG
>JBBREK010000229.1:0-6744 GCA_038203025.1 Planctomycetota bacterium
CGCCGTGGTCACGGGATTCCGCACTCCCGCGGACAATCAGGCGATGGTGCGCATCCCCGATACGGCCTTGGCCTTCGGCTTTCGCGGCGACTGGCTGCCGCCGCGGCATGCGCTCTACGTGCAGGGCGACATCTGCCCCGAGCCGTTTCTCGATCTCGACTTGGCCCCTGGTGCCGATCGTCGCTGGGCCACCACGTATAACGTAGAGGCAGCAACGCCATGACGCGCATCGCCGGACTCCTGCTCCTCACCATGCTGCTTTCAGCAGCCGACGACAGGCCGTGGTTCGACGGCTGCGGCTGGGTGGACGCCCACGCCACCGCCGTCGGCGACGGCGCGGCGGACGACACGGCAGCGCTCAACGCCCTGACCAGCGGTCTCAGTCATGGCGGGGCTACCGTCTATCTGCGCGACGGTACCTACGTGCTGTCCGACACCTGGCACCTGGGCAGCAAGCGCATGGTGCTGCAGGGCCAGAATCGTGCCCGCTCCGTCATCCGCTTGCGCGACAACGCGCCGGGTTTCGGTGACGCCAAGAAGCCCAAGCCGGTAGTGGCGTGGATCGGCTACACTGCCACCGGAGTGCCCGTCAACTTCCCCAAGAACCGCGGCATGGGCCAGGCCTTCTGCAACGGCGCCTACGACCTGACGGTCGAGGTCGGTGCCGGCAATCCGGGCGCCATCGCCTGCTATTTCATCAACAACAACCAGGGTGCGGTCAGCAACGTCACGCTGCGGGCCGCGACTGGCAGCGGCAGCATCGGCTTGGCCCTGGATTACGCCTGGCCTGGTCCGGGTCTGATCAGCGACCTGCTGGTCGAGGGCTTCACCCAGGGCATCCATGCCGGGCAGAACCAGTACAGCATGACCTTCGACCGGGTATCCCTGCGCGGCCAGCGTGAGGCCGGCCTGGTCAATGACGGCAACCTGCTGCGCATCAGTAGACTCGACAGCGACAATGCGGTGCCGGCGGTGCTCAACACCGCGTTCTCCTCGTCGCTGGTGCTGGTCGACAGCCGGTTGCAGGGCAGCGGGCCGGTTGCGGTGGTCAACCATGGCACCTCCGCGAACAAGTACGGCAGCAAGCCCGACACCTGGCTGCCAGGCGCCTATCTGCGCCAGGTCGAGGTGCGCGGCTATGCCGCCGCAGTCCATAGCTGGTGGCAGGGGGGCGATGCAACCGTCCCGGCAGGTCCCATCGCTGCGTGGAGTTCGCATCCTGGCGTAAGCCTATCGGGCGAGGGAGAGGTGCATGCCCTGCCGCTGGCCTACCCGGATCCGCCGAAACTGGCCAACGATCCGCCGGCCTCATGGGCCTCAATCGCATCCTATCTCCCCGTTACGACAGACGCGCCGGCCAAGGACGCCCCGCCACGAGACGCCACCGCTGCCATCCAGGCCGCCATCGACAGCGGCGCGGCGACGGTGTGGTTCCCGCGTGGACTCTGGGGGGTCAGCGACAGCATCCACATCCGCGGCAAGGTTCGCCGTATCTTCGGCGCCGACGCCAGTCTGCGTCCAAAGGGATTCGCCGATGGCAAGCCGCTGTTCATCGTCGAGGGTGACCAACCGACCATCGTGATCGAACGCCTGCACGACAGCTACGGCGACTGCCGCACCTGGTTTGAGCACACCGTGCCCTCAACCCTGGTGCTGCGGCACGGTCTGATGAGCGGTTATCGCAACACCGTCCCCGGCGGCAGGTTGTTCATTGAAGACGTCTGTGGTTCCAACTGGGATCTGCGCGGCCAGGAGGTGGTGGCCCGGCAATGGAACGTCGAATCGAAGGCGCCGAATTTCAACATCCGGGTGCGTGGCGGCAGCGTCGCCATTCTCGGCTACAAGACGGAATACGGCCAGACCGTCATCGATGCCGACGACTGTGCTCTGTGCCGAAACAGAATCGGATCAGCTACGTTTAATGGGTTGAGGAATTCGGGCGCTCCTAACCGGCCCCATCGTGGGCCAGATAGGAGTGGCTATGAGCCACGACCACCACATCACCCCCGACTACGCCGGCCCTGTGCCGGAGGAGGCGCGCTCACCACGGGTGACCGGGACGAACCCGCCACCGCCGCAGCCGAGCGCGTGGCTGGAGCCGATGGGCGAGCAGGCTGAGCCGGCACCACCCCCGGCGTCGGACGATGACGATCTTGTCGTCATTGAGGACGACGGCGAACCGGCGCCGCCATCCCAGCCGCTGCGGGGACCGCGTTCCCGCCCACACCTGCCCTACGGCCAGGGTTGGCAGAAGCAGCCTGGTGCCCAGCCGCCAGGCCCGGGTGCCAAACCTCCCGTGGCCGATAAGCAGACCGGCGAGGTGCGGCTGAAGATCCTGGACACATGGATGCGCTCCGGTCTGCCAGCAGGTGACTTCGCGCCGCTGGTGCACGTGAGCAAGCACACGCTGTACAGTTGGAAGCAACGCTTTGAGGCCGACGGCCCGGCGGGTCTGATGGATCGTCCCCGGGGATCAGCCCGCGGGAGTCGCCTGCCAGATCTGACCAAGCGGGCGATTCTGCTGATGAAGCAGCTGCACCAGGACTGGGGCGTGGACCGGATCTCGGACATGCTGCTGCGGACTCAGGCGCTGCAGGCGAGCCCGCCGGCGATCGCGAAGGTCTTGGCCGAGGACGGCTATCTCGTCGAGCATGCGCCGATGCACCGGCATGATCCGCCGGTGCGCGAGTTCGAACGTCCGCATCCCAACGATCTGTGGCAGACCGACCTGTTCACGTTCATGCTCAAGCGGCAGAACCAGCGGGTGTACCTGGTCGGGTTCATGGACGACCGGAGCCGCTTCATCACCAGCTACGGCCTGCATACCAGCCAGTCGGCGGCGCTGGTGATCGAGACGCTGCGGGCCGGCATCGGTGCCTATGGCGCCCCGCGGGAGGTGCTGACCGACAACGGCAGCCAATACATCACCTGGCGCGGCACCAGTCAGTTCCAGCTGGAGTGCAAGAAGCGTGGCATCAAGCAGATCGTCTCCCGGCCCCGGCATCCCAAGACGCTGGGTAAGATCGAACGCTTCTGGGGCGCGCTGTGGCGCGAATGCGTGGATGCCGCAGTGTTCCACGATGTAGCCGATGCCCGTATCCGCATCGGGCATTTCATCGACCACTACAATTTCCAGCGCACGCACCAGGGCATCCAGGGCATGGTGCCGGCTGACCGCTTCTTCAACGCCACGCCGGCGGTGCTGGAAGGCCTGATGCAGCGGGTGGCGGCCAACGCCCTGGAGCTGGCCCGCCACGGCGTGCCGAAGTCGCCGCTGTACCTGACCGGCAATGTCGGCGGCACCCCGGTGGTCCTGCACTCCGAGGGCGACCGGATGATCTTGTCCAAGGATGGCAACCGGTCGGAGATCGACTTCGATCCACGCCAGTCGGTGCCGATGCCTGCGCCGGCGTCAGTACAGCCGGGCGAACTGGCTGCCTCCACGTCGACGCCGGCGGTGTCGGAATCGGTGCCCGAGCCCGTGGCACCGGTTGCCCAGGTGGATTCGGCGTGGACCGGCGCGGAACGGCTGCCGCCGGGCGTTTCGGGACTCGATGGAGCAGCCCTGTTGGGGCCGGGTGATCCGCTCTTCGTGGTGGGAGGCGCATGAGCCATGACACCATCTTCGATCCGCCCAACGCTCTGGAGGTCATCCATATGACGTCGCCCTTCGCCCCGCCGCCGGTACCTCCGCCCGCAGCGGAACCGGCGTCGCCACCGCGCACGCGTGGTGGACGTCCCAAGCGCCCGCCCAAGCCGCCGCCCACCCCGGCTGAGCAGGCGGCCAGCAGCCAGGCCCGTCGTACCGCGACGGTACTCTTGGAGGTGCTGGCCGGGCTGCGCTCGACCGGCGCCGCAGCGCGGGAGTTGGGCGTCACGCCGATGCGCTATTACGCCATCGAAACCCGGGCGGTGGGCGGCCTCATCGCGGCCTGCGAACCGCGGCCCTGTGGCATCCAGCCCGAACAGCGCGAGGCGCACGAGTTGACGCGTTTGCACGAACAGGTGCGCAGGCAGGCGCAGGAGCTGAACCAGGTGCGCAGCGTGCTGCGCACCACCCAGCGCCAGCTGGGGGTGGCGACGCCGGCCACGCTGCCGCCGAAGCCGGGCAAGCCCGGAAAGGATGGCAAGCCGACCAAGCACAAGGGACGCCGGCCGACGGTGCGGGCGTTGACCATGGTCCGCCGCCTGCTCCAGGCGGATGCGACGGCCGCCGCGACGGCGCATGGTGCGGCATCGACAACGCCGGCGTCCGGCTCTACATCCACCCCTGAACCGGGTGGAGGATAGGGCTCCGCAGGGATGCGACCTGAGCGCCATCCCGGTGGCCGAGACGGCACCCCGGCAGTCGTGGGCAACCACGGCTGCCGGGGCAGCCTGCCGTGTCGGCATCATGCGAAAAATCCTGGGGTCTGGGGTGAAACCCCAGGAAGGACATCCTATGGCCCGCCACGCTGATCTCGCCGCCATTGTCGACCGCCAGGACGGCTCGGAGGCAGCCAAGGCCCGTGCCGCCGCCTTCCTGCGCATGGCCGCTGGTGAGGCCACGGTCGAAGAGACCGCCACCGCCCTGGGCATCTCGACCCAGCGCCTGCACGAACTGCGCGAGCGCATGGTCGCCGGCGCCGTCACAGCGGCTGAGCCGCAGGCGCCAGGCCGGCCGCGCTCGGCTGGCGACGCCGATCCACGCGATGCCCGCATCACCGACCTGGAGCGCCAGGTGGAGCGGCTGCGCTTCGAACTGGAGTGCGCCTTCCTGCGCACCGAACTGGCGATGGCCTTCGGCGACCGGCTGCCGTCTTTAAAAAACGAACCGCACCAGCCAGCCGCCGCCACCGACCGCCGCCCCCGTCGCGAACGCCGCCGCGCCGAGCGTCACGCCACACGCACCGACGCATGAACCGCGCTCTGTCCATCGCCATATCCAGCGTCTCGACGGCTTGGCCGCCGCCCGCGAGCGCGTCCGTGCGCTCAAACGCAACGGCGTGCGTGGTGCCGCCGCCCAGGAGCCGGTGCGTGCCTACGAGGCTGGTCTGCGCCGCCGCGGCCTGGCCATGCTCGTGGTCGGACGCCGGTTGGGTGTGCGACGCGGTGTCGTGGCGCACGCCATCGGGGTGCCCACGGACCTGCTCCACCGCTGGCAGCAGGAGCATGACGCTCGCTGCGCTCGGCCGCAGCAACCCGGCCAGGTGCCGACTCCGCCCAGCCTCGGACGCCATCCACTGCCCGAGCCACCCGCCTTGCTCCAGGCCATGCGCCACCTCTGCCACGTCTTCGGACCAGGTTTGGGCGCCCGCGACCTCAAGCGCGACTACCCCGACGCCTCCTGGCGCACCTGCCTGGCCATCACCCAGCAGTGCCGCGCCGACCTCCGCGATCTGCTGCGCAGCTGCTGCGCCGCCACCTGCCTCTGGACCGCACCCGGCACCGTCTGGGCCGCCGACGTCTGGCAGCCCGATGCGCCCATCGACGGCCAGTTCCGCTACGTCCTCGACGTCCGCGACCTCGCCTCCGGCTTCCTGGTCGCCAGCGAACCCCTGGAGCGCGCTACCGCCGACGACGTCGGTACCGTCCTCGACCGCCTCTACCGCCAGTTCGGCGCCCCGCTGGTGTGCAAGACCGACAACGGCTCCGAGTTCACCGGCGCCGGATCCTGGGAGGTCCATCACCGCCACGGGGTCGAACAACTCCTTTCCCCGGTCGAGCTCCCCAGCTACAACGGCGCCTGTGAAGCCGGCCACGGATCCATCCGGCATCGCGCCGAACTCCTCGCCCGCCGCGACGGTCGCTCTGGCGATTGGTCGCTCAACCACCTGGCCGGCGCACGCGACTGGGCCAACGATCTCGTCGAAGACCGCCGCCCGGTCCCGGCCAGCCAGCGCTTCGCCCACCGCGCCCGCGTCAGCCCCGAACAGCGCTTGGCCTTCCGCCGAGCCGTCCTCGCCCACAAGGATCGCCGATGCGCCCAACTGCGACGCCATGCGGCATCAGACCGCCAACCCCACAGCATCGCCAGCCCGTCCATCACCCGTCCAGCAATCGCCACCACCCTGCGCGACCTGGGATACCTCACGCACCGGAGCGTACCGATTCGTCAACCCATTCCGTGGCTCAAAACCGGATCTATTTCGCTCTGAGCACAACAGTTGGCGTGGACGGGGCGTTGGTCAGCAGCCAGCGATACGATCCCTGGGGAAATATTGCCCAGCAGTCTGGTTCATCGAAGAACAACCGATTGGCGAATACGAAGGAGCGGACTGCTTCCATTGGTTTGGATAATCATGGGCATCGCTACTACGATCCGGCTATTGGGCGGTACATCTCGCGGGATCCAATTGGATACGTAGCGGGAACGATGAATGTCTACGGGTACGTAAATAATAATCCGATCAATCGAGTTGACCCCTTAGGTCTTATAGATCCCGCTAATGCCGCGGCTCTGAAGTATGTGAGTGAACACATTAAGCAGATCCATGAAGCCGCAGGGGGAGACATGAACCTGGTGAGGGCCGTGTCTCCCGACAATTAGGATGGCCGCTTAGCGACAATTAGGATGGCCGGTCCTGCGGTTGCCTTGGGCACCCCCACCAGCGTAGCTGGTGGGGGGGTTCAGATGCCTGGCAACCACATCACCAACCGGCAGGTCGCGCGCTATATGGACGCACGCCGCATTGGCCGCAACCAGACCATGTCCGCCGACGGCGCGGACATCAGCATACGGACGGCCCGCCGCTTGGACGGGTC
>JBBREK010000230.1:0-6657 GCA_038203025.1 Planctomycetota bacterium
CGCGCCGCCTCGGCCGGGGCGCGGCGCTCAAGCTGAACACCGTGTTCTGGCGCGCCTTCCTGGGCAACGCCGCCCTCTTCTCGGTGGCGAATAAGAACCTGCTGACCGGCGCCGACACCGCCCTGACCATCGATGGGCTGACCAAGGCCGAACTGTCGTTCCTCGACCAGACCGACGCCGATGGCCATCCGCTCGGCATCAGCCCGGCCCTGCTGCTGGTGCCGAACGCCCTGTTCGTCCCGGCCACGCAGATGATGAGCGCCACCGAGGTCCGCGAGGACGGCGGCGGCACCGGGCGGAAGTACCCGACCACCAACCCGCATGCCGGCAAGTTCCGCGTCATCCGCTCCAGCTACCTGGCTGACACCAAGCTGCCCGGCGCCTCGGTGAAGGCGTGGTATCTGCTCGCCACGCCGGGCGACCTCCCGGTGATCGAAGTCGCCTTCCTCGGCGGGCAGGAGCGGCCCACCGTCGAATCGGCCGAGGCTGACTTCGCCAACCTGGGCATCCAGATGCGCGGCTACCACGACTTTGGCGTCGCCCTGCAGGACCCCCGTGCCGGGGTGAAGTCCAAGGGCGAGGCCTAACGGAGACACCCCATGAACGCGACCTACATCCACGACGGCGACTCTCTCGACTTCCGGCCGGTGATCGACTACCCGGCCGGGGCGGTGGTGGTCCTGGCCGATGGCACCATCGGCATCACCCGGCGAGCCATCCCCGCCAACAACCTCGGAGCGCTCGCCATGCGCGGCGTCTTCGAGGTCCCGCGCCTGGCCGGCGGGGTCATCCCAACGGGCAAGCGCTTGGGCTGGGACGAGGCCAACCAGCGGGCGACCCACGACCTGGCGCTGCTGGGCCTGGTGCCGCTGGGCATCGCCGCCGCCGAATCCGGCGACACGGCGACCACTATCCGCGTGCGCCTGAACCACTGAAGGCGGGACATGGACCTCCTCGGCAACGGACTGGACTGGCTGGAGCGCCAGCGCGAGCGGTTCCTCGCCCGTCCCGTCCGCTACCGGCGGGGGTCCATGGACATCCCGCTGCCGGCGACGGTCGGCCGCACGATCTTCCGGCTCGCCGCTGGGCCGGGAGCGCATGAGCACATCGAGTCGCGGGACTTCCTCATCGCCGCGACGCACCTCGCCACGCTCGAACCGCCGCAACGCGGGGACCGCATCGTCGAGGAGGCTGAAGGCCGGCGGCACACCTACGAGGTCCTCGCCCCCGGCGGCGAGCCGCATTGGCGCTGGTCGGATCCGAACCGGCGCGCCTACCGCATCCACACCAAGCATCTGACGACGGAGAACGTCCCGTGATCGAAACCATCGCCAAAATGAGCATGATCGGCCTGCTCGCCGGGTCCGCACCCGTCGAATCGGTCGAGCCGGCGCTGTGGATGCAGTGGGGACTGGCCGGCGTGGTCGTCGCCTACGTCCTGTGGCGCGATTGGCAGCGCGAGCGGCGCATGTCCGCCGCCATCGAGGGTCAGCAGAAGTGGATCCGCGAGACACTGGTGGGCGCTCTGGAGCGCAACGCCAAGGCCATGGAGCGCATGGCGACCTGGCTGGAGCGTGGGGATGACCCGCGCCACGCCGCCACCAAGCGCCTGCGGGCGGTGGAGGATGGCGATGGCTACCACGGCTGAGATCGCCCAGGCAGTGGTTGAGAGCGTGAACGCCGCCGTCTTCTCGCGCCCGGTCACCGCCGTTCGCGCCTGGCTACCGGTCTACGACCTCGGTGAGATGGACGCTCTGCGAGTGACGGTCGTTCCGACCACCCGCTCGGTGGCGCTGGAGCACCGCAGCGCCCTGCGCGTCGATCACCGGATCGAGGTCGCCGTGCAGCAGCGCTCCGATCCCGCCGACCTGGCAGCGGTGGACGCCCTGGTCGCTCTGTGCGGAGAGATCGCCGACCATCTCAGCGGCTCGTCCCTGTCCGGCTTGGCCGATGTCCGCTGGGCGAAGACCGACCATGTCCTGCTCGCCGCCCCCGAACACCTCAACGAACTGCGCCAATTCACCGGCATCATCGCCACGACCTGGCGTTCCTGGGAGGAACTGTGAACAACCTCGTCCAACGGGTGATCAGCGTCACCCCCGACTGGCAACCGGCCACGGCCCTGCCCGAAGAGATCGCCTCCGTCGATGTTCTCGTCCTGCCCACCAACGCGGGTCCGGTCGAGTTCCTCGGCGACCTTGAGCAGCCGGTTCCCTGGCAGCCGGGGGAGTGGCACTCCTTCGCCTGCATCAACCTCGCCGAGTTGCGCATGCGCGGGCTGCCGGGTGACCGCGTCACCGTGGTAGGTGGCACATGGTGATGGGCGCGATTGGCGGCAGCAGCGGCGGGGGCGGCACCGGCATCCAGGGACCGCCCGGCCCGCAGGGTCCGATGGGACCGCAAGGACCGGCCGGTCCTCCGGGACCGGCACTGCCCGGTGCTGGTGATCTGAGCGGGACGGCCCTCGGCGTCTTCAGCCAGGCGGTGATGACCCCGTCGCTAGTGCCCTACTCCAACGGCATCTGGTCCGTCCTCGACTTCGCCATCAAGGAGTGGGACTCCCACCAGACGATGTCGCAGTTGCCCGAGTGGCGGTGGACGCCACCCGTGCGCGGCGTCTACCAACTGCAGGCCAGCGTGATGCTGCAAAGCGTCGCCGGCTCGCCGACCTGGGAACTGCAGGTTCGGCGCTCGGGCCAGGAGCGCGCCCAGGCCGCGTTCAGCGGATTTGCAGGCCAGATCTCGTGGACCGGCATCGTCAGTCCAGGCGAGTTCCTGCAGGTGGCGATCCGACCCACTGGCGCCCCGACCCTGATCCACGGCGGACCGCCGCGCACCTGCATCACCGTCGCTGGTGTCGGGGTGGTGCCATGAACAACGTCGTCCTGCGCACCATCCCGCTGACCGCTGCCTTCCAGCCGCTGTCTCCCAGGGACGTCGAGGTGGCGACGGTGGATGTCACCGCGCCCCCAGCCAACCAGGGTCCGGCGATCTTCGAGGGCGACGATGGCAGCACCGTCACCTGGATCCCCGGCGAATACCACACCCTACTGCGGGTGAACCTCGGCGCGATCCGCGTGCGCGGCACGCCAGGCGATGTCCTGACCCTGGTGGGAGGGACATGGTGATGGCGCCACCCTTCTTTGGCGGCGGAACCGGAGGCGGGGGCGGCGGAACGCCGCAGCGCCTGAGCTACCGGCATCGTCAGGACACCTCCTCGTCGGTCTGGATCATCCCCCATGGACTCGGCTTCCGCCCCGCCGGGGTCCAGGTGACCGACACCGAGGGCGATGATGTCGAGGGGGCGGTCCTGCACCCGGACGAGAACACCACCCACATCCACTTCGACGTGCCGGTCGCCGGCATCGCCGACCTCTCCTGAAGGAATCCCATGAAGAAGATCGCCGTCCCCATCGACATGCTCGGACTCGCCATCCGCCACCTGGCGAGTCCGGTCGCGGCCGATGACGCCGCCAACAAGGGCTACGCCGACACCGTGGCCGACCAGGCGCGCTCCACCGCCATCGCCACCATCGCGGCGCAGCGCGGCATTCCCAACGGCTACGCCACGCTGGATGTGGACGGCAAGCTCTCGCTCGGGCAACTGCCGGCGCTCGCCATCACCGACACCTTCGTGGTCGGCAGCGAGGGCGAGATGCTCGCGCTTGATGTCCAGGTCGGCGATGTGGCGATCCGCTCGGACCAGCAGAAGTCGTACATCCTCGCCATCGACGGGGCGACCGACATCGGCCACTGGCGCGAGCTGCTCGCCTCGGGCTACGTCATCGCGGTCGATGGCATGACCGGCTACATCACCCTGTCCTGGCAGACCGACATCGGCGACGGGGCGGCGACCAGCTTTCTTCTCGGCCACGGACTTGGCACCCGCGATGTCCAGGTGGCGGTGCTCGATGCGGCCGATGAGTACGCCGACGTGGAATGCCGGGTCACCCGACCGACCGACTACGAGGTGCGTGTCGAGTTCGGCATCGCCGCGCCCGCCGCGAACGCCTACCGCGTGGTGGTGCAGCGGTGAGCGATGCCGATCCGCCGCATCCTCGTCGACCTCGAGCTGGCCGCGCTCGCCGATCCCGGCGCGACCGGCGACGTGCTGCTGGTCATCACCCCTGACGGCGTCCTCAAACGCCAGGAGATCCCGCCTCCCATGAGCACCCTGACCTACGGCCCTGGCACCTTCGGCTTCGTCGTGCCGCCCGGCGTCACCAGCCTGCAGTTCGAAGCGCAGGCGCCGGGCGGCGGTGCGGCCGGGGCCGGCACCACCGGCACGCCCGGTTCGCCGGGCGGCGACGGGGCCAACACCGAGATCCTGCGCGCCAGCGCGCCACTGGTGCGCGCCGTAGGCGGCAAAGGCGGGCGCTACAACGCCCCGGTCGGCTCGCGGGCCGGGCGCGGCGGGTTCGGCGGGCTGGGCGGCATCAGCTACCGGGGCGGCGACGGGCAGACCGCCACACCCTGGAACGGCGGGGATGCCGGCGTCGCCACCGTCGACGTCCTGCGCGGCAAGGGTGGCGGCATCACCGCCGAGGCGTCCTCGGGCGGGGGTGGCGGTGGGGCCAACAACACCGTCTCGTATGCGGGCGGGGGCGGTGAATACGTCACCGCCACCATCCCGGTCACGCCCGGCGAGACGCTGACGCTGATCGTCGGCGCTGGCGGACCTGGCGGCGCGGGCAGCACGGCGACCCAACAGCCGGGCCGCAGCGGCGGGCCGGGGTTCCTGGTCCTACGGTGGTGACGCATGATCGGCATGCGCATCAACCAGGCCAAGGCGGGGTTCTTCGACCGTGCGGCGGTTATGAACTCCACCACCGCCGCCGAGCGGAAGGTCCTCTCGCGCTTCGGCGCCTTCGTCCGCCAGCGGGCGCGCAGTTCGATGAAGCGGCGGAAGGATCCAGCGCCGCCGGGCCAGCCGCCTTCATCCCACGTCGGTCTGCTGCGCCAGCACCTCTACTTCGCCTGGGATGCGGCACGACGGTCGGTGGTGATCGGTCCGGTCGTGCTCAACCAGAAGCGGGGCGACGCACCGCCGCTGCTCGAATACGGCGGTCCCGCCGTGCGCGTGCGCTATGGGCAGCAGCGCCGCGTGATGTACGCGCCCCGGCCCTACATGCGTCCCGCCTTCGCCGCCGAGCAGGCCAGCCTGCCGGCGCTGTGGCGCAACTCCATCCGCTGAACCCCTTCCAGGAGATCGTCCCATGAGCCTCAAACTCGGCATGTCAGCCAAGCTCTACTTCAAGACGGGAGGCGTCGCCGCTGCCGGCGCCTGGACCGAACTGACCAACGTGAAGGACGTCACGCTCTCGCTGGAGACCGGCGAGGCCGACGTCACCACCCGCGCCAACGCCGGCTGGAAGGCCACCGTGGCGACCCTCAAGGAAGGGTCGGTCGAATGGGAGATGATCTGGAACACGGGAGATAGCGGATTTTCCGCCGTGAAGACCGCCTTCTTCAGCAACGCCGCCATCGGCTTGGCGATCATGGACGGCGATGTGACCGCCTCGGGCAGCCAGGGCCTGCAGGCCGACTTCTCCATCACGCAGTTCTCCCGCGAGGAGCCGCTGGAGGAGGCCATCAAGGTGAAGGTTCAGGCCAAGGTCACCTATTCCACCACCACGCCCACCTGGGCGACCATCGCCTAAACGGAGCAACCATGCGAACCTTCACTGACGCCCTCGGCCGCTCCTGGCCCCTCGAGATCACCGTCGCCACCTTGAAGCGGGTCCGCGCCGTGGCCGGCGTCGATCTGCTGGAGGCGGCGGGCGGCACCCTGCTCGACCGCCTAGTCGCCGACCCCGTGCTGCTCGGCGATGTGCTCTATGCCTGCGTGAAGCCGCAGGCGGATGAACGGAAGATCACCGACGAGGATTTCGGCCGCAGCCTCGCTGGCGACGCCATCGAGCACGCCACCACGGCGCTGCTGGAGGAGTTCGTCGCTTTTTTCCCGAGTCCCCGCCGCCGCGTGCTGGAGAAGGCCCTCACGAAGCTGGCGGGGTGGCGGACGGCGGCGCTGGCGGCGGCAGAGGCGCGCCTAGACGACCCGGACCTCGACCGGACGGTGCTGGCCGCGCTGCGTGGAGCCTCATCTGGCAATGCGCCGGCATCTGCGGGATCGACCCCGCCGGGCTGACCCTGCGCGAGCTGGCGGCGATGGCCGAGGCGCGCAGCCGGGAGCGGTGGAACCACACCGCCGCCCTGCTCGCCCTCATCGCCAACTGCCACCGCGATCCGAAACGGCGCCGCGCCTACGGACCCGACGACTTCCTACCCACGGGCGGCAGGCGCACACCTGCGCCGCCCATCACCGACCTATCCATCCTCAAGGCGGTCTTCATCGACCGCCGCCTGCCCCCGGAGGTGACGCGATGAATCCCGCCCGCTGCGCCCTCACCCTCATCCCGGTGGCCCTACTGCTGACGGGATGTTTCAGCCAATCGCGGTCGAAGACGACCACAACCGACCGCATCACCTTCCAGGTCCAGGTGCCGGTCCCCACCGCCGAGGGCGTGAAGATGGTGCCGGTAACCGGCTCCATTCGCCGCGTCGGCAGCGAACAGGAGGAGACGCATGCCGGTCCCGACACCGAGGCGATCACCCAGGCGCTCTTGGCGGCGACAGGGCAGGGGCTGGCTGCCGTCG
>JBBREK010000231.1:0-6644 GCA_038203025.1 Planctomycetota bacterium
CGGCTTGGATCTCAGCCAATCCCGCGTCATCAAACTGCCGACCCTGAACGGTGATCGTTGGCATGGTGACGGAATATCACGACCCGGGCTGGAACCCAGCGAAAAGTCTATCCGACTACTGGACCGCCTGAGCAGTTACAATCGGGGAAGGATATTTTGTGGTACTGCTCGATACGTGAATGCTCGTTGATCAACCAGCGCGCCCCAGACGGCGGCGTGGACCTGCAGCATGTGGTCGAGCTGCCCAGCAACGACAAGACGTGGACCACTGCCCAACGCGGGGTGCAGCCCGCGGTCCTGGGGAGGCAGCGCCGGCTTGGAGATCAGACCAGGCCGTTGCCCCGGCCGGCGGGGACGCCGACGTTCTGGTCGACGCACGCGCCGCACAGGCCGCGCAGCACGATCTCGTGGTCTTCGACGCGGAAACCCGTGGGGGCGATGCCGTTGACGCCGTGCACGCAGCCGACCACTTCGAAGACGCGCTGACAGGCGCGGCAGTGGAAGTGGTGATGATGACCGCGATGCGCGGTCTCGTAGCAGGTCGGATGGCCGGGCACCTCGACCGGCACCACCTCGCCGGCATCGCGCAGGTCCTTGATCGCCCGGTAGACGGTGGCGATGCCCAGGCGCGGCACCGAGGCCTGGGCGATGGCGAGCAGTTCCTCGGGTGTCATCGGCCGGTCGGCCTGCTGCAGGGCGTCCTCGATCGCCTGGCGCTGGCGGGTGGTGCGGGCCTGGACCATGCGTCTGTCCTATCCGGCGCCGGCGCCGGCTCCAGCCAGGGCGTGGATCGCGGCGACACAGGCGTCGGCGAAGGCGGTCAGCTCGACGGCGGTGGTGGTGCGACCAATCGAGACGCGCAGGAACGAGCGCGCCAGCGCGGCGTCACCGCACAGCGCCAGGGCGACGTGGCTGGGTTCTCCGCGCCCAGCCATGCACGCCGCGCCGGTCGAGACGGCAAAGCCGGCGATATCGAGGCGCATGGCGAGATGGCGCCCGTCGACACCCGGATGGACCAGGCCGAGGGTGTTGGGCAGCCCGCCGCCCAGCCGCCGCGCCGCTGGCAACCGTGCTGACAGCGCCGCCCAGCAATCGGCGAGCAGCGCCGCCTGGCGCGGGCCCTCGCTCGGCGCCTCGGCTACCGCCTCGGCCAGGGCCGCAGCCAGCGCGGCGAGTAACGCCGCGTCCTCGGTGCCGCTGCGCCGATCGGACTGCTGACGGCCACCGGCGATCAACGCCGGCAGGCGGACTCCGCGCCGCAGCCACAGCAGGCCGATGCCCTTGGGCGCCCCGAACTTGTGGCCGGCGATGGCCACGGCCTCGGCGCCGAGATCGGGCAGGCGCAGCGACGCCTTGCCGGCGAGCTGGCAGGCGTCAACCAGGATGCACGCCGCGGGCGCTGCAGCACGCACTGCGGCGGCCAGGGCCGGCACGTCCTGCACCGTACCAACCTCGTTGTTGGCCGCCTGGAGGCACACCAGCGTGCTGCCCGCTGCGGCGGTGGCGAGCGCTGCTGCATCGATGTGTCCCGTGCCGTCGACCGCCACCAGGTGCGGCGAGCGGGCGTTGCGCAGCACCGCGCTGTGGTCGATGGCCGAGGCGACAACCGGCCCGTCGACGCCGCGCAGCACAGTGGCGAGGGCCTCGCTGCCGCCCGAGGTCGCGACCAGCTCGTCGGCGTGGCAGCCGAGACTGCGCGCGCACGCGGCCAGCGCCGCGTCCACCGCCGCGCGCGCCGTCTGTCCGGCGCGATGCACCGAGGCCGGATTCGCCCAGCCGTCTGACTGCGCCGCCAGCCAGGCGTCGCGAGCGCAGGGACGCAGCGGAGCGGTGGCGTTCCAGTCGAGATAGGCGCTCATCGTAGCACGCGATCATCGACCGCGGCGCTGGCGAGGAAGTCCCGCGGCGGCCGGCCGAAACGCTGGCGGAAGGCGCGGTTGAACGCGCTGTAGCTGCCGAAGCCGGCGTCGAGTGCCAGCTGCAACAGATCGGTGCCGGGATTCCACGCCGCGCATACCCGGTCGAGGCGGATGCGCGTGCGGTAGTCGACCAGGGCGAGGCCGGCCTCGCGGCGGAACACCCGGCCGAGCCGGTCGGCTGACAAGCCGACCTGCGCCGCCACCGCCGCCAACGGCAGGGCCGGATCGACGCGCACCAACTGCGCCGCCGCCGCCACCACCGGATGGGCAGCCGAGCTCACGGCGTCAGCAGACGCGGCGAAATCGGCGCGGCAGCGCCACAGCAGATAGGCCAATCCACTGACAGCGGTCGGACCCTCGGCAGCGGCGACGTCGGCGATCAGGCGCGACAGTATGGTGGTGCCCGCGGGAGCACGCTGTCGGCGTGCGGGGACGGCCGGCCGCTGGCCCGCGGCCGCCGGATCGAGTCCGTCGCGCAGCAGCACCTCGATCAGGGCCGGGCGCCACACCGCCAGCCACATGCGGAAATCGGCCGACTCGTCGAGCAGCAGATGGTCCTCGCCGCGATGCAGGAACAGCAGACAGCCGGGACGCAACTCGACGCGGGCGCCATCGATCAGGTAGCTGGCGCTGCCCTCGACGCACAGATTCACTTCCAGATCGGCGTGCCGGTGCGCGCCAGCCATACGGAAGCGCCGGGCGCGATGGTGCCAGACGCGCGCTGGACCAGTATAGGGCAGGGCTTCCAGCACGACGGAAAACGCTAAGCAATCGACGTCCAACAGGAAGCGCCGACAGACGGCCTACGGCATGATGGCAGGCGAGGAGCACGGCCATGGCCCGCATGCACGACTTCGACTGGGACACCCACCGCAGCACCTGGACCCGCTGGTGGGACCGGGATCTTGAGCGTCCGATCGTCATCTCCAGCACTGGCGGCAAGACCGACGTGCCGGCCTGGTGGGGCCGCCAGTTCGGCGGCATCCCCGCCGAGGTCGCCCCCGAGGAGATCGCCGCAGCGGCCGAGTCCGCCATGTCTGTGGTCGACTTCCACGGCGACGACTTCCCCAAGACCTGGATCAATTTCGGTCCCGGTTCGCTGGCTGCCTGCCTGGGCGGCGAGATGCACGCCGATGATCGCACCACCTGGTTCACGCCCGGCCTGCACGCCGGCAAGGCCATCGCCGATGTCGCCATTCCCGCCTTCGGCGGTCGCTGGCACCAGCGCATGCGCGCCGTCGCCCAGGCCTGCGCCACGCGCTTCGGCCGTCGCGCCGTCGTCGGCTTCACCGACCTCGGCGGCAACCTCGACCTCGTCGCCAGCCTGCGCGACGCCAACCAGCTGCTGCTCGACTGCATGGACGATCCGGCCGAGGTCGACCGGCTGTGCCGCGAGGTGACCGCGCAGTGGTGGCAGGCCTACCAGGCCGAATGCACGGTGATCGAACCGCTGGGTCTGGGCACCACGCCATGGGCAGCGATCTGGAGCCCGCAACGCTGCTACATGCTGCAGAGTGATTTCAGCTACATGATCAGCCCGAAGCAGTTCGCGCGCTGGGTCGTGCCCGACCTCACCGACATCTGCAGCCGCATCCCGCACGGTTTCTACCACCTCGACGGCAAGGGCGAGCTGCCCCACCTCGACCACCTGCTGGGGGTGCCTGGTTTGCAGGGCGTGCAGTGGATCCCCGGCGACGGCAACCCGCAATCGGCCGAGCCGCACTGGTGGCCGGTGCTGCAGCGCATCCGCGCCGCCGGCAAGCTGGTGCAGCTGTACGGTTCCGGCTCGGCGATGCTCAAGCTCGCCGCCGAACTGCCCACCGACGGCTACGTCCTGGCGACGTGGAGCGACCTCCCCGGCATGTCGAACGCCGAGTTGGTCGAGGCGATCCAGCGCGAGGCCTCTGCCACCCGCCACCGGCTTCGGCCGATGGCGACGGCCGGCTGATTCAGACTTTGTTCGCGGTTCGCGGTTCGCGGCTGCAGCGACAGACCATGGGAGATTCGCCAGAACTTGCCCATCCAGGTGAAAGCTCACGCCGTCCAAGTGCCTATGTGATTTACCACGAACCGCGAACCGCGAACCGCCAAAGGTCTGGCCTTCGCGCCCTTCCCCTGCCGCGCCGATCGGGTACTCGAATGGCATGCCGGGTTTCCGCACTGTCTGCTGCCTGCTTATCGCCGTCTGGGCCCTGGCCAGCGAGGCCTGGCGGCCGGCTGATCATCCCGCCGCCATCCTCCGCCCGATCGCCGCCCTGACCCGGCCGGTCCACATCGTGGCTGTCGCCGCCGAAGTCGCGGGACGGGTACGCGATCCCGGCCCGGCGATGGGCTCGTTGATCGGCGACGCGATGGGCGTGCAGCTCGATGACAGCTTGGCGCAGGCCGAGCGCGTCATCGCTGCCGTGACCCTCACCCAGGCCGAGGCCGAAGCGAACTTCCGCCGCCGCGAGGGCGAGCGCATCGCCAACCTGTTCGGCCAGGGCCGGATCAGCGAGGGCGAGCGCGATGCGGCGACGCACGCAGCCGAAGCGGCGGATCTCGCCCGCGCCCGGGCCGCGGCCGAGCTGGCCCGCAGGCAGCGCCTGGTCGACCTGCACCGCGTCGACCTGCCCGCCGGCTGGCAGGTGCTGCGGCGTCATCGCGAGGCCGGCTCGGTGGTCCAGCCCGGGGAACCCATCCTGGAGGTCGGCGATCCCACTGCCGTGGTCGCCACCGTGCATCTGGACGAGGCGGAGATCGCCGCCCTGGCGCAGGCGACCGCCACCGTCGGTGGCAGCATCTTCCCCATCCAGGCCGTGCGCAGCAGCGCCCTGGCTGATGCACAGAGTCGCAAGCGTCCGGTCGAGATCGAGCTGCCCGGCGCCGCCGGCGGTGGACGTGAGGTGCTGGTCACCCTGCGTCTGCCCGACCCGTCCGGCGCCCTCGCCATCCCCACCGCGCTGATCCGCGCCGACCTCGACGGCCGCTTCGTTCGCACCGACGACGGCCGCAGCCTGCGCGTCACCATCCTGCGCTCGACCGGCGATGACCTGGTGGCGGTGCTGCCTGATCCCGCCTTGCTCAGCGCCGCGCTGGTGCCGCCGGCCCAGACGCCGTGAATCCCCTCGTCCGCTTCGGTCTGTCGCAGCGGGTGCTGATGAATCTGCTGTTCGTCGGCCTGATCGCCTTCGGCCTGGGCGTGGCGCTGCCGCGCATCCCCATCGACCGCTACCCGAACTTCGACTTCGGCGAGGCGATCGTGGTGACGACGTGGAACGGGGCCACCGCCGAGGAGGTCGAGCGGCTGGTGACGGTGCCAATCGAGGACGCCATCCGCGCGGTCGACAACGTCGAATACGTGCGCTGCACCTCGCGCGACGGGACCAGCGAGATCATCGTCAAGTTCGAGGACGATACCGACTATCCGCGCCAGTTCGACGACCTGCGCTTCCGCGTCCTGGCGACGCAGAACCGCCTGCCGGTGGCAGACGGAAAGTCGTTGGCGCCGATCGTCACGCGCATGGAGACCGATGTGTGGCTGCCGGTCATCCAGGTGAACCTGGTCGCCGGCGAAGGCTCGGCCGCCGACCTGCATCGCCTCGGCCAGCTCGCCGAGAGCCTGCGCGATCGCCTCACCCCGTTGCCAGGCATGAAGCGGGCGGATCTCGAAGGCCTGCCCGAGGTGCGCTGCGAGGTGCAACTTGATCTGCTGGCGATGCAGCG
This sequence comes from Planctomycetota bacterium, assembly GCA_038203025.1. Classification (GTDB taxonomy): domain Bacteria; phylum Planctomycetota; class UBA11346; order UBA11346; family UBA11346; genus UBA11346. The sequence goes on from JBBREK010000231.1 coordinate 5,625, forward strand.
GCACGGCATCGCCGCCGAGCAGGTCGCCACCGCCCTGCGCGGCAGCGGCGGGGCACAGCCGGCCGGGCGCAGCGAGGCCGGCGGCACCACCAAGACGGTGGTCGCCGAATCCCGCTACACCAGTCTAGAGCAGGTCCTGGCCGTGCCGGTGCGCCAGGACGGCGAGGGCCGCCTGGTCACGGTCGGCGATCTCGCCGATCCGGCAGCCAGTGGTCCGCGCGTCGCGCAGCGGGGTCTGCGCGTGCACTGTGACGGTCGCCCGTCGGTGGTGGTCAAGGTGCTCAAGGAGCCGTCGGCCAAGGCGACCGAGCTCAAGCTGCTGGTCCAGGCCGAGGTCGACCGCTTCCTCGCCGAGCATCGCGATGAGGGCGTGCAGGCGGTCTACAACCTCGACTCGACCCAGCGCGTCGCGGCCTCGCTGTCGGTGCTGACCGGCAACCTGTGGCAGGGCACGGTGCTGGTCCTCGCCGTGCTGCTGCTGTTCCTCGGCTGGCGCATGGCGGTGCTCGCCGCCAGCGGCGTGCTCTTCGCCTTCCTCGGCGCGCTGGTGGTCATGTACCTGACCGGGCAGAGCCTCAACGAGATCACCCTGCTCGCCTTGGTGCTGGTCGCCGGCATCCTCGACGACGACGTCATCGTCGTGGTCGACAACATCCAGCGGAAGCGCGAGGAGGGCCTGGAGGGCACGGCAGCGATCCTCGCCGGCGCCTCAGAGCTGTTCTGGCCGCTGCTCGCCTCCTCGGCCACCACCATCGCCGCGTTCCTGCCGCTGCTGCTGATGACTGGCAGCACCGGCGAATTCTTCAGCCTGCTGCCGATCACCGTGGTGGTCGCCCTGGCGGTGTCGCTGTTCGAATGCATCTTCATCGTCCCCAACCATATCCACGACCTCGACCGCTGGTTCGGCCCGGCCCGCGTCCGCACCCTGGAGGGCAGTGACGAGACGCGCTACCTGCAGCGCAACGGTCTGACCGGCGCCCTGGCGCGCGGCTATGACCGCGTCCTCCGGCTGGTCCTCGC
>JBBREK010000232.1:0-6574 GCA_038203025.1 Planctomycetota bacterium
GGCCGCCCGCGCTCCCAGGGGGCGACCGGCGGGCCAGCGGCCCGCGCTCCCAGGCAACGCCAGCCCACCGGGTCCGTATCCACTGCATGACGGGCTTGCGACGCGGTTTCACCCTCATCGAACTCCTGGTGGTCATCTCGATCATCGCCGTGCTGGCGGGCATGCTGCTGCCGGCGGTAAGCCTGGTGCGGAACCAAGCGAGGAACGTGCAGTGCTCGAATAACCTGCGGCAGACTGGGATTGCCATGGGGGTCTACCAACAGGACAATAACGACAACTATCCTTGGCATCTCACCCTGCTCGTTGGAACCGACTACGATCTCACCCTGAGATCGCTGCAGTGCCCCCTGGATCCTACCAAGGGTGGGCGCGACGACATGGGGCGCACCGGCATGGACCCCATGAGTCGCCTGTACGAGCCGGGCATGAGCTACATGTACGAGGTGAGTAACAACCCGGGCGACAATCTGGTCTATCCCGCCGGTGGAAAGATGCTGGCACCGGGGGACATCGACTACTTCTGGCGCGATCAGGAAACCCCGCCGAGTAGCACGGGGCTCACCTGGCAGGATGCAAAACTACATCAGGCGAAGGCGGGCAACGCCAAACCAGGCGTCATCCCGTCTGTATGGAGCGATTTCGGGGCTCCCTTCCCCTCATCAGCGATGCCGGTGACGCGCTGCTATTGGCATGGGAACTGGTCGACGGCGAACCTGGATACTGAGCGCAAAGTCAACAACGTGGCACTCGGCTACAACATCTTCTGGAGTACGCCGCAGTGGGAGCGGGACGTCAATCCCAACATCCCGAAGTAGCCAATCAGCCATGCACCTCGGCCGTCAGCCCGAGTAGCCTTGCCCGTTCCGCAATCCCCTCCAATTCCGCCGAAGTCAGCGCCGTCGCCCACGCCTCAGCCGTCTCCCGGGCGGTGGTGTAGACCTGCACCCGGTCGATAGTTGCCCCCTCATCGAGTAGCCAGCGCAGCCGATCGGCCCACGCATCGAGTTCGTGCGCCGGGGGCGCCTGCCCGTGCAGACGGCACCACAGGGCCTGGATGACCAGCGGGCGCTGGCGGCCGAGATCGCGCAGGTTGCCCAGCACCCGGGCCAGGGGCACGTCGCTGCGGTCGACGGCGCGGTACCAGTCCTCGCTGCCGGCATCCAGCTTGGCCCACACCTCATCGCGGGCCGACAGCCCCAGCAGGGCCTCGCGCACGCCGGCCTTGCCGAACAGGGTGGCATTGGTGATGACCACGATGCGCGCCCCGGAACCGGCGATCAATCGCGCGGCGAGTTCCAGCATGCGCGGGAAGCCGCCGTAGCTGGTCGGTTCGCCGTCGCCGCTGAAGGCGACGTCATTCAGCCGACGTAGCGGTTCGGGCGTGCGGTCGAAGGGCTCCTCGGTCCAGATCGCTCCGGAGGCGGCCATCGCCAGCAGGCTCGCCAGTTCGCGTTCCAGTTCCGCCTCGTCGACGCTGGTGACCAGCGGCGCCACGCGGCGATCGACCGAGCAGTACGCGCAGTCGAAGTTGCAGGCCTTGTCCGGATTGAGGTTCACCCCCAGCGACAGCCCGCGCGACCGGCGGCTGACCACCGGATAGCAGTACTTGAACTCCCGCCAGGTCCGCGGATGCGAGCGGAACAACTCCGTCATACGGCCTGCGCAACCGCGAACCGCGAACCGCGAACCGCAAACCGGGGCAATGCCATCACTCCACCTTCACGCAGGTGATCCGCCGCACGAAATCCCCACTGTCGTAGGCGATATCCAGCGGCATGCCGGGTAGGCGCGCGATCTCCAACGTCACTTTGGCATCCTCGCGGTCGAGCGGGATCAGCCGGGCGAAGGGATTGGGCAGGGTGGGATCGATCATCACGACGTAGTCGCGTCCGTCGGCGCTGACCGCGAACCTCCGGGTCTGGCGCCCCTCAATCACCGGGCCGTCCTCGCCGCGCGCCAACGGCAGCGGGTCGGGCGGCGGCGCCATCTCGAGCGGGGTCGGATCAGAACCGGGTCCGCTGACCGAGCTGCCCTTGCCGGTCCGCGGGTCGACCTCCAGGCTGGTACCGTCCGCCTCGACCGCAATGCGGTCCGGCTTGATGATGTAGACCCGCCTGCCGATCTCCAGTTTGCCGCCCCCAATCACGGCGAGGCGTTCAAGTTCGGCCTGCAAGGCCCCGATGTCAGCGCGGATCTGGCGGGCGACCGCCGGCAGGGCAGTGGGCAGTTCAGCCCGGGCCCGGGCCAGGCGGTCGGTGTGCTGGCGACGCAGGCCCTCGATCATGTTGCGGTCGGCGCCCGGCGCCGGCTTGCCCGCGACCGTCTCGACGAAAGTGAAGCGGCTGGGCGGCTCGCCGGCGGCCAGGACGAAGCTGAGCAGCAACAGGGGCAGGCAGCGGAGCACCGTGGCAGGGTGCGTGTTCCGCCGGAGAAGGGAAGCGTCCTGCCTTGTCCCATGCACGGCTGCCTCTACCGTCACTGCGCCCATGGCGCTGGATCTCCTCGAACTCCTTGACGCGATCACCGACGCGCGCGTTGCCAACCCAGTGCTCAAGGCCAGCGTGCAGGCGGCTCTGCGCCTTGCCGCCGGCGCCGGCTGCCTGTCGACCGGCCGGCTGCTGACCCTGCGCTACGATGGCAACATCCGCGAGATCGTCTCGCATGGCGACCCCAGCCAGGGCGAGGAGGCCGACCAGGCGCTGATGGCCCGGGTGCGCGACGGACGCGCAACCGAACGTTGTGGCGACATCACCGCCATACCGCTGGGCAAGGGCAAGCGCATCCACGCCGTGCTACTGATCGAACGGCTGACCGACGATCGGGTCGGCCAGCTGCTTGCCGACCTGTGCCTGCAGTGGTGTGTCATCGCCGAGGTCCTAAACCTGGAGAAGGCCGAGCTGATCGACGAGAACCACCAGCTGCGCGAGGAGCTGAAGACGCAGTTCTCCGACCGCAACCTGATCGGCGTCTCGGGTTCGTTCCGCCGTGTCGTCGACCAGGCCCACCGCGTCGCCGCCTCGTCGGCCACCGTGCTGATCCACGGCGAGACCGGCACCGGCAAGGAGATGATCGCGCGCATCATCCACGACCACAGCCCACGCGCCAACGCCGCCTTTATCCCGGTCAACTGCGGGGCGCTGTCGGAAAGCCTGCTGGAATCCGAACTATTCGGCCACATCAAGGGCGCCTTCACCGGCGCGATCGCCGACCGCAAGGGCCGCTTCGAGGCGGCCAACGGCGGCACCATCTTCCTCGACGAGATCGGCGAGGTCAGCCAAGGCATGCAGGTACGCCTGCTGCGCGTGCTCCAGGAGATGGAGATCGAGCGGGTCGGCGACACACGCACGCGCAAGCTCGACGTGCGCGTGATCGCGGCCAGCAATCGGGAGCTGGAGAAGGAAGTCGAGACCGGTCGCTTCCGCGCCGACCTGTTCTACCGCCTCAACGTCGTCTACCTGCAGATCCCCCCGCTGCGCAACCGCAGCGAGGACGTGCCGCATCTGGTCGAGCACTTCGTCAACCAGTACGCCAGCCGCAACGTCAAGTACATCAGCTCGATCTCGCGCGAGGTGATGGACGCGATGAAGAGCTATTCCTGGCCTGGCAACGTCCGCGAACTGGAGAACTGCGTCGAGAAGATGGTGGTGATGGCGCCGACCAGTGAGCTGACGCCCGACCTGCTGCCCTTCGCCGTCATCGCCTTCGACCCGCACGCCGCCAACGACCAGGCGCACGGCCTGGCCAGCTTCGAGAGCCGGCTGGCAGCGGAAATGCGCAGCGAGACCCTGGCGGGGGTGCAGCGCGGGGCGGAAAACCTCTACGAGGTGGTCCGGGCCAAGTGGGAACGCCACCTGTTCGAAGCCGTGCTCGACGCCTGCGACAACAACAAGTCGAAGGCGGCGCACCTGCTCGGCATCACCCGCAACACTCTGGCGGCGAAGCTCAAGGAACTGAGCGCGGTAAAGCGCGAGTGGTCGGTGGAGTGAGTCGCATTGCCACGGTTCGTGGTTCGTGGTTGTAGTGACACAGGGCGTATCCGTGACTGGCGCCCTGTGACCGGGTGACCAATGGGATTTCCCAGCAAGGTCCGTAATCCGTTGCCCAACCACGAACCGCGAACCGCGAACCGCGAACCCACGCCGTCCTTTGGTGCGATCGACCATCCTATCATCCACGCCGTCCTGGATCTGCTGCTGCCGTGCGTGTGCCCCGGCTGTCATGCGGAGGCGGGGCCAGGATTGTGCCAGGCATGTCTTGCGCAGCTGCCGGATCTGGTCGAGGCCTGCCCGCTGTGCGGCATGCCGAAACGCGAATCGCCGTGTCCGACCTGCCGGGATGATGGCCTGATCCACCTCGACGCCGTGCTGGTCGCCAAGGCCTACCGTGGGGCGATGCGCCGGCTGGTCGGCGATGCCAAGGCCGGGGCGCGCGCCGCCGCGGTGGCCGCCCTGGCCCCGCTGCTGCCACTTCCAGAAGCCCCGGTCGATGCCGTGGTCGTCGTCCCGCCCTCGCCCGGCCGTCGACCCGGCCCCCACCTGGCGACCGCCTGCGCCCGCCTGGCGGCCAGACGGCTGGGCGTGCCGCTGATCGCTCCGCTGACCTGCACGCGACATGCCCGCGAACAGCACCGCCTGTCCCGCGCCGAACGCGCCCGCAACGTCGTCGGCCTGTTCGCCTGCCGCGGCCAGGTGCCACCGCGCCTGCTACTGGTTGACGACATCCTCACCAGCGGGGCCACGATCTCGGCTGCCGCCGCGACCCTACGCGCGCACGGAGCCCGGCGCATCATCGCCAGCTGCCTGTGCCGGGCGATCTGACGGCAGCGATAGCAGAATGCCGCCCCCGACGCCACGGCCGGGCTTCGGACGTGGCCGCCAACGGGATCCCGGCTAGCCTAGAGCCTGTCCCATGTCCGAGAATGTGGACAGGCACCGGAAGAGAACGCGAGAATGTGGACAGGCACCGGAAGAGAACGGAAGAGAATGTGAGGAAGAGAATGTGGAAGAGAAAAAAGAGAATGTGGACAGGCACCGAATGACGCCAGCCGAGAATGTAAGTGTAGAGAATGTGGACAGGCACCGAATGATGCCAGCCGAGAATGTGGATGGACGAACGAGAATGTGGACAGGCACCGGAACAAGAGAATGTTGTAGAGAATGTGGACAGGCACCGAATGATGCCAGCCGAGAATGTGGATGGACGAACGAGAATGTGGACAGGCACCGGAACAAGAGAATGTGGACAGGCACCGAATGATGCCAGCCGAGAATGTTGGAGGAAGAGAATGTGGAAGAGAATGTGGACAGGCACCGAATGACGCCAGCCGAGAATGTAAGTGTAGAGAATGTGGACATGCAGAGAATGTGGACAGGCACCGAATGACGCCAGCCGAGAATGTGGATGTGGAAGAGAACGGAAGAGAATGTGGACTGGCACCGAATGACGCTGCCACCGGCCTCTGACGGACGTTCGCGCTCTACAAGGCTCCTCCGACAGCACGAAGCCGGCCCGAATGGGCCGGCTTCTGTCGTTGTAGCGGTCGGCAAGGCGCTTGGCGGTGGTCGATTCGTGGTGTTGCTCAACGTCGCCTCGGCGGCCTCTCGGCCGCTGGCGCGTCGTGCTGCTAATCGAGGGGCGGCGTGGCCGCTAGGCGGTGCTGAGCTCGGCCGGCGACTGGTCGTCGCGGTAGAGTCCGGCGGTGGTGTCGATGATCCACTTCGCTCCACGCCGCAGGGCTTCGCGGGCTCGGCTGGCGAGGGCGCCGAGGGCGCCGAAGCTGCCGAGTCCGAAGTGGCCGCTGGATCGCATGAGCGACAGCCAGGCGTCGAGGTTGATGTGCAGGCGGTCGAGGATGGGCGCGAGGTTGGCGGGGATGGCTCCACGCTTGTCGCCGCGCACGATGCGGCCGGTCGCATCCACCAATTACAGATGGCACTAGATGAGGCACTAGCGCATTACGTTGGTCTTTCTCGCAATGTTCTACGCCCAAGCTCAACCGCACACCGCACGGTGCCAACTGGCCGGCACCTCGGACTTGGGTGTCGCTCAACCTCTACTCAACGTGGGAGTGAGGAGTGAGATGGGTGGTCACCTTTGGGGTGTCTATGGCTACGGGGTTGAGGGCATGACGGGTGCGCGTCGTGCCCTGGCCGCCGCTGGCGGTGACCTGGCCGCAGGGCTTGGGTGGGCGTTCGTCGAGTGGGCAGGCAGCACACTCCGTCAGGGCTTGGCTTGGCGGTAGGCTGGGGAGCACGCCTTTGCAGACCGTAGGGGCGAGGCATTTCACCATCTGCCTCCAGGGCAGCGTGCGACCGCAGAGCGGGCGCGCTCGGCGACGACGAAGCCGCAACCGCACAAGCCGCAGCGATCGGTCTCGGACCGATAATGCGGGCAGACTGTGCAGGCGGCCTCCCGAGCCGCACCGAGTTCTGGCGCCACAGGTTCCTGCCCAACGATGATCTGGACGTGCGGTTCCCACACAGGTGCTGTGTCTGCCCGCAGGACCAGGCTGCCGATCCCGCCGACCACGCGAACGGCAGGCTGGTCGGCCGGCCAGCCCAGATCGGCGAGCAAT
>JBBREK010000233.1:0-6470 GCA_038203025.1 Planctomycetota bacterium
GCGGCAATTTCGGCCTTGGCCGGCGTAACGCCGAGGCGCGCGTTGGCCGCCTGGATGGCGCGCTGGAGGGCTGGCAAGGCCTGGTCCCAGGCCTTCACCGCCCGGCGCAGGTTGTTGGCGCCAGCGCCGGCGCGGCAGACGAGGTCCTCGTGCTTGCGGTCGGCCTGGACCTTCCAGGCCTCGGCGCGGCTGACCTGGGTCAGCAGGAGGTCGCCCTCCAGCAGCTGCAACTGGCTGACCAGACGCCGGGCGGCGGCGGGTTCGAGGGCGGGGGTGGTGGTCTTGGACATGGTGTTCTCCGGGGTTCGGGAGTGATGCACGGCCGGGGTGGATCCGGCCGGGCGGGTGCAGACTCAGGCGGCGACGTAGCCGTAGAGGTGGTTGGCGAGGTACTTGCCCAGGCGGTCGACCGCCTGCTGGGCGGCGGCGTCCGTGGCCGGGGTGTCGAGGCCGCGGTCCCAGTTGAAGGCGACCGCACCGGTATCGAGCCGGCGCAGTTCCAGCTTCGAGATGCGGCTGCGGCCGATCTCGTAGCTCGGCACCGTGGCGTGCTCGGCGAAGACCTTCGCGCAGAAGCGGAAGGCGCCGATGCGGCCGGTGGTCCAACCGGTGCGTTCGGCCTTGGGGTTCGCAGCGATGATGATGTCGCCCCGGATCACCGTGGGCGGGGCCACCGGCGGGCTGCCCACTCGGCGCCGGGCCGCCTGCTTGCCAGCTTCAAAGGCGGCGCGCAGGGCATCGCGGACGGCCCAGCAGGCTTGGTCCTTGAAGTCGAGGCTGTCCAGGCCCTGGCTCTCCAGGGTCTCCAAATCCAGGTGGGTCTTGGCGATGGTGGCAATGACGGCGTCGGCCTCGCTGGGGGCGGCGGCGGGGGTGGTCGGTCGGGTGGTGGGGCGCTTGGCCATGGGTGGTCTCCGTGGGGTACTGCGGTTCGTGTTACCGACTCACATCGACGACATCCAGTTGCGTTCGGCAGCGTGAAACCGGTGCATCATCAGCGGCCTCAGTTGGCCCGAGGAGGCGTAGATGGGACTTGATAAGGACGGTCCAGCCCATGTGGGCGGTGCCCGCCTCACCGCCCTGTCGTTGGAGGCCGTGGTCATGCTCCTGAAGCGCAGCGGCGCCAAGCAGGCCTCGGCGGATGCCGTGCGCGCTGACCTGGCGGCCGGGGCGCCGCAGAACGAGGACGGCACCATCAACCTCATCGCCTACGGCGCCTGGCTGGTCAGCGACCTCGCGCGCCGGGAGGGCGGCCATGCCGGTTGATCCCCATCGCCTGAGGCCCGCCGACCTGGCGCGGCTGCTCAACAGTTCCCCGTTGGGGAGCGTCATTTCCGAACGGCAACTGCACCGGCACCGCACCCGTGCTGGCTTCCGCATCGGCGATGGCCGCAGCGTCGATCTCCTGCGCTACCTCGCCTGGCTCATGGATCAGGTGCATGCGCCAGAGCTGGCGCGCACCCCCGATGGCGGCTACGTCGCCTTCCGCGATGCCGCCGCCGAACGCGATCGACTGAAGTCAGAAGCTGGCCGCGACATCGGCGATCTTCCGCCGGTCGAGAACCCGCCGCGTCGGGCGGCGGCCGAGCGCAGCTTCCGCGCTTTCTGCGACGCCTACTTCCCCGAGATCTTCCACCTGGGCTGGTCACCCGATCACCTGCGCGTCCTCGCCCAGGCAGAGCAGGCCGTCCTGCATGGTGGCCTCTTCGCCTTGGCGATGCCGCGTGGATCGGGCAAGACGACGATCGCCGAGTGCGCCTGCCTGTGGGCCATCCTCTATGGCCACCGCGAGTTTGTCTGCCTGATCGGTTCTGACGAGCAACATGCCTCGGACATGCTCGAGTCCATGAAGACAGAGTTGGAGACCAATGATCTCCTGCTCGCGGACTTCCCCGAGGCGGTGTTCCCCATCCGCGCGCTCGACGGGATCTCGCATCGGGCCAATGGCCAACTCTATCGCGGCGAACGCACCCACATCGGTTGGACGGCCAAGGAGATCATCCTTCCCACCGTCCCCTGCTCAAAAGCCAGCGGCGCCGTGATCAAGGTGGCAGGCATCACCGGCCGCATCCGCGGCATGAAGTTCAAGCGCTCGGATGGCCGCGCCGTGCGCCCCAGCCTGGTCGTGCTCGATGATCCGCAGACCGACGAGAGCGCTCGCAGTCCCAGCCAGTGCCAGCACCGGGAAGCCATCCTCGCTGGCGCCGTGCTCGGCCTGGCCGGACCAGGGAAGAAGATTGCCGGCGTCATGCCCTGCACGGTCATCCGGCCCGGTGACATGGCGGACCGCATTCTTGATCGGGACACGCATCCCGAATGGAACGGCGAGCGGACCAAGATGGTCTACGCCTTCCCAACGGCGACGAAGCTGTGGGAGGAGTACGCCAAACGGCGCGGTGATGGCATGCGCGCCGGCCATGGCCTCGCGGATGCCACGGCGTTCTACGTCGCGCATCGGGCGGAGATGGATGCCGGCGCCCGGATCGCCTGGGAAGCCCGCTTCAACCACGACGAAGTCTCGGCGCTCCAGCACGCCATGGACCTCAAGCTGCAGGACGAGGTCGCCTTCTGGGCCGAATATCAGAACGAGCCGCTCCCCGAGATCAGCGAGCAGGACGAGGCGCTGACCGCCGACCAGATCATGGTCAAGGTCAACGGCCACGACCGCGGTGTCGTGCCGCTGGAAACCAGCCACCTCACGGCGTTCATCGACGTGCAGCAAAAGGCCCTGTTCTGGGTGGTCTGCGCCTGGGCTGATGACTTCACGGGGTACATCCTCGACTACGGCACTTGGCCAGACCAGCGCCGGTCCTACTTCACGCTGCGGGATCTGCGCGTCACCATGGCGGCTGCGACCAAGGGCGCCGGCCTGGAAGGTCAGATCTACGCGGGCTTGGAAGTGGCGAGCGGTCACCTGCTTGGCCGGCGTTGGCGCCGTGACGATGGAGCAGAGTTGTCGATCGAGCGCCTGCTGATTGACGCCAACTGGGGCCAGAGCACTGATGTGGTATACCAGTTCTGCCGGCAGTCCTCGAATGCAGCGCTGATCACCCCCAGCCACGGCCGCTTCGTCGGCGCTGCCTCGATGCCGTTCACCGAGTATCGCCGCAAGCGCGGCGATCGCGTTGGCCATCACTGGCGCATCCCTGCGGTGATCGGTCGACATACCGTGCGCCACCTGCTCTACGACACGAACCATTGGAAGTCGTTCATTCACACCCGGCTCGCGGTGCCGATGGGCGACCCCGGTTTCCTGTCACTCTTCGGTCAGGACCAGGAACGGCATCGGCTTATTGCCGAGCATCTGACAGCCGAATACCGGATTCGGACTGAAGGACGTGGTCGGGTGGTCGATGAATGGCGCCTCAGGCCTGAAGGGTTCGACAACCACTGGTTCGATGGCGTGGTAGGGTGCGCGGTGGCGGCGTCGATGCTGGGAGTGGCCCTGCCAGGGACCGGGCAGGCGAGTCCAGAGCGTCCGAAAGGCCGACTGAAGCTGTCCGCCCTTAGACAGCGACCGTGAAGCTTGAGGCCTCACGCTAGTCTGTAAAAGTGCCCCGACTTGGTGGAGTCCCAGATAGGCTCGAAAAGTCTGATAGGATTCATCCATGAAAACCCACTAGTCCGAGATACCTCAAGCCAAGCGGAAGAGGTAAGCGTACACCAAAGAATTCAAGGAGGAGGCTGTTTGAAGCTGGCCGCATGCGCACGGTACCACGCGCGGAGCGCTTGGAGAAAGCCCGGCATCTCTGCTCGCATCGCGCGCATACTCCAGGGTTCGCAATCGAACGGTCCGGCCCCGCGAATTGCTTGGAACCGGTCAGGGTTTGACAAGACCTCGTAGAAGGCCTTGGTGAAGCTGTCATCGATCTGAAACGGTTGCGGCGTTGCCGTCGGCTCATCTTTACCGAGGTACGCCGCCAGGTTGGGATAGCATTCGTCGATCACTCCCCGAGGCACATAGGCATGCACATAAAACCATTCCGGTGGTGTACGCTGGTCCGGCAGACTCTTCGTCGATATGTTCCAAACGATCATCCAGCGACCAGCCTGGACGGGGTCACGTTTGGCGAAATGCATGCTGTCGTGGCAGAATTTTCCCTCCTCATTCAATAACAATGGCCTGGACTTTCGAATGACCTTAATGTTCTCTTTTACATCGTCGTAAGAGTACCAGCACACGTCGAAATCCTGCGGCGCCACGCGGCTTGCCGAAAAAAGTGGCACATCAGCCAACGTCGTGGCAGCACGATTTCGCTTCATCACGCCCCGTTTCTCGGCTTTTTCCCATGCGACCTCGAGTCGTTCGAGAGCCTGCACTTTCTTCCTCGTGTTGTGGTAGTTGCTCTCGGCCAGCAGTTTGAGATCGTTGTATCTGGCCTGTGCCTGCCGCGAGACTGATCCCGCCACCACCAGGCCGACCTCATGCAGCCCTGACAGATCCAAGGCGTGTGCGCTGAGGTTGGCGCTGGTCACCAGGGTCTTGGTCTGCCCACAGTAGATCTTGGCATGCAGCGCATCGAGGAAGTGCACGTTGTCCCACGTCTTCTCCTTGACGAGGTCGCGGATGGCTCGTGGATTCGATCCGATCGTTGGTGAGACGATGATCTCGGTGAGGTCCTTGGGGTTGATGAAGTCCTTCCAGTCAGCCCCGATGTACGCGACCGCGATCCGTGAGGGCCGGAGACTCACGAGGGCCTGCCGGATCTCATTGGAGTTCTTGAGAAAGGTCACCGCCATGGGGAGACTCCTCGAGTATGCTGGCGGCGAAACTTAAGGACGTCAGCCCTCATGACCGGTCACTCCATTTTCGCCGATTGTGTCGCGTCGCGGTTGTTCCACAATCCCAAAACGCTAGTGACCGAATAGACGACGTACATTGCCAACAGTCCCCAGGCAGCTGCGCCGACGGCCCAGCTGATGAGCAGGACATTGCTGCAGATCCAGAATAGGAAGCCCCACCGGCGCGCGCGCGACGCACGCTGGCTGACCAGGATCGCACCGATCAGACCGAGGGCGACACCGGGGTATTGCAGCAGGTCCATCGTCATGCGCGCACTGTAGGTCGGCAGCAGCTCGGTCCACCCGCCAGCAGAGGGCCAGCGGCGCGGGGGCCCAATCCGATCTAGGGCGACGACGGTCTCTGAATGCGCCGGCCGACCTGAGCCTTCAGCAAAGTCATGTGAAGAAAAAACGGGTCGGCGGGAAATAAGTATATGAGGAGACTCGTGTGCCCGACCCGACAGCAACCGAGCAAGCCATCGAGGAGAACGCCCAAGGCCCCAAGAAGGCCCAGGGCGATGCCGGTTCGGTGGAGCAGCACAGCCTGACCGACCAGATAGCGGCGGATCGTTATCTGGCGGCCAAGCGGGCGGTGCGGGCACGGGGCAGGGGTATCATCATCAGCAAGCTCGTCCCCCCGGGGGCGGCATGAGTATCGTCGGCCGGCTTATCGAGGGCGTTCGCGCCATCGGCCGCACGCGTACCGCCGCACCTGGGGGGCGTCAGGCGCGGGTCCGCGCCCGCTACGACGCGGCGCAGACCACGACCGACAACCACCGTCATTGGCTTCTGGCGGACGGGCTCTCGGCGGACGCTGCGGCGTCGCCGGCCGTCCGCCGGACGCTTCGGAATCGCGCCCGCTATGAGGTCGCCAACAACAGCTACGCCCGCGGCATCGTCCTGACCCTGGCCAACGACTGCGTCGGCACCGGCGCGCGGCTGCAACTGCTGGGCCTCAGCGGCGACGAGGCCCGCCAGGTGGAGCGGGCCTTCATGGACTGGGCGCGCGTGGTGGACCTGGCTGAGAAGATGCGCGTCATGCGCGTAGCCCAGGTCGAGGATGGTGAGGCCTTCGCGCTGCTGACCACCAACCCCCGACTGGCCTCACCGGCCCAGCTTGACCTGCGGCTGGTCGAGGCCGACCAGGTGACCACCCCGCTGTTCACCACCGTGATGAGTGCTGGCCTCGCTGTGGACGGCATCGTCTTCGACGGCGCCAGCAATCCGATCGAGTACCACCTGCTGCGCCGCCATCCCGGCGATGTCGGCGGGTTCAACCTCGGCTTCGACCGGGTGCCGGCGACGGCGATGGTCCACCTGTTCCGTCCGGACCGTCCCGGCCAGCGCCGTGGAGTGCCGGAACTCACCCCAGCCCTGCCCATCTTCGCTGATCTGCGCCGCTACTCCCAGGCAGTGATCGCCGCGGCCGAGACCGCCGCCGACTACGCCGGCATCGCCTACACCGATGCACCGGCCGGTGGCGAGGCCGACCCCGTCGAGCCGATGGACACCATCCATCTGGAGAAGCGGTCGCTGCTGACCATGCCCGGCGGCTGGCGCATGGAGCAGATGCGCGCCGAGCAGCCGACCACGACCTACCCGCAGTTCGTGCAGGCGAAGCTCAACGAGGCCTGCCGCTGCCTGAACATGCCCTTCAACATCGCGGCTGGGAACAGCAGCGGCTACAA
>JBBREK010000234.1:0-6415 GCA_038203025.1 Planctomycetota bacterium
CCGGGCAGCGCACCAGTCGGCCGAAGCGCTGCACGCTCTCGGTGGCGACGCGGCGACGCGCCTCGGGTAGCGCGGCGAGTTGGCGCGCGACCTCGCTCTGGACCGCATCCGCAATGCCGTCGCCGATGGCGAGCAGGATACACATCGCCAACACATCGTGCTCGGCCTGCGACAGCAGGTCGGCAGCGACGAAACGGGGATCGGCACTGGCATCGGCGATGACCAGGACCTCGCTGGGTCCGGCGAGCATGTCGAGGTTGACCCGGCCGTAGGCGCGGCGCTTGGCCAGAGTGACGAAGATGTTGCCGGGTCCGACGATGGTGTCGACCTGCGGGCAGTCCGGCGTGCCGACCGCCAGGGCTGCGATCGCCGGGATGCCGCCGATGCGGTAGACCTCGTCGACGCCGACCGCGGCGCAGGCGGCGAGAACCTCGTCGGCGATGCTGCCATCCCGCCGTGGTGGCGTCACCAGCACGGTGCGCAGCACGCCAGCGACCTTGGCCGGGACCAGGTTCATGATCACCGACGAGAACAACGGCAGCGTGCCGCCGGCCCCGCCCGGCACGTAGGCCCCGGCGCTATCAACCGGCAGCCAGCGCACGCCCAGCGGCTGGTCGAGCGCCTCGCCGAAGCCGCGCGGCAGCAGGCGGCGCTGGTAGTCGGTGACCTGGCGCACGGCGAGGTCGATGGCGTCGCGGATCGGCGCGGCGGTGCGGGCGGTGGCGGCGGCGATCTCGGCCGCACCCACACGCAGGCCGCCGGGCGGCAGGGCAGCGCCGTCGAAGGCTTCGACATAGCGGCGGATGGCGGCCTCGCCGTCACGCTCGACGGCGTCGAAGATCTCGTCGATGACCTGCTCGATGCTGGCGCGCCGGCCCAGGGTCTTCTCGTAGAAGTCGGCGGCCTTGGCCTGGGCCTCGTCGACCAGGGTCTGGAAGCGGCGATGCGAGTCGCCCAGGATGCCGGCAAGGCGCGGATCGTCGGGTGTGAGGTCGAGGAGCGGGCCAGCCATGCTAGGCGCATGATGACCGCTGGCCTGGGAGTGCAATTGGACCCACAGGAACGCCTTGATCTGGATCAAGAGCAGGGGTAGTACGATCCGACATGTCCAGCTATCGTGAACTGCTGCTGCCGCGGGAGCATGGCGTGTGGGGCCATCTTGCTGGGGCTGCGCTGGTTGGCCTGCCGCTGGGCGGCAACCTCGCCGGTTTGCCTCTGCTCGTGGCTGGTATCTGCGGCGTGCTGCTACGACAGGCAGTGCTGTCTGGTCAGCCCTGGCCGAGGCGGCTGCCGGTCATTCTCCTCCTGGCCACCGTGGCCAGCGGCCTGACGGTCTGGACCTGGATGTCGGCCACGGATACGGCCTGGGCCTGGTGGCTGGGCGTAGCCGTCCTGCTCGGGACGCCCTGCCTGCGCCCCATCCCAAGTCGTCCCTGGTGGGGCTCGGCCCTGGCGGCGATGCCGGCTGGCCTGCTGGCGAGCGCCATCGCCTCGGCGGGCGGGGCCGGGGCGCTGATGTCCGGCTTGGCCGGAGGTTGCCTGGCCATGCACCTGATTGCCATCGTGCCACTGGTCCGCGCCCAGACCCGGTCCGATCCGCGCTGGCCGCCCCTCGCCATCGAGTTGCATATCATCATGCTACTGATCGCCATCGGTCTGTGGTCGACTGGCTTTGTGGCCTTGGGGATTCCATTGCTATTCGGTTTGGGGCTTGCGCGGACTGCCTGGCTTGTGGATAAGCGGACGCCGGTGTCTGCTTCTCCTGCTTCGATCGGTCTGCGTGAGATGGCCTGGCTGCCGGTGGTCGCCGCCGGGGTGGCATTCGGCCTGCGAGGTGGTGCATGCTAAAGAGCCTGCTTAGCCTGGGTTTCCTTTCGGCGGGATGGAAGCTGCCGGTGTGGGTCGCCCTCGGTGTGTTCGCCGGACTCGGCATCCTCACCATCCACGTCTCCCGGGCGCCCTCGTACATGAGCGACGCGCCGGAGACGTGCATGAACTGCCACGTCATGACCCAGGCCTACGTTACCTGGAACCACAGCAGCCATCGCAATGTCGCCACCTGCAACGACTGCCATGTGCCGCATGACAACATCGTCAAGACCTATGCCTTCAAGGCCAAGGACGGCCTGCGCCACTCCGCCATGTTTACCCTGCGCCTGGAACCCCAGGTGATCAAGCTGTCGGACGGCGCCGTCCCCGTGGTCGAGCAGAATTGCCGGCGCTGCCACCAGCAGCTGGTCGGCGAGATCCACCTCAGCGCCTGGCAGCCGGGCGACAACCGTTGCTGGGACTGCCATCGCGAAGTGCCGCACGGCCGCACCAGCAGTCTGTCCACCGCCTTCGACGTCAACGCCCCGAAACTGCCCGGCGTCCTCGACAACCCCCACAAGATGCAGAGCGGCGGGCGCGATCCCCGGCCCGCACAAGAGAGCAAGCCATGACCGAACCGACCTCCACCGGACCCTCTGCCACAAAGGGCTGGCTCGTCTTCGCCGCCGTGCTGGTCGCGGTGATCGTCCTCGGACTTCTGCTGTCCTCGATCCTGGAGCGACGCGGCGAGGCGGCCAAGGGCCAGCGCGTGCTGCAGCCCATCGGTGCCTGGGAGACGGATTCGTCGAAGTGGGCGGTCAATTGGCCGAGCGAGTACAGCTCGTGGAAGCAGACCGAGGAGAAGGACACCAAGACCAAGCACGGCGGCTCGTACCAGTACGACCTTCTCGCCGAGGACACCAACAACGTCATCCTCTTTGCCGGCTACGCCTTCTCGAAGGACTACAAGCAGGCCCGCGGGCACCAGTACGCAGTGCAAGACGCGCGCGACACCGGTCGCGACATCATGTCCAAGCCCGGCACCTGCTGGACCTGCAAGAGTCCGGACGTGCCGCGTCTGATGGCCGAGATGGGGCCGGCGAAGTTCTATGACACCCCGGCCAAGGAACTGTCCGGCGAGATCCGCAACAGCATCGGCTGCGCCGACTGCCACGATCCCAAGACCATGGCCCTGACCATCACCCGGCCGGCCCTGATCGAGGCCTTCCAGCGCCAGGGCAAGGATATCTCCCAGGCCAGCCACCAGGAGATGCGTTCGCTGGTCTGCGCCCAGTGCCACGTCGAATACTACTTCAAGAAGGATGATTCGAAGGGCCAAAAGGCCTACCTCACCTTCCCGTGGGACAAGGGTACCAAGGTCGAGGACATGGATGCCTATTACGCCGAATCCGGCTTCACCGACTGGACGCATCCGATCAGCGGCGCCAAGATGGTGAAGATGCAGCACCCCGACTTCGAGGTCTACAGCACCGGCGTGCACGCCTTCCGCAACGTCTCCTGTGCCGACTGCCATATGCCGTACAAGACCGAGGGCGGCCAGAAGTTCACCGACCACCACATCCAGTCGCCGCTTCTGAACATCAGCAACTCCTGCGCCGTCTGCCACCGTTGGAGCGAGGCCGACATCCGCGCCCGCGTCGAGGGCATCCAGGACAAGATCCTGCACGGCCGCGCCATCGCCGAGGAGGCCCTGTGCAAGGCCCACTTCGACATCGCCGCCTGCAAGCAGGCCGGCGCCACCGACGAGGAGTTGGCCGAGGTGCGCACGATGGTGCGGCGGGCGCAACTGCGCTGGGACTACGTCGCTGCCAACAACGGCCTCGGCTTCCATTCGCCGCAGGAATGCCAACGGATCCTTGCCGATGCCGCCGACATGGCGCAGCAGGCCCGGGTCGCCTGCGTGCGGCTGCTAGCCAAGAAGGGGGTCACCGATCCGGTCGCCTACCCGGATTGGTCGACCAAGGAGAAGGCCCAGGAACTGATCAAGCATTTCGGCAAGGATGGGACCCCGCCGAAGCTGATCGCGGCACGATGAGGTCGGAGACGGCGTGAGCGATGCGCCGCGCGGGCTGAAGCCCGCGGTCCTGTTCGCGGCGATCTTCCTTGGGGCCTGGGTGGTCCAGATGCTGCGGCCGGACCTTGCCCTGCATCTGCCCGATTCGCCGTGGAACTGGCTGGGCACGGTGCTGCCGGTGGGGTGCGGCCTGGCGCTCGGACTGCTGCGGCCCGAGGCGGCTGTAACCAGGGCCCTTGCTTCAGGCTGGCTCGCCATCGCCTGCCTGCTGGGAGTCGCAGCCTCCTGTTGGCCAATCGCGGTATTCCCAGTCGGCGTCGCTGCGCCCGGCTGGCTGCATCGCATCGGTCTGGGCGATCCGCTCAGCTCGTTGCCCTTCGTCGCCGCCTTGGCTGGCGTGGCGGTGAATCTCGCCGTATCGCTGGCGCGCCGCCTGCGCTGTGGACCGGATCGGTTGCGCTTCAGCGTGGTGCACGCCGGCCTGCTTATCGCCGTGATCGGCGGCGCCGCCGGTCATGGTGGCCTGATTCGTGCGCGCTTCATCCTTGAGGAGGGGGGCTCGCCGGGCGACGCAGTGGTGGCGGAGGATGGCAGGCGCATCCGTCTGCCAGTGGCGTTGGTCCTGGACGATTTCGTCCTCGAACGCTTCCCGCCCATGCTGCTGCTCGACGACGGCGGGCGGTTGAGCCGTGGCGAGACGCTGCTTGGTCCTGACGCCACGGACTCGATGCAGGGCCTGGATATCGCGGTCCGTTCGTGGCTGCCGGCTGCTGCGGTGGTCGGTGGCCGGCCGGTGCCGTTCCGCGAACCTGGGGCCAATCCCGCTGCCGACGTCGTCGTGCACGCGGACGGGCGCGAGATCGCGGCTGGCTGGCTGCATCCGGCCGGGCCGCTGGGGATTGAACTCGCCCTGCCGTTGGCTGATGGTCGGACGCTGCACATGGAATCGCCGCGTCCGCAGCGCTTCCTCGCGCAGGTGCGTGCTGATGGGCGGCCCGTTGAAGTCACGGTCAACCGGCCGTTGCGTGTCGACGGTTGGGCGATCTATCTGCTGTCCTACGACGAGAAGCTGGGTCCGGCCAGTCGGACGGCGGTGTTCGAGGCGGTCGAGGATCGCGCCCTGCCGGCGGTCTATCTCGGCATCGGCCTGCTGCTGATCGGCGTGCTCGCCCACCTGTGGCGGCCGGTGACGGCGGGGAGCCGGCCGTGAGTGGCGTGGTGTGGTGGGTCGAACTGCTCGTTGTCGCCTGCTGGTCGCTGGCGGCGATCTGCGCCAGCCTGGCCGCCGCCCGCGCTGGCGCCTGGCATACGGCGTGTCGCGCAGCAACCGCACTAGGTCTGTGCCTCCTGGGCGGCCTGCTGCTGTGGCTGTGGCTGCATCTCGGTCGCCCGCCACTGCGCACGCTCGGCGAAACCCGGTTGTGGTATGCCATGCTGTCGGTGACGGCCGGCGGGATCCTGGCTTGGCGGCTGGGCACCACGGCGCTGCGCCTGCCCATGCTGATCCTGGGCACGCTGTTCCTCTGCCTCAATCTCGCCATGCCGCAGACGTTGGATAAGACCCTGATGCCCGCGCTGCAGAGCCCGTGGTTCGTGCCGCACGTGGTCGACTACCTGCTCAGCTACGCGGTTCTCGGCCTGTCGGCGGCGGTGGCGCTGTGGCGTCTGCTGCGTCGCGGGACGGACGTCGAACTACCGTTCCGCCTGATCCACGCTGGGCTGCCGTTGCTCACCATCGGCTTGTGCCTGGGGGCGATCTGGGCGAAGGAAGCCTGGGGCCACTACTGGGCCTGGGATCCGAAGGAGACCTGGGCCCTGCTGACCTGGATCACCTACGTATGCGTGATCCATGCCGAACGTGACCTGCGTTCCCGGCCGCGCCTGGCGCTGGGCGTCATCGCCGGCAGCTTCCTCGTCGTGCTGATGTGCTGGTTCCTGGTCAACCACCTGCCAAGCACGGCGGTCAGCGTACATACCTACACCAAGGGTTAGCCGGTTCCGCCAATGGCATTGCGGCCCGGATCTCCGGCCTAGCATGCCCCACTCCACCAGCCCGGGTGGCGGAATGGCAGACGCAGCGGTTTCAAAAACCGCCCACCGCAAGGTGATGGGGGTTCGAGTCCCCCCCTGGGCACCATGGGAAAAGCAGAGTAAAACGCATCTGAGCAGGCTGGAAACGGAACGCGCTGGCCCGCCGTGGGTCCCACGGTGGGTCCCGCCAAAACACCTCGACCCCAGCCGGCTGGCCAGGGTCGTGGTAATGGTCCGCCAGGGTCGGTCGGTCTACAACGGCTCGGGCACCATCAAAATCGATCCACCGGGTTGCGGCATGGCACGGATGGTGCGCGCGGGCACGATCACCTGGTTTTCAACGGTGACGATCGGCGCAGCCACGTTCACGACAGGCGCAGCCACATTCACGACAGGCGCAGTCGGCACCACGGCATCGCGCTCGGCCATGCGTGACAATGCGGCACTCAGCTCGGGCGGCATGGCCAGCACGGTTTTGCCGGCGTCCCGGCCTACAGCGACCGCCTGCGCCCAGATCCCGGGAAGCGCGGCGACAACGCC
>JBBREK010000235.1:0-6345 GCA_038203025.1 Planctomycetota bacterium
TTTTTTGGGGGGTGGGTGGTGGGGGTTTTTTTGTTTTTTTTTTTTTGTTTTGTGGGTCTTACAACTTGGGTGTCACATTTTACAACCATTTTTTGTTCCTCTCCCCCGCCCCCCCCCCCCCCCCCCCCCCCGCGAACCCACTGCGGCATTTATGGTGAGCCAACACGTCGGGTTTAGAACGAATATACCAACGCCTATGGGAATGATCGGTAGGCGGCTGGTGGTTGGTCGTCGATTGGCTCGACCGCTAGGTTGTGGGGCTGGGATGCCGTCAGCCGTAGGCGTCCACGGTTGGTGGCAGGCAGACACAAACCGGCGGACTGAAGTCCGCCGACCGTGCCGACTAAAGTCGGCGCTACGGTCGGCGTTACGGTTGGCGCTACGGCCGACGAGACAGCCGGCGTTATGGTTCGCTGCTAATCGGCGACGGCGGCGGCGCTGCCGTCGAGGAGGTTGAGATTGGCGGCCCTGATCTTGGCGGCGATGTCGGCGCAGACATTGGGGTTGTCCTTGAGGAACTGCTTGGCGTTCTCGCGGCCCTGGCCGAGCTTGAGGTCACCCATGGTGTACCAGGCGCCGCTCTTGTTCACCGCCTTGGCAATGACGCCGATGTCGATGATGTCGCCGGTGTAGCTGATGCCCTCGTTGAACATGATGTCGAACTCGGCCTTGGTGAAGGGCGCGGCGACCTTGTTCTTCACCACCTTGACGCGCACGCGGTTGCCGACCGAGCGATCGCCATCGGTGATCGAGGTGACACGGCGGATGTCGAGGCGCAGCGAGGCGGCGAACTTCAGCGCCCGGCCGCCGGGCTGAGTCTCGGGGCTGCCATAGATGACACCGATCTTCTCGCGGATCTGGTTGATGAAGATCACCGTGGTCTTGCTCTGGCTGACCGCGCCGACCAGCTTGCGCATCGCCTTGCTCATCATGCGCGCCTGCACGCCGACCGAGGTGTCGTCCATGTCACCGTCGAGTTCGGCCTTCGGCGTCAGGGCGGCGACTGAGTCGACCACCACCACGTCGATGCCGTTGCTGCGCACCAGCAGATCGCAGATGTCGAGGGCCTGTTCGCCGTAGCTTGGCTGCGAGACCAGCAGGTCGTCGAGCTTGACGCCGATCTTCTCGGCCCAGCTGGGGTCGAGGGCGTGCTCGGCGTCGATGAAGGCAACGACGCCGCCTTCGGCCTGGGCACGGGCGGCGATCGACAGGGCGAGGGTGGTCTTGCCCGAGCTCTCCGGTCCGAAGATCTCGACGATACGGCCGCGCGGCACACCGCCGACGCCGATCGCCAGGTCGAGCGAGATCGAGCCGGTGGGGATGGCGCCGACGTCGACCTTGCCGACCTCGCCGAGGCGCATGATCGTGCCCTTGCCGAACTGCTTGTCGATCTGGTCAAGCGCGGCGTCAACCGCCTTGCGCTTGGCCAGGATCTCGGGGCTGACCGGGGCGGCCTCGGTCTTCTTTGGCGGAACGGCAGCGCTCACGGGGGCGTCCTTCTTGGCCGGGGTGGTGGTGGCGAGGGCGGCGGCGGTGGCAGGCGTGGGGCTCATGGCAGGGTCCGAGGCGTGGGTGGGTTGGTCAAGGTTGCGGGAGCGAGTGTGGACCGGGGGAGACGGGCTGCGTGCAATGGGGCGTGCATCTTGCCGGGGAAGGGCTGGGCGGGCCTGGGACCGACGGGCTTCGGCTCGTCGGCTGTGGCCACGTCGATTCCGACGAGCTGGAGCCCGTCGGTCCCAGGTCTCCCTAGCGGACCAGGCGGTAGACGAAGGCTAGGGTGCCGACGACGCGCACCGATTCGAGTTGCTCACGGGCCAGGCGGATCGGCTGGTAGGCGGCGTTCTCGGGCTGCAACTCGACGCCGTCGTCGGTAACGCGCCAGCGCTTCAGCGTGGCATCGCCTTCGACCACCACGGCGGCGATCTGGCCATCGCCGACCTCGGTCGTGGTCTGGATGATGGCGAAGTCGCCGTCGAGAATGCCGGCGTCCTTCATGCTGTCGCCGCGCACACGCAGGGCGACGCGGCCTGGCTGCGGGGCGATGTCACTGAGATGTTCGGTGACGTTCTCGAGCGCCAGGATCGGCGAGCCGGCGGCGATGGCGCCGATCACCGGTACGCCCTGGCGAGCCGGACCGCGGCCGAGGGCGCGCCAACCGGCGTCGGTCAGGCGGACGTTGCGCTTCTTCTCGGGCACGGCTTCGAGCATGCCCTTGCGCACCAGAGCCTCGACGTGCTTGGACACGGCTGAGGGGAAGGCGTAGCCAAGGGCCTCGGCGACTTCGGCGCGACTCGGCTGGCGGCCGGCGTCCTCCGCTTCGGCAAAGAAGGCGAGGATGCGGGTCTGGCCGGGAGGAAGGGTGGGGGTCATGGTGCTCGTATAGGGGCTGGACGAACTCAAGTCAATACAAACCCGGCTCTGTTCCGACCGCCGGCGTGTGCCTCGCAAGGATCTACCGGCCGCATCCTTCCCAGCGCCCCGCCCACGCACTGCGCTAGCGTGCCGCACGGGGATCCCATGAGCGACATCGATGACCGCGCCAACGACGCCCGCCGTCTCGGCTTGATGATCGTCGAAAGCCGGACCGGCCAGGCCCTGGCCGGCGCCATCCCGCACCTGCGCGAAGCCGCAGACCTGTTCGGCCGCGAACAGCGCTCGATGCGCCGCGCCGAATGCCTGATCGATATCGGACGGGTACACGCGCGGCTCGGCCAGCCGGTTGATGCCGCCGCGGTGTTCGCCGAGGCCTTGGCCCTGGTCGAGGACGAGACCGACCTGACCCAGGCGATCATCGCCGCCAGCGAGGGTGGCCTGGCGCTGCTGGCGCACCGCGACCATGATGCCGCCCTGACCATGCTGTGCCGCGCCGAGGCGCTGGCCGACAAGGCCAACGATCATCTGCAGCTGGCGCAGGTGCGCCACGACCTGGCTGTCTGCCACATCGCGCGCGGCGACTCATCGGCAGCGCGGGTGGCCGCCGAGGCGGCGCTGAAGACCTTCACCGCCTTCCGCAAGGTGCTGCAGCGCGCCGCCTGCATCGAACGTCTGGCCGAGGCCGAGGGTAACGCCGGCAATGCCGCCGAAGCGGCCAAGCACTATGCCGAGGCGGCCGGCATCCTGCACGGACTGGCCCGCCATGCAGACTCCGACGCGGTGATGTCGCGCTGGGCCGATTTCGAACGCGACCGCGGTGCCTTCGACGACGCCATCCGCATCGACCGCGAGCGCATCGCTCAGCACGAAGGCACCGGCAACCGCGGCCTGCAGTCGCACGCCCTACTGCATCTCGGCCTGGTCCAGGCCAAGCGCCAGGACCACGACGACTCACTCGCCACCTTCCGTCGCGCCCTGACGCTATGCGACGCCTCCGAGGACCATGCCGGCCAGGCCCAGGCCAACTACCACATCGGCGCCGCCCTGGTGCGCACCGGCGACGCCGGCGAAGGCCTGCGCCGGCTGCAGATGGCGGTCGAGCTGGCCGGCGAGTGCAGCGACCACCACACCGAGGAGGAAGCCCTGGCGGCGGTGGTGGTGCAGTGCCGCGCCATCAAGGACGATGCGGGCGCGATGCTGCATCTGCGCCGCTGGGCCGACGTGCTGCGCCGCTCGGGCGACCGCAACCACGAGATCCAGGCACTCGGCGAGCTTGCCGAGGTCGGCCGCAAGACCGGTCAGTTCACCAGCGCCGAACAGGCCCTGCGCGATCTCATCGCCGCCTGCGGCGAGGCCCAGCACCGCCCGCAGCTGATTGATGCGCACCACCATCTCGGCGTGCTGTTGGCCAGGCGCGGCGACCACGCCGGCGCCCTCGACCACCTCAACCGCTCGCTCGAACTGCTTGGCGACCTGCCGGCCTTCGCCCTGCGCGCCCAACTGCTCTACCGCATCGGCAACATCGAACTGCGCCGCGAGCATCCGGCCGAGGCCCTGCAGCTGCTGCAGCGGGCCCTGGCCGCCAACCCCGACGAGAAGCTGCGTCCGCGCATCCTCGTCGACCTCGGCAACGCCCAGGCCAAACTCGGCCAGGAGGACATCGCCATCGAGCTGTTCGAGCAGGCCGCGAAGGTCGCCGAAAAGCAAGGCGACGTGCGCGCTACCCAGATCATCCGGCGCGGCGCGGGCGGACTAAAGAAGTAGAAACCCGACTGCCGAAGCCCGGCCTTACCCTCATTGCCTACGCCTTGTCGCACCGGTAGCCTGACTGCGATGTCGTCGCATCCCTTGTTTTCGCTTTTCGTCTGCCTCCTCGTTGGTGCCGCCTTGCCTGCCAGCGAACCGCTCCCGCTTAGCGAGGCCGAGCACGCCTGGGTCGCCGCCCACCCCGTCGTCTGCATCCAGATGGGCGACAATTCGCCACCGTTCGAACTCCGTCGCGATGGCCAGTGGCAAGGCCTGTCCTACGATATGCTCCTCGCCGCTTGTCGCCGCATCGGCCTGCGCGTCGAGGTACAGGACGTCTCGTGGAACACCGCCCTTGCCGGCATCGCCACCGGCACCAGCGTCGATCTGATCCTGGCGGTCACCCGCAGCCCCGAGCGCGAACGGCAGATGCTGCTGACCGCCGGCTACCTGGACTTCCCGCAGGTGATCGTCGCCGATCGGCGTCGAATGTTCGTCTCTGCCATCGCCGATCTGCGGGGCTCGACCGTGGCGGTCGAACGCAACTACGTCATGGAGTCATGGCTGCGCCGCGACCTGCCGTCGGCGCACTTCTTCACGCCGCCCGACACCCTGCCCGCCCTGCAAGCAGTCTCGGACGGCCGTGCCGACGCCTACGTCGGCAACCTGGCGGTCGCCACCTGGCTGATCGACCATCATGGCCTGATCAACCTGGGGGTAGCTGCCCCGTCCTGCTATGGCGACGAGGTCTTCGCCATGGGCGTGCGCAAGGACTGGCCAGAACTGGTGGCCCTGCTCGACCGGGCCTTCATGACCATGCCGGACGCGGAACGCCAAGCGATCCGCCAGCGCTGGCTGGCCGTGCGCTACGACTTCGGCCTGCGCTACCAGGACATCGCGCTGTGGGTTCTCGCGGTCAGCGCCATCGCCGCTCTCTTCGTCGTCCAGCTGCGCCGTATGGTCGCTACCCGGACCCGCGAACTGGCCGGCGAGGTCACTCTGCGCCGCGAGCGTGAGTCGCAGCTCGCAGAAGCGCAACGCATCGCCCATCTCGGCAGCTGGAGCCAAACCCTGGGGGACAACACCATCGAGCACTCGGCTGAGGTCAGCACCATCCTCGGCACGCCGCCTGATCATCGGCTGACCACTGAGGGATATCTCGCCGCCGTGCATCCCGAAGACCGCGAACGGGTGATCGTTGCCCACCGGACGGAAGCGGCCGGCGAGACGCCCGGCGAGCTCGACTACCGCATCATCAGGCCATCAGGCGAGGTCAGGCACGTGCTGCGCCGCAGCACCGTGGTCCGCGCCGCAAACGGTTGCGCGGTGCGCGTGCAAGGCGTCATCCTCGACATCACCGAGCGCACCGCCCTGGAGGAACGGCTGCGCCAGGCGCTGCGCCTGCAGTCGCTCGGCCAGCTTGCCGGCTGCGTCGCCCACGATTTCAACAACGTGCTCACCGGCATCGGCGGCTACGCCGAACTGCTCGGCACCAGGACCCAGGACGTTCAAGCCAAGGATTACGCTGCCCGCATCTGCGGCGTGGTCGAACGCGCGCATACCCAGACCGCACGACTGCTCGCCTTCGCCCGGCAGGGCGCATCGACGCCGGTTGCTTTCGATGCCCACGTCGCCATCGCTGCCGCCCTCGATCTGTTCCAAGCCGCCCGTCCTGGCCTGGTGGAAGTCAACCGGTCGCTGACTGCCACGGCGACCGGGTTGCGCGGCTACCGTGGCCAGTTCGAGAGCGCCATTCTCAATCTGTGCATGAATGCCCGCGACGCCATGCCGCAGGGTGGACGCCTGACCATCTCAACCACCAACGAGGATGTAGACGATCCCGACCGCCTGGCCCCCAACACCGTCAGTCGCGGACCGTTCCTACGCATCGAGGTGGTCGACCAGGGCCAGGGCATGGATTCCGTCGTGCTTACCCGTTGCCTCGAACCGTTGTTCACCACCAAGGGCGAGCGCGGCACCGGCCTCGGCCTGTCGACCGTGCAGGCCTGCGCCATCGACCACCATGGAGCCCTGCGCCTCGACAGCGTACCGGGGCGCGGCACCACAATCACGTTGTGGCTGCCCCTGGACGTCGGCCTGGCGGGTTGACCCCTGAGGCGCCTAGTGTCTAATTGCGTAAGTTGACAATTGTATTCCTCAGCTGCGCGCCCTTCACCTCGCGCTTCCTCCATACAAACGGCGCCGCCTTCTGATTGTGAACCCTGA
>JBBREK010000236.1:0-6292 GCA_038203025.1 Planctomycetota bacterium
GGCGGATCAGCGCAGTCGGCGAGCAGGCTGTGCGCCAGAGCGACGGCCTCGTCTACCGTCTGGCGGGCGAGCAGAGCGCGGATGCGCTCGACCATCGGCCAGGGGAAGCCGGCGCCGACGCGCCGCGTTGCGGGTGGCAGCAGCTCGACCAGGCCGCGATGCACTGCCAGTGCCTCGTCCAGGCCGGCGAGCTCGGTGGCCTCGGCGTCGTGATGCAGCTCGCGTGGATCGTAGTGCGCCAGCAGGGCCTCGGCGTCGAGCGTGCCAGGCAGTCCATGGCAGACGTCGCGCATACGGGCCCGAAAGGAGGCTGGCTCGGCGTCGAGGTCGACCAGCGGCAGGCCGTGGGTGCGCGCCAGTTCCAGCAGGACGCGGCAGTGCGCCAGCCACAAGCGCAGGCCATCGGCCGGCTCCAACCGGCGCCACGCCGACATGCTGCGCATCGCCGCCACCGGATGGCGCACGCAGCCGACCATGGCGCGCGGGGCCGCACCGCCGCTCCAGAACGGCCAGCACAGCAGCATGCGCGGATCCTTCAGCAGCGCCGGCTGGCCATCGATCGGTTGCAGCAGACGGTCGCGCTCGCGTTCCGCTGCGGCGTCCCAGCGCAGCGTCGGCGGCGCCTGCATCCACGAACCGCCTGACAGCGACAACACGCTATCGCTCAGTCGCACCGCCGCTGTCGCTTCAAAGTGGCCCTTGGCGTTGTCCCAGTTACGCACCATCGGGCCGGGCACGCGCGCGCCGCCGGCGGCAAGCATGCCGGCGACGCAGCTGGTGCCGGTGCGCGGCGCACCCAGGACGAGGATGGCCGTCAAAGCATACCCATGCGCAGCATGGGCGAGCGCCGAGCAGTGGTGGGCGGATATAATGGGCGAAGCCCATCCGCCCACGATTTCGCAGCGTAGTGGAGAAATCGACCTGCGACAAAGCTCGTGGGGTAGGCCCGCAGGGCCGTAGGGGCGAAGCCCATGTCCTAATGCAAGCGCTGGCCGGGTTCGGCACCCGAATCCGGGGTCAGTAGGTAGGCGTTGGGCGCTTCGCCGGCGGCAATGACCATGCCCTCGCTAAGGCCGAAGCTCATCTGCCGCGGCACCAGGTTGGCGACGACGACGATGCGGCGACCGACCAGCACCGTGACATCGGGGAAGGCCGCCTTGATGCCGGCGAAGATGGTACGTTCACCAAGCTGGCCGAGCGAGACGCGCAGCTTGACGATCTTCTTTGCCTTGGGCACGTCCTCGGCCGTCAGCACCTCGGCGACGCGCAGATCGACCTTGGCGAAGTCGTCGAAGGCGATGGTCTCGGCGAGCGGCTCGGCCGGTTGCTGACTAGCTGCGGGCTGCGGGCTGGCCGGTGCCTCGGCGACCTTGCTGGCGTCGATCATGGTCTGGACCTTCGCCGGGTCGACCCGGCCCATGAGGTTCTGGTACGGGGCGATGGCGTTGCCGGTGACCGGCTGCTGGGCGTCGCTGAAGGCGGTGATCGGGGCCTGCAGCAGGCGGCCGGCCTCGGCGGCGAAACTGGGCAGGATCGGGGCCAGGTAGACGCACAACTGGCGGAACAGGTTCAGCGAGACGGTGCAGGCACGGGCCAGCTCGTCGGCCTTGGCCGGATCCTTCTTCAGCGCCCAGGGTGCGGCGCGCTCGACAAATTCGTTGGCGCGGTCGGCAGCGGCCATGATCAGGCGCGTCGCAGCGGCGGTGTCGAGGCGGGTGTAGGCCTCGGCAATGGCCGGCGCTTCGGCAGCGGCACGGGCGAAGAGGCCGCCATCGTCGGGATAGCTGGCGGTCAGTTGCGACACGAAACGGGCCGTGCGGCTGGCCAGGTTGACCACCTTGCCGATCAGGTCGGCATTCACCTTGGCCTCGAATTCGCCCAGGTTCATGTCGACGTCTTCGGCCGTGCCGTTCAGCTTGCTGGCGTAGTAGTAGCGCAGGTAGGCGGGGTCCAGGCCGGCGTCGAGGTAGGTGCGGGCGTTGACGAAGGTGCCCTTGGACTTCGACATCTTCTCACCGTTCACGGTCAGGAAGCCGTGCACATGCACCTTGGCCGGCAGGTTCCAGCCGACGGTCTTCAGCATTGCCGGCCAGAACAGGGTGTGGAACTTGACGATGTCCTTGCCGATGCAGTGGTGGATCTCGCAGTCGGGCGATTGCCACCAGGCGGTCCAGTCCTGGCCGTTCTGCGCACACCAGTCGCGGGTGCTAGCGATGTAGCCAACCGGCGCATCGAGCCAGACGTAGAAGTAGTTGCCGGGTGCGTCGGGGATCTCGAAGCCGAAGTAGGGCGCCGGACGCGACACGTCCCAGTCATGCAGCGGCTCGCCGTCGCGCAGGAAGCTGCCGGCGACGAAGGCGGCCATGGCTGGATGGAGATGTCCGCCGCCGGAGACCCAGTCGGCGAGGAAGCCGCGGAAGTCCTCCAGGCGGACGATGTAGTGCTCGGCGGTGCGCAACTCGGGCACGGCGCCGCTGAGCGTCGAGCGCGGGTCCTTCAGCTCGGTGGCCTCGTAGGTCGCCGAACAGCGGTCGCAATTGTCGCCGTGCTGGTCGGTCGCGCCGCAGCGTGGGCAGGTGCCCTTGACGAAACGGTCGGCGAGGAAGGTGCCGGCCACCGGATCGTAGAGCTGCTGCACCTCCTTGCAGTGGATGTGGCCGCCGGCGCGCAGTTTGGCCCAGATGGCGTAGACGGACTCACGATTGGCCTGGGCATCGGTCGAACCGTAGTGGTCGAAGGCGATGCCGAAGTCAGTGAAATCGCGCAGGTGGGCGGCGCCCATCTCGGCCACGATGACCGACTCGGGCACGCCGCGCCGCCGTGCCGCCATCATCGTGGCGGTGCCGTGCACGTCGTCGGCGCAGATGTAGGCGACCTGCTGCCAGGTGCCGCTCAGGCGCTGGAAGCGCACAAAGATGTCGGTCTGCAGGTACTCGACGAGATGGCCGATGTGGATGTGCCCATTGACGTAGGGCAGGGCGGCGGTGACCAGGAGTCGGGAGGGCATGCGGTGTCCAAAGCGACCCATGTGCGGGCCGCGGCGCAGCCTTGTACCCCGGCCACGGGGCCGGGCAACCTGGCACGCCGTTTGCCCAGCTGTCTGCAGGCGGAGTCGTGTCGTCGCATTCCGCGACGCCAGCGTCGCGGGGCACCATGGCCGAGAACGAGAACGGTGCAGAGAAGACGGAGATGCCGACGCCGAAGCGGCTGGAGCAGTCGCGCGACGAAGGTCAGGTTGCCTATTCGCAGGAGGCCAGCACCGCCATCTCCCTGCTGTGCGGACTCTGCCTGCTGCTCATCCTCGGACCGTATATGTGGACCGCCTGCACCGCGTCGCTGCGCTGGGCTCTCGGACCAGGCTTGGTCAGTGAACTCACCGACACCTCGACCATGGTGCTGATGATCCATGGTAGCCTGCCCATGCTGGTGGTGACTGCGGTCTTTGGCGGGGGGATGATGGCGGTCGCCGCGACCATCGGCTTCGCCCAGGTCGGATTCCATCCCACCCTAAAGTCGCTGGAGCCAAAGCTGACCAAGATCAATCCGATCACCGGCCTTGGCAGACTGTTCGGCATACGCGGTCTGATGCGATTCGCGATCAATACCGTCAAGTTGACCCTGCTCATCGTCCTTGCTTGGGTAATCATTTCCTACCGGCTTCCGG
The DNA here is from genome assembly GCA_038203025.1 of Planctomycetota bacterium. Lineage (GTDB taxonomy): Bacteria > Planctomycetota > UBA11346 > UBA11346 > UBA11346 > UBA11346. The sequence continues at coordinate 3,665 of JBBREK010000236.1, forward strand.
CCGAACTGCCGGTCAGCATCGAATTGGCTGCCCGCCTCAGCGACGACGCCATGGCGATGTGGCGCCTGGGTATGATCCTGGCTGCCGCCTTGTTCCTCGTCGGCGCCGCCGACCTGATCTATCAGCGCTGGCAACACACCCGCGACAACATGATGACCAAGCAGGAGGTGAAGGAAGAATTCAAGCAGATGGAAGGCAACCAGGAGGTGAAGGGTCGCATCCGTCAGTTGCAGCGCCAGATGGCCCAGCGCCGCATGATGCAGGAGGTCCCCAAGGCCGACGTGGTAATCACCAACCCGACCCACGTAGCCGTCGCGCTGAAATACGACCAGGGGCAGATGGCATCCCCGGTCGTCCTCGCCAAGGGCTACGACGAAGTGGCGCAGCGCATCAAGGCTATCGCTGCCGAGCACAACATTCCCATGGTCGAGAACATCGAACTGGCCCGGGCATTGGCGAAAGATGTCGAGATCGGTCAGCCGATTAAGGCTAAGTGGTTCAAGGCGGTGGCGGAGATTTTGGCGGCGGTATACAGGCTCAGGAAGGGCCACGCAGCGTAGGGGCGAGTCCGGTAGAAAGCGGACTCGAATGGGAAAAGCAGATCGTAAGCTGTGAGATTTCCATGGGTTCACAGCCCGGCGAAGCCGGAACCAAGAGGTTCCGTATCGGCTTCGCCGGGATGTTCGGCTGTTGCTGCAGGGGCTGCGCCCCCGCACCCCCGTAGCACTACGTCACGAAATCTCCGGACAGCAGGAAGATTTCGCGCCGTAGTGCTACAAATGACGAAGACCTCGGCTAGACGAACGCCACGGTCATGGGAACACGAAAAAACGCCGTTGCATCCTATAAATCTTTGGTATAGAAGGAGTAGTGAGCGCCATCTGGAAACAGATGACGATCGCGAAGCGCGCCATGCGGTCTGGAATGCACGGAATTCCAGCGTGATTGGGACATAGCGCGACCTGCATTAGAGCTGGTCCGCCGGGCTGCGAACGCTGAGCCCCGGCTTGTTCAGCACATGGGTGTAGATCATCGTCGTCGAAACGTCGGAGTGCCCGAGCAGTTCCTGCACGGTGCGGATGTCCTGCCCTCCTTCCAACAGATGGGTGGCGAACGAGTGCCGCAGGGCGTGGCAGTGCACCCGCTTGTCGATATGTGCCTTCCGGCCGGCATCACGCACCGCCGTTTGGAGGCAATCCTCGTGGACATGATGCCGCCGGACCGCGCCGCTGCGCGGATCGACGGAGAGTCGCGCGGCCGGGAACACATATTGCCACCGCCAGTCCTTGGCCATCCCAGGCGCCTTGCGTGCCAGCGCCGTGGGCATGAACACCACTCCAGCACCCAGGGCCAGATCCTGCTCATGGAGTTGATGTACGCGCTGCAGGTGCGCCTGCAGCGGCTCAACGATGCGTTGTGGTAGTGGCACCACGCGGTCCTTGCCGCCCTTGCCAAAGCGGATGATCAGGCGGCCATGACCGAAATCGACGTCCTGGACCCGGAGTCGAACGCACTCCATGACGCGCAGGCCGGCGCCATAGAGCAGGTACATCATCACCCCGATGGTGCCATGCACCTGTGCGAGCACCGCGCGCACCTCGTCTTTGGTCAGCACGACGGGCAGATGGCGGGCACCCTTCGCTGGGGCAAAGGCGGGGATGTCGCCGAGCGGTTGATCGCACACATGCTTGAAGAAAAAGAGCAGTGCGTTCATGGCTTGACGCTGGGTGCTGGCCGCCACCTGCCCGCGTACGGCCAAGTCTTCCAGGAAACTCTGGATGTGCGATGGCGTTCCCCGTTGTGGGTCTGCGTCTGCGCCGGGTTCGAGATGCCGACCGAAGCGCCGGATCCAATCGGCATAGGTATCTTCCGTTCGGATCGAATAGTTCATCTGTCGGATAACGGTACGCAGTCGCACTTCCCACGGCGGCATGGGTTTGGTCCGCCAGGGAGATGGCGCGAGTCCGCCCTCGCGTGACAAAGTGGGGTGGTGCCTGTCCACGCGTGCGGAACCGATGGCGGTGTCGATGGCCACCTCCCGGGCCAGCGGACGCGGCTCTTGATCGGGTGATGGCTGTCCACATGCCAGGGTCGAGCACAGCAACGTGATGGCTTGCTCCGCTTGCGTCAGTTGCCAGGCCTTGAGAGGCGGCTGCCGCCGACCGAGGGTTTGGAAAAACTGCAGGCGCTGCTCGGGGCCGGCTCGGCTCAGGTCGTGGCCAAGGCTGATGACGAAATCCCGCGCCCAGCGCATCATCCAGGGGCGCACTCGTTCGTTATGTACTTGGTGAACAAGGATTTGAGCGTAACGTTGCTCCCAATCCGGTGCGGTGGACTCGCCGTTAGCATCTGAGGTGGCATGGCTCATGGGTTCATACTGGCCCCAGTTGCCCAGAGTCAAGACCGCCCCTATTATCAAAAGCCGTCACGGCACTATTGAATATCACCTGCGCGATCTATTCTAATACGTCCCACCCGACCCATTATATGTTAGACGTTTCGAAATAGTAAAAACCAAATACATGGTAAAAACTACTCTTATTAAATAATTGTTATTGTCATATCTGTTGTTGTTCAAAGTCTTGATATTGCAAACATGGCATGTATCCGCATACATGACTATCTTGA
>JBBREK010000237.1:0-6092 GCA_038203025.1 Planctomycetota bacterium
GTGTTGACCGCCTTGATGGCGAAGGCTGGGATTGGCGCTTCACCATCCTTGGTGAAGGCGTCCGCCGCGGGCTGCCAGCGCAGGGCGGTGTCGCCCAGCGCCGCATAGGTCGGCAGCGTGGTGGGGAAGGTGGTGATCGGCGTGCCGCCCGCATCGCACAGCGTGCCGCTCAGCTTGCTGGTGACAGTGATGGTCCAGGCCTGCGCATCCGGTTCGGTGATCGCCAGCGTGTCCTTGAGCTGCTGCCACGTAAAGGCGTACTCGGTATCCTCGGTCACCTTGGCGCCCGCACCGGGCTGGACGAACGTGTCACTGGCAGCGGTGATGACGTCGTTGATGGGGGCGATGTCGACATTTACAGGTCGGCTCAGAGATTCATTGCCGCCAGCATCCCTTGCGCGAATCGAAATTATTGTGATGTCGGCGCCATTGATGTTTGAATTTGGATTGAAGCGAATGAATTGGCCAGACATCATGACTGTGGTGTTTGCCGTCGGTACGGTATCCCATGGACCGTTTATGCTGGAGGCGATGTGGACATTTCCATCGCTTCCCAACACGGTGATCTTAAATCCCGTCGCTGTTCCACCCGTCACCGTACACTTCGCCGCCAGCTCCTCATAACTGAACACCAGCGGCGTGTCCTCATTGGTCGCGAAGTCGCTGGTCACCGTCAGGTCGATGGCGGGCATCGCGGCAAGCACGCACACGAGGAGAAGCAGACTGCGCACGAGGGATTCCCGGTTCAGGGTTAGGACGAAAAAGGACGCGGCGGGATGGTTCGATGACCCGATGCAGAGTCAACAAACGACGATGTGCCTAGTAGAAGACCAGTCAGTCGTCGATGACCAGCCGCATGCCGATCTGCACGCTGCGCGTACCGGGTGCCAGCGCCGCACGATTGGCCGGTCGCAGCAGGCGGGCCGGATCGGCCCAGCAGCCGCCGCGCACGACGCGCTCGTCACGTTCGCCGCCTTGCGGGTCGGTGGCGCCGGTGGGCGGGTAAAGGCCGTAGCGGTCGCTGCACCACTCCCAGACGTTGCCGAGCAGGTCGTGCAGACCCAGGGCGTTGGGCGGTCGGCGCCCAACCGGGTGGCAACTGTCATCGCTGGTCTCGCGGTACCAGGCGGCGCGGTCGAGTTCTGGGGCGTCAAGGCCGCCGGCCCGACAGGCGTACTCCCATTCTGCCTCGGTGGGCAGCCGCGCGGGCACCGCACAGGCGGTGGCGAAGCGGGCTGCGAAGGCCGTCGCCGCGTTCCAGTCAAGGCCGTTCACCGGCAGTTCGGCTCCGCGTTGCAGCGACGGGTTGGACGCGGCGATGCGCTCGTAGACCGCCTGGTTGACCTCGGTTTCGGCCATCCAGCGCCCGCGGGTCAACACCATGTCGGCGCCCAGTTCGTCGCTGTCGCGTCCGGATTCGTCGAGTGCGCTGCCGATGGTAAACACGCCGGGCGGGATGTGGCGGAAGGCGATGGTCAGCGCCGGTTCGCCTGGCAGACGGAGGATGGCCCGCGGTCCACGGGCATCGCTGCCATGGTCGACTGCCCAGGCAGGACGTGGTGGTCCGGCCAGGACGATGGCGCGCTGGCGCCAAGCGGCGCTGGCGGCGGTGATGCCGGTCTCGACTTCAAGCTGGTCGAGGGTGGCGCGCGCGTCGTCGGCAAGCAGCAGGTTGCGCTGGCCCAGGCTCGTGGTGCAGACGGTTTCAAGGGTACGGATGCGGGCTAGCTTGGCACGCCAGGCCGGCTCCTGCGGGTAGGCACCAATCAGTTGATGCAGCTCATCAAGCAGACCTTCGGCGCGGTCGGGCGGCGCCGTCGCATCATCCAGCACCACCAGCGCCATGACCACGGCGCGCACGCGCGCGACCTTGCTGCGCCAGGCGGTCAGTGCGGCATCGTCACTGCTGACCAGGGCGGCAAGCGCGGCGAGATCGCGATCGACGGCGTCAGGCAATGGCTCGGCGCGGTCGAGCGGCGCCAGCCGGCGGCGGAGTTCGACGAAATCGACGATACGCAGGCGCCAGCGCTTGTAGTCGGCGTCGTCCTCACCGACCAGCTGGCCGTAGGCGATGATGTCGTCGGCGAGGTTGGTGGAGACGCGGGCGGTGGCGTCATCCGCCATCTGGCAGCGCTGGCGCAGCTCAGCGAGATGCCGCTGCTCGGTCAGCAGCCGTCCCTGGGCTTGGCGCATCGCTTCGGGCGTGAGGGCCTGGCGAGTCTCCAGCTCGGTCAGGGCCACGCCTGCCTGCTGCTGTTGCGGCAAGGGTACCGGCTGCGGCTCTGCCAATGGTGCCAGGGCCTCGCGCCAGCGCGCCAGGGCGGCCTCGGCCTCGGTCAGGGCGCGTTCGCGTCGCGTCGCCTCGGCATCGTCGACGGCCAGCAGTGGCCGGAGTTCGGCCAGGGCGGTGCGCGCTTCGCTTAGGCGGGCCTGCGGCAGGTCGCCGGCACGGTCGAGCAGGGCGCAGCGTTCGCGCAGACCGTCGAGGCGTCGGCGCTGCGATTCGATGGCGCCCTGCCAGCGCAGCAGGCCGGCGTCGTCCGGCAGGACGCGGGCCCGGTAGGCGACCAACTCGGGCTCCAGCTGCGCCAACGCCGCTTCGCTGAGGCGCTCGCCGGCGTCGAGCCCGGCAAGCCGGTCGCGGTGCCGGGCGATGGCGGCGCGGTGGGTAGCGACCGCGGCGCGCCAGCGCAGCTCGTCGGCGTCGGCCGGGACGCTGGCGCGCAGCCGGGCCAGGTCGTCGAGACTGCCGGCCAGCCGGTCGATGGCTGGCTCGTCGGGTTGCACGCCGGCCGCATCCAGAGCCGCAAGCGTTGTTCGCGCCGTGGCAACCCGCCGGTCGAGCTCGGCCAGGCGTCGCCGCCAGCGGGCGACGTCGGCGTCGCCCTCGCCGGTCAGGCGGACCAGCGCGTCGAGGGCCGGCGCCAGGCGTTCGCGCTGCGCCAGGGTGGCATCGGCGCCGGTATCCAGTTCGGCGACAGTCTGGCGTAGACGGGTGATCTCGGCCGCGGTCTCGTCGAGGCGTGCCTGGGCGCGTAGCGCCGCTGGCGACGCCGCGCCGATCAGGGCGGCGAGATCGGCGAGGTCGGCGACGGCTTCGCCGCGCAGGGCAACTCCGGGCATCTCGGCGCCGTACAACCGCGCAAAACGCGTATCGAGTCCGCCGATCGCCGACACCTTGCCCTGCCAACGGCGCACGTCGGCGTCGTTGGATCCGGCCAGGTTGGCGAGGGCCGCGAGATCGTCGTGCGCCCCGGGCGGCACCGGCCGCAGGGCGTCGAGGCCTTCGCGCAGACGTCCGCGCAACTGTTCCTCGTGGCGTTGGGCCTGGACGCGCTCTTCGGTGGTGCTTTGGCGCCACAGCAGGCCACCGACCGCGATTGCGGCCAGGACCAGGGCGGCGGCCAGCGGCAGGGCCCAGCGATTGCGGCGGCCGAGGCGGCGGCGCATCTGCTCCTCGGCGCCGGTGCCGTAGCGCGCCTGCAGCAGGGCGGTCACCGACACGTCGCCATCGCGCACCGCCTCGATGTCGGCGATCAGCTCGTCCGGGTTCTGGTAACGTCTGGCCGGGTCCTTCTGCAGGCAGCGCACCACCACCGCCTGCACCGGTTCGGGCAGCTCCGGCACCAGACTGCGCGGCAGCTGCGGCTCGGCGTAATTGTGCTGATAGATCACCGCGTCGGCGTTGTCGCCGAGGAACGGCTTCCGTCCGGTCACCACCTCGTAGAGCACACAGCCCAGACTGTAGATGTCGCTGCGGATGTCGGTGGTCTCGCCGCGTCCCTGTTCCGGCGACAGGTAGCTGGGCGTACCGACGGCGGTACCGGTGCGGGTGAGGTTGTGTTCGCCGCCGATCTTGCTGATGCCGAAATCGGCGATCTTCAGCATGCCGTCGGCGGTCAGCAGCAGATTGCCCGGCTTGATATCACGGTGGACGATGCCCTTGGCGTCGGCGGCGGCGAGGCCGCGGGCCGCCTGCAGGGCCAGCTCCAGAGCGCGCTGATGTGGTAGGCCGTGCCCCTGCTGCGCCGCGATCACACTGCCGAGGTCGCTGCCCTCGACGTATTCCATGACGAAGTAGGCGGTGCCGTCCCAGCTGCCGGCGGCGTGCACGGCGACGACGTGCGGGCTCTGGATCAGGCTGGCGGCGCGCGCCTCGATCTCGAAGCGGGCGCGCTGCAGCGGTTCGTTGCCGATGGCGCTGGACAGCGTCTTCACCGCTACGCGCCGGCCGAGGCTGGTCTGACGGGCACGGTAGACCGTACCCATGCCGCCCTCGCCGAGCACACCGCCGATCTCATAGTCGGCGAAGACCTGGCCGGTCAGCGGCCCGCGCTGGCCCTGGCGATGCCAGCCGTCGTCCTCGGGCGGGGCCGGCATGGGCACTTGGCGCACGGCCGGCACCGCATCGGCGCCGCCGGTGGTGCGCTCGGCCCCATCCCAGCGTGGCGGCACGTCACCGACGGTGCGCTCGGCGCCGTCCCAGCGTCGGCCATCTGCAGAAGTCGCCTCGTCACCGGCCCATCGCGCTTGTTCGGACATGGACTGCGGGTGTTACGCAGGCCCGTTGCCTGCGCAACGCTCTGCTCCCCATCGCGCAGAGGGTTCGCAGATGCCAAGGTCGGCGTAGCTTACCGTTGGACTTCGGACGATGTTCCTTGTGTCCCGATGCATTTGCAGCCTTTACACCGGAGCCTCGCCAGCTACGGCCGGCCCTGCGGCGCGCCAAGCCGTTGCGCCCACGGAGTGTGCCGAAGCGCGAGTGAAACGAGCCGTAGCAATGTCCTTGCAACGACTCCTGTTCCTCGGCGGCCAGACCGACAACGAGAAATTCCAGAGGCGTCAGATGTGGAAGATCGGTGTCCGTGGGGCCTCGTCGGTCAGGATGCGATCGTATCGGGAAAGGCGACCTCGATGACATCGTCAAGCAAGGAACGTAGTTGCGGCGGGCATGAGATCACCACCCGGTCCCCATCTCGGTGCCAGGACAGGGGTGTTCCATCGCGCAGCAGCCGCACCGACTGCGGGTCGGCAACGCCGGTGAGCGCAACCTCCCCGTCGAATTCCCACAACTGATGCAGGTACCAGACAGATCCCCGCACCGTGACCGGTATGGTCGATTGCTCGGGCCACGGACCAGGAGCGGTTCCGACGACCGACACGGCCGAATGCGCCATCCACGTCTCGACCTCGGCGAGCCGGGCGTAGCCGGCTGCTGGCAACCGACCCATGGCGTCGGGTCCGACGTTGACCAGGAAATTGCCACCCCAGGCGCGGGCCTTGGCCAGTTCGCCCAGCATCCAGCCGGTCGGTTTGTACACTTCATGCCGCAGATACCCCCACGCCCCGTCGTTCCAGATGTGGCAATATTCCCACCACCCCTGTGGCCGCTCCTTGGGGAAGCGACCTTCGGGGGTTTCAAAATCCCCGTCGGGCGCTTGCCGGCGATTGACCACGAGATGCGGCTGGAAGGTGCGCAGCCAAGCATTGTCGAACGCCCCCGGAGCACGGCCATCTAACCACACGAGATCGATTTGACCGTAATTGGTCAGCAGTTCACTCAACTGTCCGCGCACCAGCGCATGCCAGCGCGCGGTGACCTCGTCATCGGGCTTCGGCTCAACCTCCAGCGGCTCATGGCGCATCCCCAGAGGTCGGCCGCCTGCATCCTTCCCGTAGGCCATGTGGTGGCGCAGTATCCGCCAGTCTGGCGGTGAGTAATAGAACCCCACTTTCAGCCCGTGCGTCCGACAGGCCTCGACATATGGCAGGAGCAGATCACGGGATCCCATGTGGGTGTGCGTGCCGAGATCGCCATGCTGGCTTGGCCACAGGGTGTAGCCATCGTGATGCTTGGTGGTCAGCACAGCGTAGGTACAGCCGGCGCGCTTGGCCGCCTCAAGGATGCCCGCCGGATCCCAGGCCTCCGGGCTGAACCTGTCTGCCTGACGCCAGTATTCCTCCGGCGGGAGGCCAACTTGGACGGCCGGAGGACCATAGCGATCCAGGGCGTTGCGCCGGCTGCCCGGCGGCCGGTACATCATCGACCAGGAGAGATCTCCATCGCCACGCACGGCGGAGAGGCCAAAATG